>CAZMXB010000671.1:0-2093 GCA_964569855.1 uncultured Rhodoferax sp.
GCCAGACAATCCTAGTCGGCTTCCTTGTTGCTTAGGTGTGTCACAGCGACACACCCGACCAGCAACGGGCGGCATTGTCCTGTAGTGGTTTATGGCTGTCTGTCAGCAATGGCGGCAAACCTTGTCAGCCATAGATTACAGACCCCACAAAACTGCCAGCCTCATTGCCTGATTATCTAGCCGAATCAATGTGTTATGGAAAGTAGGTATCCTGGGACTATGTTATAAAACCGCCTTTACAATCAACCAGTTAGCTTGAATCAATCCTTGTTTTTCAATGGCTTACCCAAGGTGCTTGGGGAGTTTTGATAGCAATACGCGCGCGCGTAATAAGCAGAAAGCCAGACGGGGATTATCTTGGGGTCTGTACGCGCGTGACGGTTCAGAGTTTTTGCAGACGTTAGGGGCGCAATTTATGCACACGTTAGGCTGGTAGTTTTTAGACATCATGCAGTACCGAATCAGCACCGTTGCAGTGCCGAATCAGTGCTGTTACAATGCGCAAAACGTCGAAATGAAGGAGTGTCGCAGAATGAAGTTTGTAGCTTATTTCCGAGTATCAACTAACAAACAGGGTGAATCTGGTTTAGGTCTGGACTCACAACGTGGAGCTGTTGCTGATTACGTTGCTAGGTCTGGTGGTGGTCAAGTGCTGGCAGAATTCACCGACATTAAAAGCGGCAAAAAAGATAACCGCCCCGAATTGCTCAAAGCATTACGCAAGTGCCGCCTGACAGGTGCAACCCTGCTCATTGCCAAGCTGGACAGGCTGAGCAGAAACCGTCTTTTCCTGATGGAGCTGGCAGACAGCAAACTAAACTTTATCGCTGTTGATATGCCTGAAGCTAACAGTCTGACCATCGGCATATTGGCTTGCATGGCTCACTACGAACACCAGCTAATCAGTGAGCGCACCAAAGCCGCCCTGAAAGTCGCTAAGGAGCGCGGGACGGTACTAGGCAACCCGAATCTACAGGCTGTCCGTAACAGCGACACAAACGCGGCTAGTGCGGCATGGATGGCAACCACCAAGGCGCGCAAAGGTGAGGTAAAAGAGGTCTGTTTAGAATTGATCGCTGAGCATGGCAACCTGACTACCCGCAAACTGGCTGACCACTTGAACGGTGCAGGCTACAAGACTGTGACCGGAAAACAGTGGAGTAGCGTTCAAGTATGGCGAATCATGGCAGCCTGACCGAATCAGCACCTTTGCAGTACCGAATCGGTGCTGTATTGGTGCGGTGTCAGTTTATTGGTTATTGCTTTGCCAGCCGCTTATCAATGGCTGTCTTGATCGCCGCCTTGATAAAACTGGTTGGCAGTCTGTTGTCACTTTTTGCAGCCGCTAGTAGCTGGTTGTAATCATCTTCAGTGAAAGGGATGTTGATTGCCTTGAATGGCTTAGCGCGTGGCAGCTTGGGTATTGCTTCATTGCCAAAACTTTCAGCCTTTGCAGCTTTTTCAGCGTCAGACAATGCCGCCTTTTTGGGCTGGCTTGGTTGTTTTGGTTCGCGGATATTAACCATTGATAGCCTCCCATAAAGCTGTCAGCTCTTTTGTGGCTTTGTCGTTTTTCATTTCACCAGCGCCTTTACCTAAGCCCATAGCATCACGGTAAACCTTCCGATCATAGATACATGGTTCAACAACTGGTAAGCCACTAACCCTTGCAAGGTAGGCTTGTGCGTCCTGTATCTCGGTGATGGCTGGATTGCTCGGACACATTGTTAGCACCGCGCAAACCTTCAAACCGTCATTTACTTCTTTTGCCTGGTCAATCAGATCCGCCAGTTTTGGCGCGGTGTCGAGGTCTGGTTGTGATGGGCGAAACGGTGACAGCATTACATGGGCGGCTGTCATGCCTGTACGCAATTCCTTTGAATCGTGACCAGCGCAATCCACTACAACGTGCGAATAACGTGTATCAAGGTCTAACAGCGTTTGCCTGATGTTGTCGTACTTTTGGACACACGCCACAGATGGCAGGCTTGTATCAGCTTCACGGTCAGCCGCCCAAGTGCTAGCGGTGGATTGTTTGTCAGCATCGACCAGCACAACATCCGCGCCATTATTGGCGAGCATGGCGGCAATAC
>CAZMXB010000672.1:0-2087 GCA_964569855.1 uncultured Rhodoferax sp.
GACACCAAGCGCGTTGTCACTGCCGTGCGCGATGCCATCGGCGGCATTGCCGACAACCTGGACCCGTACCTGCAGGAAGAGCTCTACCACGGCCGGGCAGCCATGGCCACCAAGGAGTTTCTGGAGAAGTCCATCCGCCCGCTGCTGACCGACATGCAGGCCCGGGGCGTGGAGATGTCCGACTTCGAGGAGTACCTGCACAACCGGCACGCCGAGCGGCGCAACGATCAGGTGGCCAAGGTGAACCCGAACATGCCCGACGGCGGGTCCGGAATCAAGACGGCAGACGCCCGCGCCTACCTGGCCGGGCTGCCGGCGGCCAAGCGCACCGCCTACCAGGCGCTGGCCCGCCGGGTTGACCAGATGAACCGTGACACCCGTGCCCTGCTGGTCTCCAGCGGCCTGGAGAAGCAGTCCACCATCGACGCATGGCAGGCTGCCTACGGGGACGAATACGTGCCCCTGATGCGCGAGGAGATGGACAACGGCGCCATGGGCATCGGGCAAGGATTCAGCGTGCGAGGATCCTCCAGCAAGCGCGCCATGGGTTCCAACAAGCCGGTGGCCAACATCATGGCCAACATCGCCCTGCAGCGCGAGAAAGCGATTACCCGGGCCGAGAAACGCCGCATCGGCGAGGCTTTGTACGGGATGGTCCTGTCGGCGCCAAACCCGGACTTCTGGTTTGCAGTCGACCCGGCGCTCGAGCAGAACCCGGCGCAGATCACCGCCACCGCCATGCAGCTGATCAGCATGGGCCTAAACCCGATCGATGCCCAGGCCATTGCAGCCGAACCACGCCAGAAGTACATCGATCCCAGGACCGGCCAGGTTGCCGAGCGCATCAACCCGGTCCTGCGCAGCGCAGACAACGTGCTGGCCGTGCGGATCGACGGCGAGGACAAGTACGTGTTCTTCAACGCGGCCGACCCGCGGGCGATGCGCATGGCTAAGAGCCTGAAGAATCTGGACTCCGACCAGCTGGGTGTGGTGATGGGCAACGTGGCCAAGATGACGCGGTACTTCGCCGCGGTCAACACCCAGTTCAATCCCGTGTTCGGCGTGGTCAACCTGACGCGCGACATCCAGACGGCACTGCTCAATCTGCAGTCCACCGGTCTGGCTGGAAAGCAGGTCGAGGTCATGAAGCACGTCGGGTCCGCCCTGCGCGGTATCTACATCGACCTGCGCGACCACCGCGCCGGCAAGACCCCGACGTCGACCTGGGCTGGCCTGTTCGAAGAGTTCCAGCGTGAAGGCGGCGCCACCGGCTACAGGGACATGTACGCCAACGCCCAGGAGCGGGCGGACGCGATCGCCGACGAGCTCAAGAAGATCAAGCAGGGCCGGGCCATGGAGTTCGGCCGGGGCGTGTTCGGATGGCTGTCCGACTACAACGAATCCATGGAAAACGCGGTTCGCCTGGCCACCTACAAGGTCGCCAAAGAGCAGGGCATGACCAACTCGCAGGCGGCCAGCGTTGCCAAGAACCTGACTGTCAATTTCAACCGGAAAGGGCAGGTCGCCCTGCAGGCCGGCGCCATGTACGCCTTCTTCAATGCCGCGGTCCAGGGTACCGCGCGCATGGCCGAGACCATGTTCTCTGGCGGCAAGCTGTCGGCCACCGGCAAGAAGATCATGACCGGAGGCCTGCTGCTGGGATCCATGCAGGCGCTGCTGCTGGCGGCGGCCGGCTACGACGACGAGGAGCCACCGGACTTCGTGCGCGAGCGCAGCATCGTGATCCCCATCGGCGCTGACAAGTACGTCTCCATCCCGATGCCGCTGGGCTTTCACGTCATCCCCAACCTGGCGCGCATCCCCACCGAGTGGGCCATGGGCGGATTCAAGGACACCCCGAAGCGCCTGGCGCAGTTGGTCAGCCTGTTCGCCGATGCCTTCAACCCCATCGGCTCGGCCGGGCTGTCGCTGCAGACCCTGGCGCCCACCATCATCGACCCGCTGGCGGCGCTGGCTGAGAACCGTGACTGGACCGGCAAGCCGATCGCCAAGAAGGATTTCAACTCCATGCAGCCCACCGCCGGCCACACCCGGGCGAAGGACACGGCAACCCCCTGGGCCCGCGC
>CAZMXB010000673.1:0-2081 GCA_964569855.1 uncultured Rhodoferax sp.
TCGAAAATTTGTGCATTTTTAGCCCGCACTGCACCAAGCACGGGGACGTTATAAGCAAACGGTAGCTACTTTGAAACAGTTTGATTAACTATGATGTTATTAATACCACCCGCTAATTTTTCATAATCGTCAGATACTTTTACAGCTTGTTCAAGCATTCCTATAATTTGTTTTATCCCATTAGTTCCAGTAGTAAATCTCAATTCTTGTATTTCACTACCTTTAATAATTTTTTCGCGTTTTTGCGTGTACTTTGGTTTTTCTACTAATAAAATTAGTTCAGTTTGTGGTATTAATTTACCACTTCCATAATCAACTGTAAACGTTTGATTGCTTCGTAATGATGTTAATTGCATAATTTTATATTTTAATTGTTTATATTGTTTTTCATAGTAACATTCGTAACCGTCAGCTTATAACAGCACCTATGCGCCATTAAAACGAGCGCATAGCCGCAAAACGTTATCGCCAATACTACAACCCTGCAAATAAAGGAGGATTATCTAATATCTTCTTAACTCTTTTGTTACTCATATTTACGTGCTTTTCGGTTATTTCGTAAGCAACGAAATTTCTATTTTCTTTTACGCTCATCGCACACTCCGTTCCACTTCCCGCAAAAGGAATAATTACTAAATCATTTGGACGACTACAAGTCAAAATTAAAGCTCTTGTTAGTGTTTCAGGCTTTACAGTTTCGTGGTCGTATTTTGCACCTGTTTTTTGTGCTTCATTTGAAAATCTAAATATCTCTTGAAGTTTAAAACAATTTGCAAATGGTCTGCGTAACTCGTCATATTCTTTGCGTAACTCGTCATATTCTTTGCGTAACTCGTCATATTCTTTGCGTTCTATTGGTAAATTATCGCAAAGTATTTGCCATTGTTCTTTTTGCGGAACATTATAACCTCTTTCCCAATTAGTAACTGCTCCACCGTGATTTACGTTTCCGTAAAACTTACCATATTCAGCAACTTGATTTATGCTTACACATTTTTTTAACCTTGCTTTTTTTAATTCCAGAGCAAAAGGATTTCTTGGTGCTACATATTCCATTTCAACTTCTTTTAATCCAGTCGTATCTTGTGCTTTACTTCCATACATCAATATTCTTTCGGTGCAAGGTGCAAAACTTCTCAATCCTTCGCTTTCTTCTAATCCCATAAATGAACCTTTATCCCATACAAGATTATTAATCAGATTAAAATGAATATCAAATATTACTTGTGCATAAGCTATATTTTTAGCGTGTCCGTACCAAAACAAAGTACCGTTATCAGCAAGTAATCGCTTACATTCCTTTGCCCATTTTTCAACATCAATAAGATATTCTTCAAATGATTTCCAAATAAAGTCAAAATCTCCTTTTACTTCAAAATATGGCGGGTCTGCGATTATTAATTTTGCACATTTATCAGGCAAATTATTGTCTAAAAAATCAGCGTGATGTACTCGGTTCAAATCCGTACTGGCGATAACAGCCGTTTCAAGCAATTGCGGGATTTCGGTTTTGTTTTCAGGCATAAGGCTTAATTTAAAGTTTAGTTATTATTTGTTGTTTTTGGCTCTTGAACTACCGCTACTGCATAAAGCCGCAACCGTTACCGCCAATATTAAGACAGTACATCGTACTTTTGACGAAACCAACTAATAGAGGCAGGTTGTGGTACTGTGGAATTTTCTGCCATAAATCTTATTCCTTCTGAATGTGCTTCAATAAGTTCGTTTTGCTCCATTTCAAGAAACTCATCTAATCTTGAAATTACAATACCATCATTTGTGTTGTGGTAAACCTCTACTTCTCTTTTTTTAATTGCTTCAACTAATTTTTGAAGCGTTGTTTCCTTTTTCATATATAATTAAATTTAAAACATTTAACAAAATACTGGCGGTAACAAAGGCTAAAAAACATAGCCAATAAAGTTCCTACCAAATTTTGAAACGTAATTACAAGGCTACGTTTCTTAGCCTCAACCGTTATCCCGAATCTGCTTTATTCATTCCGTTGTTATTATAATTTTGAACGATATTTATTTGTATTTCTCTTATTACTTTAATTTTTTGTTTTGGAGGCTCTAATG
>CAZMXB010000674.1:0-2073 GCA_964569855.1 uncultured Rhodoferax sp.
CTTTTGCACTTGAATAAACCTCTAATGAATCAGCTGCCGACAGGCACTGTTGTATCTGCCTCTTGAGTTCAGTTACCTGAGTGCAGGATCACAGGAAAGATTGTCAACTGGACTGTGGCTGCGGTCTTGAGGAGGTACAGAGCGAGGTCTTGACGGTTTGGCGCGTTAATGAGGTGGCTTGGCTTGCTAATTCATGTCCCAAGCTAGACTAGTTGCCATTTAGTTGGCGTACAATATTAGAACACCATCGATTGCAATTTCCAAAGCAAATTTCTATGAAGACATATCACGAGCTCAAGGCGCAAGCGGAAAAGCTTTTAATTGAAGCTGAAGCATTGCGCCAAAAAGAAAAGGCTGATGCCATTTCTTTAATTACGCAACAAATTAAAGACTTGGGTATCTCCGCTGAGGAGTTGGGTTTTGCTCCAAACCCAAGGCGCCAACGCAAGCCTTTCGTTGTCAATGTAAAGGGTAAGGCTAAGGCTAAGGCAGTCGCTAAGTACCGTGGTCCGAACGGCGAGCTCTGGTCTGGTGGTCGTGGACGCAAACCGCAATGGGTTGTAGATGCCTTGGCTGGAGGTCGCAAGTTGGAAGAGTTTTTGGTCTAGCGCCACAGTCGAGTCGCTTTGAATGAAACTGCTTGGCGGTTTCATCCTGTCCGCTCACAATACTCGTTTTGGAGTGAGGAACGGGTGTGACGCCGAACAAGAGTAGTAGCATCAAAGTTATCGTTGGCCTTCTTCTATTTTGCGTGAGCTGGGCGTCACCCGCAGTTGCTCAGTCCATTGGCGGCACTGCGTCGGCGGGATCACCATTAGGGCTGACGGCTACCCCGATGTTAAGCACTGCTCCGCAGGGGCAATCGAGAGGGGTGGAGCAGCCGGGTGCTGGCGGTTCGCCCGTACCGGTCGCTCGAGAGAGGGTTGCGCCCATCCCTCCGACTCAGACTATCAGCCTGCAAGCGCTTGAAGTTACGGCGTATCAGCGTTTCGTGGAGGAATCCACGGGGCGCAGCTTGCCGTTATTCGGCTACAGCCTTTTCAGTGGCTCCAGCTTCTCATCGCTTCAAAACGTCCCGGTGCCTTCTGACTACGTGCTGGGCCCAGGCGATGAGGTAGAGCTTAAGGCTTGGGGCGCCGTAGATGCAGACTTGCGCTTGTTATTGGACCGTAACGGCCAGGTGAACATTCCCCGCGTTGGCACTGTCAACCTGGCCGGTGTCAAAGCATCGCAGATTGAGCAGGTTTTGCGCGCCCAGGTCGGCCGTGTCTACAACAACTTCCAGCTCAGCGCCACGCTTGGGCAGCTGCGCAGTGTGCAGGTGTTTGTGGTGGGGCAGGCCCGCCGGCCGGGTGCGTACACCGTGTCCAGCCTGTCCACGCTGGTCAGCGCTTTGTTTGAAAGCGGTGGCCCTGCGGCCACCGGCAGCATGCGGCGCATCCAACTCAAGCGCGACGGCAAGATCGTGTCCACCATCGATCTGTATAAATTCATCACAGAAGGCGACATGTCGGCAGACGCGCGGCTCCTGCCGGGGGACGTGATCGTCATTCCACCCGCCGGGCCGCGCGTGGCGGTGGTGGGGGCGCTGGACCAACCAGCCATTTATGAACTGGCAGACGCGGAGGAGCCGCTGGGCAAGGTGCTGGCCTATGGCGGGCGCACCCAGGCCCTGACCACCCCGCACAAGGTGCTGGTAGAGCGGATAGACGCCGGCAAGGCCAAGGCCCCGCGCAGCGTGGACGAGCGGGCGCTGGACGCCCGCGGCCTGCAAAGCCCCGTGCGCGACGGGGACGTGGTCACGCTGTTCAAGATCAGCCCTGAGTTCGGCAACGCCGTCACTCTGCGCGGCAATGTGGCGGCACCGCTGCGCTACGCTTACCGCCCGGGCATGCGGGTGGCAGACTTGATACCCGAGCGGGACGCATTGATCGTGCCCGACTATTACACCCGCCGTAACCTCACGGTGCAGTACGACAACACTCGCCCCGGCGGCGAAGCCGGCCGCAATGTCAGTGCAGACCGTGTGGCGGGCGACGTTAAAAACCTCTTGTCTGAGATCAATTGGGACTA
>CAZMXB010000675.1:0-2068 GCA_964569855.1 uncultured Rhodoferax sp.
TACAGTCGATCCCGACCCCGGTAATACATTTCTGTCGTGATTGTGGTCACTGTGGGTTTTCCTCTTCATCGAAAGACATGAAATCCGGATGCGGTACAGCGTCGTGTACGATAACACCATCCTCTTCAGGAAGTAATCTACCGCACACGACACACCAATACCCGGCGCCCTCTTGATCGTCAGGCGTATTCATAGATTATAGCGTACCCGACTTCACCATCGTATCCGCTTTGTCCGCTGGCACTGTTTTGGCCGACAGAACCTCCAGACCCCCCGGAACCCCAGCGACCGAATGGAGATATGCCCCCCAAGGCCCGCGCCACTTGGCCTGTGGGTACAGCTATTCCCAGCGAAGATACTGCCGAGCGAACCGATAGCACATTACCTCCTGTGGGGTTGGCGGCAGTGTCTCCCTGCGCTGCAACAGCGGTACCTGTGACGACCCCACCAGAATCACCACCGAATCCCCCTAAACAGAAAAATACTCCAGACATATTCGTGGCACCGCCCCCACCACCCGCAAGACCCGCACCCCCTCCTGCGCCGGCTGTACCGATGTTGAGGGTTTTACCTGATAGAGACGCTACAGGGTAGTATCCCTCAAGATATGCCCCACTGCCCCCACCCATACCAGCAGAAGCTTGCCCGGCTCCGGTAATGGCGGCACCGCCACCACCACCCCCGCCCGCTACAGCACGTACATAACAGTTCTTGGTGCCTGGGGTTTCCGTGTAGGTTTGGGTCGATGTGATCACTCGCACGTTCAACAGACGCCCGAACTGCAACCCCTGCAGGAATCCTGCGGTCACACGCAACTCGACCTTGTCACCAGCCGCAAAGTCGAGTGCGGTTGTGCCCTCTTGAGCCCGTACGATCGTCCAGGTGGTCCCGGACACCGCTGTTACACTGATGATTTCAATCGCTGCATCTGATGCACGGATCAACGTACATAAGAAATTATCACCTCCTGTTGGGCTGGGGAAAGCCGCACTTGAACCAACACTCATGCTAGTCGTGCCGGATGCCAACGAAGAGCTAAGAGTGGTGGTCGCGTTGTTTTTAAAGAGTTGTGTGGTCATATCAGTTCACCGTGATTACCCATGTGACAGTCAACACGTCGGTTGCGCCCTTGGCCAAACTGATGGCAGTGGATCGTGCCAACATAGTGCCAGCTGCAGCGGCATTGAAGATACCGGCTTCTGCCACTGTACCGGTACCAACACCTGCCCCGAATGTGGCCACATAGGTGACTTGGTTGGTCGACACAGTAGTCGATGTCAGTGCAACAGTGGCAGTTTGGTCCAACAAGGCTGTTTGTGTGGCGGACTCTGCTGTATTGGAGCTACCGATGGCCATATGAGACATGACTGCCGGGGTGCCACCCATACGTGATGCGACCCAAGCTTTGCCGCCGTTCACGACAATATTCGGGCCTTCCATTTCGTCTTTGATATTACCGTGTTCATCACGGAGGACAATATGCAGACGACCAGTGAGTTTCAGGTTAGTTTCCATCTAAAGATGCTCCGTTAAGTACAGTACCGTTCAGTTGAGAAGGTGTGGCCCACTGGTAGGACATGGACTCCGACAGTGAAGTCGAATCGCCCAAGACGCTACCAGCCGTCACGGTTAAACTCTCCGTCAGTGTGGTACCGTCACCGAGTTTGAGTGTTGAAGAATCGGAATTTGTTTCGGTCAGTGATGTACTGTCGTTCAGCACTACCGAAATTTCAAGCAAGTTATTACTATTGACAGCCAAGCCGTTCAAAACAAACCCATCTAATTGGGTCGCATTGAACACTTGATACGTCATATTTTCAGCGACCGACACAGGTGTTTGAGGATTTTGGCTCACATCCATTCGTACGGTGTCGGACATACTGTAAGATTCGAACAGGGCTCCCGTCACCCCCGTAATATCCTCCGATATACTGAACGAATCCGCGAGTGATCGTGTACGTGTCACAGACCAAGCGATTTGTTCATATACGCTGATAGAGTCAACAGTTCCTTTCGGAATAGTGAACACAGGAGCCGGTTGCGGCTGGCTCCATGGTGGGGTCATGTC
>CAZMXB010000676.1:0-1244 GCA_964569855.1 uncultured Rhodoferax sp.
TGGAGAACCTGGTCAAGGGCCGCACCACGATTGCCATTGCGCACCGGCTGTCCACGTTGCACCGGGCAGACCGGCTGGTGGTACTGGACCGCGGACGCGTGGTGGAAGAGGGCACGCACGATGTGTTGATGGCTACTCAGGGCGCCTACTTCAACCTCTACCAGGCGCAGGCCCGTAACAATGTTCTGGATGATGTGAAGGGGGCAACATGACAACGAGTGACCCGACAACGCCGAATCACGCTGACGCGTCGAAAACAGGCCTCACTGTAGCCGACGTGGCTTGGACCCTGCAACGCAACCCGTTTGGCAAGCTGGTGTTGACCAATAGCCTTGGTGAGCGTTTTGAGGGCGTGGTGCCGGTGCGGGCGTTTCCGGTGCAATCGCCCGAGGATGGTATTGCCCTAGTCAATACCGATGGCAAGGAAGCGGCCTGGATTCCCCATCTGGCAGCGCTGCCAACGGCTTACCGCAGCTTGATCGACGAGGAACTGGCCGGACGCGAGTTCATGCCGGTGATCAATCACATTGTGTCGGTGACCAGTTTCTCTACGCCTTGCACCTGGACTGTTGCAACCGACCGGGGTGACACCCAGTTTGTATTGCGCGGCGACGAAGATATCCGCCGTATTGGAACCGATGGCGCGCTGCTGGTGGCTGATATCCATGGCATTCAGTATTTGGTTCGCAACCAGTATGCGCTGGATGCAACGAGCAAAAGGATACTCGACAGGTTCTTGTGAGTCGGCCAATCTGACGCGGGTTGAACCCTTTTCGGATTTGAGCGCAATTGTTTTGGTGCGATTGTGTAAAGTGTGGTTTTTTTCAAGCGGAGGAGAAACCTTTGAGTACCAATCCAATCATTGCCGCCGTATTGGTGGCGGCCCTAACCGGGTGCAGTTCCACAGAAGTGGTACGTGCACCCCTGGAAGTCTCCATCGGGCAGCAGCTTATTGACCTTAAGAAAGCCCGGGACAATGGTGTACTCAGCGCAAGCGAATACGATAGCCAGCGTCGCCGCCTGATTGACAGTGTCCAGTAAGGAGCCGACCATGACACCTATCCGAATCCTCTCCACGGCGTTCGTCGTTCCGTTCGTTTTGTTGAGCTTGGCAGGCTGCGTCAGCAGCAGCCGAAGTAATGTCACTGTGCAGGAATCCGTCAAATTCTCCAAAGGCCAGGAACTTAATGACCTGATGCGCGCCAAGCAGGCGGGAGCCGTTACCGACGCCGAGTATGAGTCCT
>CAZMXB010000676.1:1254-2068 GCA_964569855.1 uncultured Rhodoferax sp.
CCCCAACTGACAGGTTTGCTCGCGTTCCTGTACCGCCGACGCCAGGCATTCAGCACCCAGTCAGGTAACAATGGCGTAATGCGCCACTTTCTCGTCGCCTTTTTTCTCGCCCTGATAGGTAGCAGCGCTTTTGCGCAGGCTGTTGCCGATACCGTGGTAGACACAATCCGCCCGGTCGTTGCGCCTACTTCCGTCCCGGTTGGCAATCTGGTGCTGTTCAGCAGGCCGATTTTTGGGTTTCGCGGTTCCTTGCTGGGTGTTTCGACCATGGACCGGTCCAAGCGCGCCCATGCCCGCATCCAGGCCCAGTTGGAGTTGCCCGGCCCCCACGCAGTGAGTGTCAAAGCCGGTGCAGTGGGTATGGAAGTACAAATCGATGGAGCCACCAGTTTTGTGGTGACGACCGGCGACCTGGATCCCGCGCGCGAGGATACTTTGGAGCAAGCCGCCCAGCGGGCGGGTTCAGCCCTTGCTATCGCCATTGGTGAAAGCGCGGAGAGCCGAAGCCTGGAGACACTGACCCGTGCATTGGCACTGGCGGTAGCGGCCACCGCTTTATATGGCGCGTTGATATGGATGGCAGCACGCGCCCGGCAAGCGCTGGTGCACCAAATGGTGGCGATCACGCACCGGCACACGGCCAGCCTGCATGTGGGTGGTCTGGCACTGTTGCAGCGGGATCGCATGACCCGGATCGTGCAAATGACGCTCACGCTGGTGTATCGCGTCCTGGTGTTGCTGATGACCGTGGAGTGGGTAAGCTTTGTGCTGTTGAGCTTTCCTTTTACCCGCGCCTGGGGCGAGTCACTCAATA
>CAZMXB010000677.1:0-2068 GCA_964569855.1 uncultured Rhodoferax sp.
CCTGGCCTCCAAGCTTGAACCGCGCCAATACGGTTGGGAAAAATCGACGCACTGGGAAAGTCCAGTTTTATTCGTCGCGCGATAAGGCTCAGTTTTTCCGTGATGCTGATGTGCTGCTTCTCTCTCAGCGCAACGTTGAATTCGTTCCAGGTCCTTTCACTTACCACATTACTCTCAATGAGAAGATGCGCCACGGAAACGCAGACGGCGACAATCGTGGAAAGTATGTTTTAGATTTTCTCCAGCGTGTCGGGCTGATCGAAAACGACAAACTGGCACAAGGCGGGTCGTGGTCCTGGGGATCATGCGCCGGCGGTTGTCGGGTAATTGTGAAGCCATTTTCAACCAATACGGACGAACAGCAATGAGTACGAAGCCTTCTAAGGAAATTTTAGACTTCATGGCGGCACACAAGATCAGCAGCAATGAGATTTGGCAGGTTCATGGCAACAGCCGGGTCATCAAGCACAAGGCGCTTGAACGGGTTGCGGCTGAGAAGGGCGTTGTTTGGGATCGCCCAGCTTTGATCGAGACGAACTCAAAAGACGGCATCGTAGCTATCTGCGTGTTCGGGAAGATAGGTGATAGAGCCGAATGGTCGATCGGAGAGGCCAGTCCGAAGAATTGTAAGAACTCTTACTATTATGCGATGGCTGAAAAGCGCGCAAAGGATCGCGTTATTCTTAAACTTCTTACATCGCACGGCCTTCTGTATTCTGAAGCGGAAGCCGACGAATTTGAAGAGACGAAACGCCTCAACCCGCACGTCACTAGGCCCGCCGATATCGTTCCTGGCGTTGAATACGACCAGCATGGCGAGATTATCGACAACATCCCGACGCCTGACGAAGCATCGATCAAGAAGCTGCGGGTAGTCGATCAAAGGCCGATATTCGAAGCCCTTCAAAAGGAAATACACGCAACAGGTTCAGTCCCCGAGCTTGCGAAATGGGCAGCCGATAACAAGAACCGTCTCGGATCATTGAAACCAGACTGGCAGGACTTTTTGCGTGGTGTTTACGCGGAACATTTGACCGAACTGCGCAGGCAAGCGCGCGGCGATGACATGAGGCTGACTGCATGAAACGCCCGAATACCGTTCGCAGCGCATTCCCGTTCGGGGCCACGCCAGCTCAATACCTTGAGCATCATACCATGCCGATAACCGAATGCGGTTGTTTAGTCTGGATGGGTGCAGTTTCAAAACGCACAGACTACGGTCACATGGCGATCAAGGCTCGACCGCTTATGCCGCACCGCGTTGCATGGGAAGTGGCATTCGGGCATATCCCTGATGGAATGCGCGTTCTGCATCGTTGCGATATTCGCACATGCATCAACCCAAATCATTTGTTTCTGGGTACGCACAAAGACAACATGCGCGACATGGCGGAAAAGCACCGCTCGGCATCTGGCGAGCGCAACTCCGCCGCCAAACTGACCTCAAAAGAGGTTTCGGAAATACGGGGCAGTCTCCTTTCTAATAGCAGGCTTGCGGTACTTTACGGCGTTTGCAACGCGACCGTTAGCAACATCAAGACAATGAAAAATTGGAGAATGAGCTGATGGGATACGAACAGAAAGATAATAGCGGGATTTTATTCAATAATGATCGCAAAGAATCTGACCGGCATCCGGATCGGCAGGGCAACGCGATGATTGATGGCGTTGAATATTGGATATCCGGTTGGGTGAAGAAGGGGGCCAAAGGTCCCTTCATGTCACTTTCATTCAAGCGCAAGGACTTTGCGCAGAAGGCGCAGAGTAGCGGTCCGCACAGTAAGCCAGCAACAGGCCGTGCCAATGCTGATATGGGCGGGGACGACATACCATTTGCTCCTGAGTTTCGCTGATGGCGAAATTCCTAGCCATTAAGCAAGTGAACGCACTTCGACCGACCGATGAGGCCGGTAGTGAAGCCATGCGTAAACTTGCCAACGGGCAGGTCGTCACTGTTGAGATAAAGCAGTCTCGCAACATTAAACATCATCGGATGTTTTGGGCTCTCATGACCATCGTCCATGACAACATGGATCAAGGGCGATATCCGATCGTATAGGATCTGACT
>CAZMXB010000678.1:0-2062 GCA_964569855.1 uncultured Rhodoferax sp.
CAACCGATCACTCCGAGAGCGCCTAACTTTTACGAAAGGAAGGAAGCCACGAGCGGGAAACTTGTGCCTGCTCTCGGAGTGATTCTACGGGGGAAACGAAATGATCCACGTCTATGACCGCGACAATCAATTCGTCGCCAGCATCAGCCAACAGGCTAAGTGGGCAGCTAACTATTCCAAGGAAGAACCCTGGCTCCTCCTCTACAGGACCGGGCGAACCGACCGCTTCGCAACCCTGAAGGAAGCGCGTGAGGAAGCCAAGAAGTCATGGGCGAAGTGCAGCTTCCGCAAAACGTAAGGAGAACTGAAATGCTGCACGACAAGGTACTTGAACATCACCTGAACACCAAGATCGACAACCTTGAGCGTCTGATCGACAGGATTGGTCCTACGCCACTTCGCCACGAGATGAACGAGCACGCTGTTGGCATGCGCCTGGCCCTGCGGAACTTCGACCAGAACGCCTATGAGGGCGCACAGGTCGAACCGCAGCTCAACAAATTCACCGTAGTCCTGCTGCGCCCCGATTACCTGTGCGATGACGTGCCATATGGGCAGGACGTGTATGTGGCGCACGTCGAAGCGCCCGACTGTCACAAAGCGGTTCAAGTAGCGCAGCAAGAGGTCTTCGACGCCGACACGCAAGACGACCTTGACCCCCGCGAACCCACTGACTACGCACTGTGCGTCATGTTCGACGGGTTCGTCGATCCGTGTTTGTTTGGGTGGCAGCCATGAAGACGCTTCTTGAACTCGGCGGCGCAAATCCGTACCGAGAAGCCAAGACGAAATCGCTAATTACGCTGGAACAGAGCGAGTCCGGCCGCAAGCTATTCAACCTAACGTACGGTCTTCAGCGAGACGTAGGACTCACATACAACGAAGCATGTGAGTCACTAGGCCAAGTAATCATGCATCACCTCTGCTGCGAAGGTATCGCTAGTAACGAAGGAGCCTAATCGTGAAAGTCAAGACAAGTGAGTTGATCGGCCCCGCGCTGGATTGGGCGGTGGCGAAGCGGATGTGCCGGATGAACTCGCCATATAACCGAACGAGGTAACACCATGAGCACAACCAAGGTAACGCCGGCCGTTCGCGCCAAGGCCGAAGACAATCTGCGCAAGGCGCGCGTGCAGCTCGTACTGCACCAGCCGTTCTTCGCGTCCATCGCGCTGCGGCGCAAAATCACGATCGATGACAACACCCCTGCGGCGTTCATCACGCCGCAGGGAGAGATCACCTTGGGCACCGCCTTCACAGCAGGCCTTTCCGTGCAGAATACGGCTTTTGTCCTGGCCCACGAGGCCATGCACTACGCGATGCTGCATCATGTTCGGGTCGGCGTTCGCAACAAGCGCGCCGCGAATATCGCAATGGACAAGGTCATCAACGACCTGCTCATCGAGGAGCGGATGACTCCCCCCGAGAAGGGGGCGTATCAGCAGGGCGCGTCTGCACACGCATGGGCACAGCTCCACCAGGGACCGTGGCAGGTGGAGCGCCAGCAGCAGGGCGACTACACCGCCGGCGAAGGCACCGACGACCTGGGGGACGGCCCTGCGCCTGACACGCAGCAGATCGAAGAGATCAAGCAAGAGCTCGCCCAAGCGGCGCAGGCGGCGAAGACACAGGGCAAGCTCCCGGTCGGGGTGTCGAAGCTGGTGCAGGGCATCATCAACCCGCCGACACCGTGGTTTCAGTTGCTCGAACGCTTCATGCTCTACCAGGTCAAGGAGGGGGTATCGTTCCGTCGGCCGAATAAGAGGTTCATGTGCCACGACCTGTATATGCCCTCGCACGACGTCAAGCCGCGGCTCGGCACAGTGGTTATACAGGTCGACGAATCGGGGTCCATCGGCGATGATGAACTGGCGCACTTTTCCGGGCACGCGAACCGTATCCTCGAGATGTGTAACCCTGAGCGCGTCATCGTGCTGCATACATCATCGCATGTGGCTAAGGTGGAGGAGTTCACGACCGACGACCTACCGATCAAGTTCAAGCAGCACACCACCGGCGGCACTGATATGCCCGCCGGCATACGTTGGTGTAACGACGAAGG
>CAZMXB010000679.1:0-2058 GCA_964569855.1 uncultured Rhodoferax sp.
CATCTGCTCGGTCACCGTGAAATCGGCAATCACGCCGTCCTTCATGGGCCGAATGGCCTCAATGTTGCCGGGCACCTTGCCCAGCATGGCTTTGGCTTCCTTGCCGACGGCTTGAATGGTTTTTTTGCCTTGGGGGCCGCCTTCGTGGCGGATGGCGACAACGGAGGGTTCATCCAGAACGATGCCCTGGCCGCGTACAAAAATCAGGGTGTTGGCCGTACCTAAGTCAATGGCCAGGTCGGTGGAAAAGTACCGACGGAAAGATCCAAACATCACATATCCTCTCGGGCACGGGAAGCGCTTCGGCCCCCATCACCACGGTTTTATCGTTGAAAAATCGTAAGTTTGGCGTCATAAAGAGCCGCTTTGCAGGTCTCACGCCAAAGGCAGGATAATAACCGATTGGCTCTGAACAGCCCTCTCTAAAGAACCGGTTCGGGCCTGATTTACCTTTGGTTTCACCTCAATACGCACCATGTCACTGACATCTACTGATATCGCCCGCATTGCCAACCTGGCCCGTTTGGAGCTGGCGCCCTCCGAGAGTGAGCGCATGCTCACACAGCTGAACAGCTTTTTCGACATCGTGGAGCAGATGCGCGCGGTAGACACCACGGGCATCGTTCCGTTGGCCCACCCGGTGGTTGTTTTGTCCGACATGGCGCTGCGCCTGCGCGAGGACGCAGTCCACGAGCCCAACCAGCGTGAGGCCAATCAGAAGAGCGCCCCGGCCGTCGAGCAAGGGCTATTTCTGGTTCCCAAAGTGATCGAATAAAGAAAAGAAACCATGCGGGTCAGACCACTTGCTCAAACGATGTGCTCTGACTCCAACTGATTGATAAAAGATGCCGCAATCCCAATCCTCCCCCTCTCTGTCGTCCGACGCACTGCACGACCTGAGCGTGCATGTTTTGACCCAGGCCTTGCGCACCAAACAGGTGTCAGCCGTCGAAGTGGCCCAGCACTTCCTGGCCCGTAGCGTGGCGCACGCCGACTTGGGCGCCTTTGTCGCCATCCAGCCGGAAACCACGCTGGCGCAAGCCCGCGCCGCCGATGCACGCATTGCCAACGGCACGGCCGGCACGCTGGAAGGCGTGCCCGTGGCGCACAAGGACATCTTTGTGACCAAGGATTTCCCAACCACGGCGGGCTCGCGCATTCTGCACAACTATCAGTCACCCTTTGACGCCACCGTAGTCGCGAAACTGGCCGCGCACGGCGTGGTGACGCTGGGCAAGCTCAATTGCGACGAGTTCGCCATGGGCTCCAGCAACGAGAACACCGCCATCTGCGCCGTCGGCCACACCCAGGTGGAGCCGGTGCGCAATCCTTGGGACACCACGCGCATTCCTGGTGGCTCGTCCGGCGGCAGCGCCACAGCAGTGGCCGCACGCTTGACCCCCGCTGCCACTGGCACCGACACCGGCGGCTCCATCCGCCAGCCGGCATCGTTTTGCGGCATCACCGGTATCAAACCGACCTATGGTCGTGCTTCGCGTTACGGTATGGTAGCTTTTGCCTCCAGCCTGGACCAGGCAGGACCGATGGCCCGTTCGGCACAGGACTGCGCGCTGCTGCTGTCTGCCATGTGTGGGCCTGACCCGGACCGCGACTCAACCTCGCTGGATGTTCCGGCGGAGGACTATTCGCTCAAGTTGAACGACTCCATCGAAGGCCTGCGCATCGGTATTCCCAAGGAATTTTTTGGCGAAGGCCTCGCCAGCGATGTGCGCACGGCCCTTGACGCGGCCCTGAAGGAGTACGAAAAGTTGGGCGCCAAGCTGGTTCCCATCACGCTGCCACGCACCGAGCTGTCCATCCCCGTCTACTACATCATCGCGCCGGCCGAGGCCAGCTCGAATCTGTCCCGCTTTGACGGTGTGAAGTTCGGTCACAGGGCCAAGAATTTCACCGATCTGGCCGACATGTACAAGAAGACCCGCGCAGAAGGCTTTGGCGACGAGGTCAAACGCCGCATCATGATTGGCACCTATGTGCTGTCGCACGGCTACTACGACGCCTACTACCTGCAGGCGCAAAAGATCCGCCGCATGATTG
>CAZMXB010000680.1:0-2054 GCA_964569855.1 uncultured Rhodoferax sp.
TCATAGGCTCTGAGCAGTTCGTTATTTTGGTCATACTGCTGTTGCTTTCTGTCCGCTGTTGTTGTATTTGTTGGGTATTTTCCATTGTTATTTTTTATTTTTTTTGGTATTTCTAAATTCAGCCAGTTTTTGAAGTGGTTATAAATTTCTGTATTCGTTTTGTACGACTTTTCTCCATTAAAATTTAATAGCTTGAACCTTTGCCAGTATTGATTAATATCATTTTCTGTTGTTCCTTCTTTTCCTAGAATGATGTCTGAAAGCCCTTTGCAGGATTGCATATCTTCTTCAAGCAGTTGCATGGTTTCAATTTCCATTTTTGCTGGGAATATTATTTTTTTTGTTCTTTTTTTTCTTTCTTTTTTTTCACACTTATTATCTTTAATATTATCATTATCAATTACATTTTCATTTACATTTACAATTACAGTGTTTGCTTGAACTTTTGCTTTAGCAAAATTTTGTTTATCTTCTTTTATTTTTTTTGCCTTTAATTGAGTTTGTATACCCCCTTCTTTACCAACACCAGCGCGGATAGTACTAATATTAGCCATTTTAACCATTCTATTACAAATCAAATAATCGTCTTCAAAAAAAAGCACTTTTTCGGTAATAAGTTCGGTTAAATACAATTCAACATCAAGCAAATCGAACGAAGTTTGTTTAGCAATTTGTGAAGCAAAATTTAAAATTTGCTTGTCTGTTTGCTTGAACTTTTGCTTTAGCAAAATTTTACCGTATTCTTCTTCTTTGTGCATTAAGCACATAATTGAAATCATAAGTCCGTGAGAACCGGGAGAACATAATTTTAGTTTATTATTATTCATCCAATCGTCAACATACAACGGTAAATACGGTTGGTTATTTAGTGGCATATAGGTGGTGTGTGCTTTGTTTAATATATTTTTTTTAATTATTATTTTTTACATTCATTTTTTTTATTTTAAAAAATTTAGGGTTGAGTTGATTGGCGTTTTAAAAGGTTTTTTTTATTCATTTAAAGCGTTAATACAATGTTTTATGCTCATTACACATGCGGATATCATTAGTGCGAATATTATTGCTACAAATAACCCGTATATCCAAAAAGCTATTTTAATTAGTGTTTTCATTGGTTAGCGTTGTTTTGGTTATTTACTATTGTTAAGTATTCTCTACGTACAGGAAATCTGTTGCCATTTGTGTCTTCTACAATGCAATTATCTGCATCAACTTTTACAATCATTACTTTGTCTCCTTTTTTACCGTATAGATTGCCTTTGTGGCTTTTTACATCTATGTTTAATGTGTGTGTATATATATTCATATATGGTTAAAATATTTTGTATTTCAATTCAAATTCAGGTTCAGGAATATCTTGTTCTATTCTTTGGTCTTCTGTTTCTATATTTTTATATTTTAAAATATCCAACAACTTTGCCCTTATTTCTTTTGAAAGTTTAAATTTAGATTGTATTTGTTCTATTGTATATTTTTTAGTTTTTAATGCTTCACATACCTTCTCCCACTCTTCCGTTGTATTACCTTTTTTATTATATTGATTTAGCCAAGGTTTATCATCATCTTGCTTTTTTATTAATATCTCTGGTGTTTTATACCCATGAGTACCTGTATTAGCATCGTCATCTTCGTCAATATTTAACCCTAATACGGATGATAGTGCGTATCTTCTTTGGTATGTTATTACGCTTCCTTTACCTTGAGGGTCATCTTTAACAGGTTTCATTTGGTAATAGGATTGTATAAATTCACCACTTTCTGCATGCATAAGAATGGTAGTTAAACCAAACTCCCCAGTTGGTAGTTGTGAAAATGTTAACCCACTTTCTATTAAAGGGAAATTTATTGATTCTAAAATGTTAGATAGGCTTGCGTATTTACTTTTAAAGAATGGGTTTGTTGCATCTTTTTTTACATTATCTACTTTTATGTGGAATTGTATTAGCGCTTTTGCTAAGTTTGATATTGATTCACTTTTTTCCATAATAATATTTTTTTAGTTGTTAAGCATTATGTTTTTTATACTTAATTTGATTGGTTATTGATTTTTTTAT
>CAZMXB010000681.1:0-2054 GCA_964569855.1 uncultured Rhodoferax sp.
AACGCTAGGGCCAAGAAAGCCTGTGAATTCAACTACAAAGTCCGTCAGTCAGGCGTTTAAGCGGCTGCATTTCTAGCTAAGAAAACAATTCATGTGGCAGTCGGTAGCCCAAGCACTTTCGGCGTCTGTGGCTGTGCCGGTAACCTGCCCCGTAGAGTCAAAGACGGAACACATAGTCCGGATCAAGGCGGGCAGCGTTGACAGACACGTCCTTTGCTCCTCCCGTTTCCCTGAACTTGGTCGGGCTGCCAAATAGATCAGCGCATGTTGTAACCATGCCCTGAGGTTCCATATGGAAAAGCGCCTGCGCCAAGTCATGAGGAATCGCTTGGGCAAGTTACCCGGCCCAAACCTGCCCGAGCCCGATGCACAATGAACACAACCAGAATGGCATGGGAGGCCACATCGATGGACAGCCAAGAAGACGAGGCAATGGAACCAGCCGTCCTGAATACCGCTGCGAACAAGCCGACAGGCATTGAAATTGAAATCGAAGCCGATGCGACGCTGGGTTACGCGTCCATTCAGAACTCGGTTCCCGTTGTTCGGTCACTACGCCTGATCAATCACGGATTGGAGCCTCTGGAAGGCGTGGAGGTCCTCATCACCTGCAACCCCAACTTCGCTCAGGGCGTCAAGCTGCGGTTCGACAAGCTGGCACCCAGTGAAAGCCGCAGGATCTCACCGATAGACCTTCACCCAGATCACACCTTCCTGGCCGATCTCAAAGAGTCTGTCAATGCAGTAGTGACGGTATCTGTGCTCACAGGTTCCAACGAGCTTGCGCACTACTCACAGCCGCTGGAGGTTCTTGCTTACGACCAATGGGCAGGTACTCGTGCGCTGCCGGAACTGCTGGCGGCATTCTGCATGCCGAACAACCCAGCCGTCGACATCCTTATCGGCAAGGCTTCCAAGCTCCTACGCTCACAACACAGCGAGCTGTCGATGAACGGTTACCAGTCCAAGAATCGGGAAGTTGTCTGGAAACAGGTGTCGGCGCTCTACAGCACCATCGCGGCGGAAGCACTTCAATACTCGGAGCCTCCTGCTTCGTTCGGGTCAGACGGGCAGAAAATTCGCACACCGGAGCGAATTTTGGAGGGCCGAGTCGCCACCTGCCTCGACTTGGCGATGCTGTTTGCCTCCTGCCTTGAGCAGGCCGGTCTGCGCCCAGTTGTACTGATCCGGGAAGGCCACGCCTGGGTTGGCGTCTGGCTGCATTCAGCCAGCTTCCCCGATCCTCTTACAGATGATGTCCAGGCCGTACGCAAACGCATCGACTGCGGTGAATTTCTTGTGTTCGAGACAACGGGCGTTGCCCAGCACCACAGCCACAGACCCTCGCTGCGCATCGCAATGGAGCAAGGGCACACCCACTTGCTTGAGAAAGACTCGTTCCGCTACGCGGTAGACATCCACCGTGCCAGAGAGGTTCAAATTAAGCCGCTGCCCTCGCGCACAGCACCGCTCAGGCCAGCTGAAGCCGACCTGACTGAGGAGCCGGCCGCCATAGAGCCGACGCCACACCTGCCATCACTCGACCCCGAGTTTCTGACACCGCTTGATCTGCCGAGCGAGGACACGCCGGAGGGACGACTGTCCAAGTGGAAGTCCAAACTCTTGGACCTCACGTTGCGAAATCGGCTTCTAAACTTCAAGCCTACCAAGTCAACGCTACAGTTCGTTGCGCCCGACCTGGCAACGCTTGAGGATGCACTTGCTGATGGGGCAGAGTTCAAGATTCGACCTCTGCCCGAACTCATGGAGGGCAAAGACCCGCGTATGGCGCAGGTGCACACGAATCGCGCGGGTCGATCGCCCGTCGACGACATGGCGCTTGAGGCACTCGCCAACAAAGAACTACTGGCAAGGGTAGACGCCAATCCGCTGGATGGGAATCTTTTGACCATCTTCAGCACTGCCCGAACGGGCTTGGAGGAAGGTGGCGCCAACACGCTTTACTTCGCGATGGGTCTACTTCGGTGGACCGAGACTGAGAAGGCTGACACCTCCCACCTGGCTCCAATCCTCTTGATACCAGTCACTCTGCA
>CAZMXB010000682.1:0-2052 GCA_964569855.1 uncultured Rhodoferax sp.
CCTGAGCCAGGGCCTGCGCAACCGCCGCCTGATGGCCTTGCGCAATGGCCAGGTGCAAATCCTGGTAGCCACCGACGTGGCAGCCCGCGGTATTGACGTACCTACTATCACCCACGTTTTCAACTTCGGTCTGCCGATGAAGGCCGAGGATTACACGCACCGCATTGGCCGAACCGGCCGCGCCGGCCGCGATGGCCTGGCCGTCACCTTCGCAGAAATCCGCGACCGCCGCAAGATCTTCGACATCGAAGCCTTCACTCGCCAGCACTTCAAGTCAGAAACCATTCCAGGCATGGAACCACAGCAGCGCTTCCCTGAAGCTCGCCCTGGCACTGGCGCCAGTTTTGGTGGTCGTGGCAGCCACTTTGCGGACCGTGCTCCGCGTGACCGCAACTTTGGTGGCGGTGCTGGTGCCGGTGGTGCCCGCCCCAGTTTCGGTGGCAACCGAGGCGGCAATCCCGGTTTTGGTGACAGAAACGCTGCCGGCCCTCGTGATGCGGGCCCAGGCAGCTTCCAGAACAATAGCGGATTTGGTGCTGGCAACCGCGACAACGGTCCGCGTGACGGCGGCGACAACGGTGGTTTCAACTACGCTCGCAAAGGTGGTTTCAACGACCGCTTTGCCGGTGCAGGCCGTCCCGATGCGGCCCCCCGCAGCGGTGGCGACTTCGCGGCCGCCCGCAAACCCGCCTTCAGCAAGCCCATGGGTGTGAAGCCCGGCAACGCTGGCAAGGTGTTTGTGCCCCGTGACGCAAAGAAGCGGGTGGCCCGCACATTTGATTGATTCCAGCGGACAGAGTGGAATGGCGCGATAGCGCCATCGCCGCAAAAAGAAACGGCCCCGCAAGGGGCTTTTTTTTCGCCGGATTCAGGACATTCCGTTGCGACTGGCCAATTCCACGAACAAGCCTGCATGGTCGAGGTCCTCCAGTCCGTGATCAACCGCCTGGGCATACAGTTGTTCGAACAAAGCCGTGATGGGTGCTTCAAAACCGATTTCGCTGGCCGTCGCCAAAGCGTTGCGCAAATCCTTGAGTTGAATCGACATGCGGCCCCGCGGCGCAAAATCGCGTTCCACCATGCGTTGACCATGTACTTGCAGGATGCGGCTGTCAGCAAACCCGCCGGTGATCGCCTCCCGGACCTTGTCCATGTGGGCGCCGCCACGTTCGCACAACAACAAGGCCTCCGCCACAACGCCAATCGTGGCCCCAACGATCATCTGGTTGGCCAGTTTGGTCAATTGACCGGTACCTGTGGGACCGACGTGGGTTGGTCGCCCTAACAACTGCAATACTGGGAAAGCGCGCTCAAAATGGGTCAACTTGCCGCCCACCATGATGGCCAATGATCCTTTTTCCGCGCCAATCGTGCCACCGGAAACGGGGGCGTCCAGATAGGCGATATGAAGCTCACTCAGGCGCGCTGCATGGTCACGCGCCTCTGCAGGTTTGATGGACGACATGTCTATCACCAGGCATTCTTCACGCATGGCCTGCGCCGCGCCCAGCTCAAACAGGACTTGGCCCACTACAGCACCGTTGTCCAGCATGGTGATCACAAGGTCGGCGTCTGCAACGGCCAGTGCGGGTGTGTCGTGAACCAGGGCGCCAAACGACTCCAGTCGAAGTGCCTTTGGTTTTGTGCGGTTCCACACGTGTACCGTGTGACCCGCTTCGCAGAGCCTGCGCCCCATGGGAAAACCCATCAGGCCGATACCCAATATTGCAATATTCATCGTGTGTCCCCAAGCATGGCACCAGAATAACTTCGCTTCTGGCTATTGGAGTGGGCGACCTGGGGGAATTGCTGTCAGGCACCTGACAGAAGTGATAGCCTGGCCACCTACATCAGAAGGTGCTCTCCAGCGTTGTCGCCGCCGAGCGTCACGTAGTTGACCTTGCGGATGTCCATCAGCTTCTTGCCCCCCGAGTAGCTGATGGAGCTTTGCACGTCCTGCTCCATCTCGATCAGCGTGTTGGCCAGCTTGCCCTTGATGGGCTCCAGAATGCGCTTGCCTTCCACGTGCTTGTACTCGCCCTTGTTGAAGTC
>CAZMXB010000683.1:0-2040 GCA_964569855.1 uncultured Rhodoferax sp.
AATGCATCGGCTTTGGCGGGCGGGTGCTGGGCGACGACAAACCCAAATACCTCAATTCACCCGAAACGCCGGTTTTCAGCAAAGGGCGCGAGCTGTATGGGCTTTTCGAAGCGCGCAACGCGCTGCGCGAACACGGCTATGTGCTGGTGACCGAAGGCTACATGGACGTGGTGGCGCTGGCGCAGCTGGGCTTTCCCAATACGGTGGCCACGCTGGGAACCGCCTGCACCGCCGACCACGTGCACAAACTGTTCCGCTTTACCGACGCCGTGGTGTTCAGTTTTGATGGTGATGCCGCTGGTCGCCGCGCGGCGCGCAAGGCGCTGGACGCTGCCCTGCCCTACGCCACCGATGTGCGCTCCATCAAGTTCCTGTTCCTGCCCGACGAACACGACCCCGACAGCTTTATCCGTGCCAACGGGCAAGAGGCATTTGCGCAGTACGTGAACCAGGCAACACCCCTCTCCCGCTTTCTGGTCGAGGCCGCGCGTGAGGGCTGCGACCTGAACACGGCCGAGGGCCGCGCCCACCTGTCCAGCAATGCCAAGCCACTGTGGAGCCTGCTACCCGACGGCGCGCTGAAACTGCAGTTGTTCAGCGAGCTGGCTGTGCAAGTGCAACTGCCGAGTGCCGAGCTGGGTGCCCTGTGGGCTACGGCCAACCACCAGTCGCCTCCTACCAAATCCTCCCCTAGGGGATACCAGACCGGCGACTGGCATCCGGACGACCACGACGAACAAAGCCCCGGCCCCAGCACCTGGGGCCACCCGCTGGACGGCGAGAGGTCCAACAGCTGGAAAAGCCGGAGCAAATGGGAAGGCAAGGGAGATTGGACGGGCAAAGGCAAGTGGGAAGGCAAAAGCAAATGGGACCCCCAGCGACCGGCTCGCCTGCCACTGCGTGGTCCCCTGGCCACCCGCGCCGACCATGCAACCCGTATCCTGTTCGGCCACAGCGAACTGTGGGAAACACTGTCGGACGAAGACCATCACCTGTTGTGTGAACTGCCGGCACCCCATGGGCCATTGCTGGCTTGGCTGGAAACCCAGTTACACGAACACGGCCCGCTGGCCTGGGGCGCGTTGCGAGACGAACTGGCGGGCCAAGGGGCGGCAGAGAAATTGGCGCTACGCCTGATGGCCGACCCCACTGTTACGACGCCAGCGCCGGGCGAGGCTGCCGGTGAATCGGGCCCCGAACTTCGCGACCTTCTCAACCGCATGCTGATTGACCGCATCAAGGAGCAGGAAACCCAGGCGATCGAGGCGGCCAGCAGCGACGGGTCGGCTTTGACGCGTTATCGCGAATTACATGCGCGTCGGCTGGAACTGGAACTCGCAACCCGTCCTGCGGCCTGAGGCTCACCAAGGCGTCCATCCGCCGGGTCGCAATGCACTGCATCACCTTTTTCTGGAAGAAAAAATTTCCGCGCTATAATGCTGGGTTGTTTCGGCAAGAGCGACAGCAGCACCTCCGGTCCAGGCCAAGCGTTGACAAAAGTACAACCGGCCACCTTACCGCAAGGACTGCATTCCAAATGTTCGCCCTCCCATCTTGCCCATAGGAATTCTTTTTCCTGCCAAGCCAGCTGCGCCCGCCCTGACAGCGGTGTAGACGGCACCCGCCCTGTTCGCCTGTTTGTTTGATGATCTGAGGTCCTCGCATGCCCGCTCAAAAATCTGCCAAGCCTGTCCAGTCCACGCCCAAGTCCGATAAGAAAGCCTCATCCGTGCCCGCATCCAAGCCACCTGCCGTCAAATCAAAAGCCCAACAACTGCAGGAAGCAGCGGACGCCCTTCTGGCCGCTGGTAGCGCCGCCAAGAAAAAACCCGGCCGGCCGCCCAAGGCGACTGCTGCAGAATCTGAGGCCCCGGCCAAAGCGGGCGCCAAACGTGGTCGTAAGCCCAAAG
The DNA here is from genome assembly GCA_964569855.1 of uncultured Rhodoferax sp. GTDB lineage: Bacteria > Pseudomonadota > Gammaproteobacteria > Burkholderiales > Burkholderiaceae_C > Allorhodoferax. Next base: position 1,911 of record CAZMXB010000683.1, read on the forward strand.
CGGCAACAGAGCCTGCTGGTGACGATCTGGACATGTCGGACATAGAAGCCGACCTGGTTGGCGAACCGGAAGTGGCCGTAGCGCCTGGCGAAAAGGTCAAACCCCTTCGCATGAAGATAAGCAAGGCCAA
>CAZMXB010000684.1:0-2033 GCA_964569855.1 uncultured Rhodoferax sp.
CGTCGCCGCCTGACGTGTGCGAAAACGCTTGCGACAACATCCGACACATTGTATTTCTGCAAACTCGAAGGAGCACGAATGGCTTCCGATCTGGACGTTGAACTTCAGGACGCGACCTCGTCCCCCGCGCCCGTCCTTGACGAACAGCCCGCGGCCGAACCGGCCGTCGAGACTGTTGCCGCGGAATCGTCTCCCGCGACCGGCGAACAGGATGACGCCTCCCTTCTCTCGGTTGTCCGCGATGCGGTGCAAGCGCGAAAGGAGCCGAAGCCTGCGGCCTCGCCAGCCGATCGGAGCGAAGAAAAGGCAAAGGAAGCGGTTGAGCCGGACGACGAGAACTACTCGGACGTTCCGTTCAACAAGCATCCCCGGTTTCAGCACCTTCTGCGTCAGACGCGCACCTACAAGGTCGCGGCTGAACGCTACGCCAATGTCGAACGCTTTCTTTCCGAGAACGGCTTGTCCGGGGAAGAGGCGAACGACGGCTTGCAGATCATGGCGCTCGCCAAGCTGCAGCCGCGCGAGGCGTGGGAGAAGGTTCGGCCATGGGTGCAGTCGCTTCTCATCGCAGCCGGCGAGGTTTTGCCGCCTGAGCTTCAGCAGCGTGTGGAACGGGGCGAACTGACCCCGGACGCCGCGGCCGAAATCAGCCGACTGACTGCCGGCCAGAAGGCCGCGCTTGCGCAGCAGCAGTTCCGCGAGGAACGGCAGCGCACTGACGCCGCCACGGCCCAGGCCAGCGCCATTACGGCGGCGGCCGACGCCTGGCAGGAAGAGCGTGCGGCCCGCGATCCCAACTTCGCTGCGAAAATCGACTTGTTGCAGCGCGAAGTCGCCTATTTGCACCGAAGCGAGGTCGTCCCGAACACGCCGCAAGGCGTCCGGGCGCAGCTCACGAGTGCGTACGAGGCCGTGAACAAGCGGTTCACGCCCCCGGCGCCGGTTCGGCCGAAAGGCGCGGTTCGTCCGCTGACAACCAGTCAAGTCGCAGGAAAGCAGGCTTCCGACACGATGACGACCTTGGACATTGTCCGGGCGAATCGACGGGCCTGACGCACTTGAAGGTCAAGGACCATGCCGTTCACCACTGACGAAATCGCCAATATCAACAACGCCGCCCTCGCCACGTTCATCGACAAGGGCAAGGCCTGGAAGCAGAACATCTCCAACAAGCCGATGCTGAAGGCGTTTCAGGAAACCGCCGGCACGTTCGTCGGCGGCAAGACCGACGTGTCCTTCGCCGTCGCGGCGGGCCAGGGCGGCGGCGGCCTCGCCGGCTACACCGGCGACCAGCAGGTGACCTACTACAACCCGACTGGCATCAAGCGTGTGGCCTTCCCCTGGAAGGAGCACCACATCGGCACGGTCATCACGCATACCGAGCTGAAGATCGACGGCATCGACATTGTCGGCGAGGAAGAAGTGTCGACGCGCGAGATGAATGGTCGCGAGGATCAAGCGCTCGCGAACATGCTCGACGAGAAGAACATGCAGTTGAGCGAGGATTACAACTTCTCGCTGGACCGCCTGCTGCACAATGACGGCTCGACCGACCCGCTGGCGATCGCCGGCGTTCGCGCGATCATCCTCGACAACCCGTTCGCGGGTTCGACGGGTGCGCTCGGTCGCGTCGCCAACCCGTGGTGGCAGAACCGCGCGGCGACGGCGGCTGCGGCGGCCGCCGGCGGACAGGGCGCCATCACGGTCAACACGGCCAACGGCGGCGCGCTCATTACCTTCATGGACAAGGAAGCGCGTCTGCGCAGCAAGTACGCGCCGACCACGCCGCGCACTCGCTACTTCTGCGGCTCCGACTTCATCGAAGGCTACAAGCTCGAGTTGCGGGCCAACGGCCAGTACAGCCAGACCGGATGGGCGAACGCCGCCAGTCCCGACGGCCATATGGACGACCCGAAGCACGCCGGACTCCCGCTCGTTTGGGATCCGACGCTGGACGATCTCGGCTACTCGAAGCGGTGCTACGCGATCGACATGGGCCAGCGCGGCGTCAAGCTGCTCTACATGGACGGGCA
>CAZMXB010000685.1:0-827 GCA_964569855.1 uncultured Rhodoferax sp.
CACCGGCACCAAGGAAGGCTGCGGCGAAGGCGACTGCGGCGCCTGCACCGTGGTGGTCGGCGAGGCCGATGGTGACCAGCTGAAATACAGCGCCATCAATAGCTGCATTCGCCTGGCCCACTCCATCGACGGCATGGCGCTGTGGACGGTGGAGGATTTGACCCAGGCAGATGGCGGCTTGCATCCGGCCCAACAGGCCATGGTGGACTGCCATGGTTCGCAATGCGGCTTTTGCACCCCCGGTTTTGTGATGAGCCTGTTTGGCCAGTACCAAAGCAAGACCTGCAAGGGCCAGGCCATCACACGCGAAGATGCGCAATCCGCGTTATCGGGCAACCTGTGCCGCTGCACCGGTTACCGCCCCATCCTGGACGCGGCGCAGGCCATGCAGTCGCACCCGCTGCATTTGGTAAACGAAGCCGAAGTGCTATTCAATTTAGAGCTATTGACGCATATTCCACGAGGGCTGGAGGCCGATTTTGCATATATGTCTCCACTAAATCTGACCGACCTGCTGGTACTGCGCGCCCGCCATCCCGATGCCCAACTGGTGGCCGGATGCACCGATGTGGGGCTGTGGGTCACCAAAATGCACATGCAGTTTTCCAAGGTGCTGGACCTGACCCAGGTGGCCGAGTTGCGCCGTGTGGAGGATTACCCCCACCACATCGCCATTGGCGCTGCCGTCACACTGACCGATGCCTTTGCTGCACTGGTGGCCGACCGGACGCAACTGGCCGAATTTGCCCACCGCTTTGCCGGTCTGCCGGTGCGCAACAGCGGCACGCTGGGCGTACGTGCCGAACCGGTATGGCTCCGGCTGTCGG
>CAZMXB010000685.1:837-2027 GCA_964569855.1 uncultured Rhodoferax sp.
TGCCACTGCTGATTGCGCTGGGTGCCAGCGTGGTGCTGATGCGCCAAAGCGGCAAATCCATCGCCCACCGCGAATTGCCCCTGGAAGACCTGTACACGGGCTACCGCAAGACTGTGATGGCACCCGACGAGGTGCTGGCCTGGATCAAAGTGCCCAAGGCCACTGCAGGCGAATTCAGCCGCGTCTACAAGATTTCAAAACGGTTTGAAGATGACATCTCCGCGGTATGCTTAAGCCTCAACCTGCACATTGTCGACGGCAAAGTAGGCAAGGCATCCATTGGTGCGGGCGGGGTCGCCGCCACGCCGGTGCGAGCCCGCAGGACCGAGGCCGCGCTGCAAGGCCGGCCCTGGAACCAGGCGACCATCCAGCAAGCCATGCACACGTTGCGCGACGAGTTCAGCCCGATCTCGGACATGCGCGCCACGGCCGGCTACCGCACCACGGTGCTGGGCAATCTGCTGCAGCGCTACTGGCTGGAGAGCCAGGGTTTGGTGCAGACCGATTTGCGCAAGCTTGATCTCGACAGTACCGCCCACAAGGTGGCAGCATGAACACCCGCGGCACATTCCCATCGGCGGCCACCGGTAGGGGCCACCTGCTTGAAAGTGGCGCATCCAAACCGCACGAAAGTGCCGCAGCCCAGGTGGCAGGCGGCGCCACCTACATCGACGACATCCCCGAAGTGCGCGGCACGCTGCATGCCGCGCCCATACTATCCGGCGTGGCGCACGGCCGCTTGCTGGGCGTTGACGCCACAGAGGCACTTGCCATGCCCGGCGTACGCGATGTAGTCCTGTCGTGCGACGTCCCTGGCGACCCCATGCTGGCCGCCTTTGCCGGTGACGAACCCGTGTTTGCGACGGACACCGTGCAGCACATTGGTCAGGTGGTGGGCCTGGTGCTTGCCGATACCGTCATGCAGGCTCGGCGCGCCGCGCGCAGGGTCAAGCTCCGGATTGATGCCCTGCCTGCCATCCTGACCGTCAAGGACGCATTGGCCGCGCAGAGTTTTGTGCTGCCACCAGTGTTTGTCAAACGGGGCGACGCCAATGCTGCCCTGGCGCGCGCCCGGTACACACTGACTGGCACGCTGGAAGTCGGTGGCCAGGAGCACTTTTACCTCGAAGGTCAGGTGGCCTACGTGTTGCCACTGGAGCAAAACCAGTGGTCGGTTTACTCCAGTACCC
>CAZMXB010000686.1:0-2026 GCA_964569855.1 uncultured Rhodoferax sp.
CTGGACGGCGCGGCGTGAGTGACATAGGCTGTCACGGCATGGACGGACCGAAGCCGTTCGATCCCGCCTCGGCGTCACCCGCTGACATCGCGCGCGCGAAACTCCTGACCGCCCGGCTCGACATCATCGAGGCGCGGCTGCTCGCGGCCGAGGCGCCCGCCGACTTCGTGCCCGAGCTCGCGCGTGCGTGGGGCAAGGGGAAGCGGCAGACTTGGCGGTACGTCGCGCGGGTGCGGGCTCGCCTCGCGGAGCGCGCGCAGGCATCGCGGATCTCGCCCGACGCCGACGCCGAGGTGATCCGCGGGATGCTGCTCGAGGCGTACCGCGTGGCGCGCGTGGGCAACGACCGCGGCCCCGACCCCAAGGGCATGGTGGCCGCGGCGAAGGCCCTCGCGGACGTGACGGGCGTGACGGCGCCCCGCAAGGTGGACGTGACGACGGCGGGCAAGCCCGTGTCGGCGCTCTCGGACGAGGAGCTCGATGCTCGCCTCGCAGCCCTCGAATCGCCGCGCGTCGCGAGCTGAGCGCGAGCGCCGCCTCGCGGAGCTCGAAGAGCGCGCAGAGCTTCGGGCCGAGCGTGAGCGCCGCCGCGGTGGGCTCATGGAGCGCATCCCGCGGTGGAGCCCGGGGCTGCTCAAGCCTACGCACCTCGCGAAGCTGTGCGACCTCTTTGACCGCATCGCCCGGGGCGAGCGCGTGCGTGCGCTGGTCGACGTGCCCGCACAGCACGGCAAGACCACGACGTCGCTCCACGGGCTGTCGTACCTGATCACGGAGCACCCGCGGTGGCCGCTCGGGTACGTGACGTTCTCGCAGGCGCAGGCGAACCGAAAGAGCTTCGAGGCGCAGCAGGCCGCGCTCGCGTCGGGTGCGCTCGTCGCATCCCGCGACCGGATCACCCTGGACGAGTGGCGGCGCCCCGAGGGCGGCGGGTGCATCTTCACGGGCATCGGCGGCGGGCTCGGCGGCAACCCCGTGCGGGCGCTGGTGTTCGATGACTTTTTCAAGAACCGCATCGAGGCCGAGAGTGCGGTGCGCCGCGACGTGGTGGCCGACTGGATCACGGCGGTTGCGATCCCGCGCCTGCCGGCCGACGGGTCGATCATCATCCCCTCGACGCGGTGGCACGAGGACGACCCGCCCGGGCGCATCCTCGCGGGCAAGCTCGCGGCGGGCATGGGCTTTGAGCACGTGTCGCTCCCGTTCCTCGGGCGGCGCCGCGAGGACGGCACGGTCGAGGCCGACGACCTTGGCGACGTGGTGTTGTGGGCGCGGCAGCAGCTCCCCGATGGGACGTGGGTGGGGTGGACCGTCGAGGATGCCCGCGACCGTCTGCGCGCCGTGGGGGAGTACGACGCCGCCTCGATCTACCAGGGGCGTCCCCGGCCGCGCGGCGGCAAGGTGTTCCACGAGCCGCACCGCGTCGAGGCGCCGGAGTTCCGCGGCGCGCGCATCTCGATCGGCTGCGACCCTGCGGGCACCGACGGGCCGAACTCCAACCACACCGTACTGGTCGCGCTCGCGCATCGCGACGTGGTGCTGACCACCGCGAGCGGTGAGAAGCGCACGGCGCGTGTGTCGGACGTCGCCGGGGTGCTGCGTCTGAAGCTCCGGCCCGAGCACGCGGCGCCGCGTGTGTTGGCGTTTCAGCGCGCGTTCGGCGTGCCCCTCGACATCGAGAGCACCCGCGACGGCAAGGACCTCGGGCGCGCGCTGCAGAAGATCGAGCCCGGGCTGACGATCCGGTACGTGCAGGCCATCGGCGACAAGTTCATCCGCGCGCAGCCGCCCGCGGCTGACTGGAACCAAGGGCTGATCCGCGTGCCCCTCGACACCCGCGGGATGCGCTGCACCACCGAGCAGGACCTGCTCGACTTCACCCGCGTGGTCACCGGGTTCACCGGCGTGGGCGGCGGCGAGGACGACGACGTCGACGCCCTCGCCCACGCACACGGGCGCAGCCGCGGCGCGGGCGTCACGCAGTTCTCGCGCTGACCCGCCCCTGCGCGCGTTCCGGCCCCGGTGC
>CAZMXB010000687.1:0-957 GCA_964569855.1 uncultured Rhodoferax sp.
TCCTTGACCGGTGCGTTCTCGGCAAAGGCCATGGGCTGCTGGGCGAGGTTGAAGCGTTCCAGCTGGGCGCCGTTCTGGCGCGCCCAGTCGGCATCGGCCGAGAAGTTGACGAGGCTCTGGTCCACGTCGGTGCCACACACGCCGCTGCTGCAGCACAGGGCCGGGTCAAAAATCTGGATGGTGCTCATGGTGAACTCCTGGTTTTCAGTGGGAAGACAGGCCGCGGACGGTTTCCTGCAGCAGGTTTTGTTCCAGCTTCTCGACCGGTAGGTTGAGCAGCAGCTCGAGGCGGCGCTTGATGGCATGCAGCGTCTGGCGGAAAGCCTCGCGCTTGGCTGCATCCTGCGCATCGCCCGCCGACGGGTCGGCATAGCCCCAGTGCGCGCTGGCGGGGTGGCCGGGCCAAATGGGGCACACCTCGCCTGCAGCGCTGTCACAGACGGTGATGATCAGGTCCGTGTGGGGCGCGCCTGGGGCGGCGAATTCGTCCCAGTTCTTGCTGTGCAGGCCTTCGGTAGAAATGCCAGCGCGCTGTAGAACTTCGAGCGCCAATGGGTGCGGCTGCTGCCCGGGCCGGGGGCTGCTGCCAGCCGACCAGGCTTGGAAGCGCCGCGTTGGCGCCCGGCTGTCCAGGTGGTTGAGCAGCGCTTCGGCCAGGATGCTGCGGGCGGAGTTGTGGGTGCAAAGAAACAGGACATTGCGCATGGCTTGTGGTCGATCCGAAGGATGGTGGAGTGAAAAAGGCCTGCGTTTTGGGGCGTCAGGCGCGGTTGGTGCAAGCTGCCATGGCGCCAGCCGGCAGACAGGCCTCGGGGTGGCCGGCGCAGCATTCGTCGGTCAGGTAAGCGATCAAGTCGACCATCAGGGCGATGTGGGCGCGGTAGCGCTGGTAGCGCCCCTCCTGCGTGGCGGTCAGCAGGCCGGCCTGCGTCAGCGCCTTCAGGTGGAACGACAAAT
>CAZMXB010000687.1:967-2024 GCA_964569855.1 uncultured Rhodoferax sp.
TGGGCGATCGATGCCGAAAGCGGCTTGAGCAGCATATGGCGCAGCGCCAGCCAGTAAACCGGCAGGTTGATCAGGAAAACCAGCCAGGCAAACGAGGCACCGATGTCGTAATGCAGCAGGAACGCCACGCCGGCGGTGCCACCGGTCAGCAGGCCGGCCTGCGTGAGGGCCTTCAGGTGACACGACAAATTGGTGGCTGGCACCCCCAGCGCGGCAGCAATCTCGCCCGCCACCAGGCCCTCAGGGCCTTGTTTGACGAGGAGGCGAAAGACATCAAGCCGGACGCCCGATGCCAGCGATTCAAAGACAGTGGTAGCGGTTTCTTTTTTCATTTTGCAATTATTCAACAATGATTGAATAATTGCAACGTAATGAGCCCAAGCGCACAAGGCGTCAGGCGGCCCGAACGAACCGGCTCAGCCTCTCAGGCCGACACGCGGATGGCCGAAAAAGCCAGGTGGTGCATGAATTCACGCAGGATCAGCAGCACAGCCGCAAACGCTGTGCTGTCGGGCAGGCCTTCGAGTACCGCCGGGCGGCCCTCGGCCACGGCGGCCAGTCGCTCAAAAGTCTGCTCCATGCGCTCCAGGGGCAGCACCATGCACGCGCCAGGGGCCACGCCCGCCATCAGGGCAATGTCACGCACCGACGGGTCCACCGACCACAGAGTGGAACGGGGCGGCAACAGCGCAGCCAGGCGCATCACTTCGTCCTCCACCGTGGCAATGGCGTTTTCCATTTCCAGCGGCGTCGGTGGGCTGCGCCGGAAGAACGTTTGCGCCGTTTTCAGCGCGCCGATCGGCAGTACGAGGGTGGCGGCCGCCTCGGCGCCCTCCCCCGTGGCCACGACCGTGTGCTCGGCACCGATGTGCAGCACCGTGAGAGCCTCGGTCGACCCGGCATGCACGCGCACCGTTCGGTAGGCATGGCGGATGCTCGCCTCCGCATCCCAGGGCGTCGGTGCGGGTTCAGGGGGCGTAGCGTGTGGTTCCATGGAATATTTCCTTCGGTGAGCGCCCTTGCCGCCAAGGGCCAAATACAAACCAAGCGCCTGAAC
>CAZMXB010000688.1:0-2018 GCA_964569855.1 uncultured Rhodoferax sp.
AGACAAGCGCCTTATGCTGCGCGGTCGTCAGATCGCTCATGCTTTTTCTCCTGTTCTGAATTTTCCTGGCAGCCCGCAAATCGCGGCGCTTCGTTCGGTCATGCGCTGCGGTGACGTGTCGTGAATCCAGTCAATGCCAGCAGCCTGAGCGCGCCGGAGCATGTCAGCGGTTCCGCGTCCGCCAGAAAATGCAACGACTAGATCGGGCTTGCCTTCGTCAATCATTCGCTGATTGCGCAATGGGCCTGCTTTCTTGCCGTGCGCTTTCCAGTCCGCCTCGTAAGTCTCGGTCGGGATGCCGTTCAATTGCGCCCATGTGTAGCCGAGATTGTCAGCACCTCTCGCGCCACCTTCAATCACGACAGCAAACGGATGGGCTTTGTGAAAGCAGTCGAGGATATGCGCCACCCTCTTTGCGTCGGCATAATCTCGCCCACCGCAAACAAGAATGCGCTCATAGTGGCGGACTGGCTGGCCAACGTAAACAGCCATCAGAATTTCCCCCATCCACCGCAAATCCCCGCGCTTCGTTCGGGATTTTCCGATGCCGAAAGGCGCGCGTCTGTCATAGCGTCAATTCGCAGTAGCGGGCCGCTGTTGTTCGGCGCATCAAACCGGGCCAGCGGTCCACTACGGCGCGGGTTGTTTGTTCCCCCGCGCCGCTCCCTGTTGTGGATTCCTGTGTCATGCTGCTTGCGCCTCCTGTTGGAGTGTCATCGGATCGACGCCTAACCGCTTGGCGAGCAAGTTAGCCGAGAAGTCGATGAACGCGGCCCGTTCGTTTTCGGGCATGGTGTGGAACGAAATGCTGTCGTAATCGTAGTCAATTATCTCGCCCGTTTTCCTGCTGCGAACCGGCTTCACAAGGCCCGCCTCGCGCTTTAGCCAACGGTGGAGCATCTTGGTTGTCATCGGTCCGTCAAAGGCATCTGGCAGGTTGTCCAGCGTCAGTTTTAGCATCACCCAATACCAGGCCATGCGCTTGATGTTGCCGACTGTGCGCTTAATCTCGATGCGGACCATTGTTCCTGCGGGGATAGCCTTGATTGCATCCTCACAAGCGCCGTTTACCGGACGAAGCGCGCCCATGATGGCACGACAAAGCAATGGTTCAACGTCAGCCATTCCGCAGCCTCCTTGCATAGTTCCGGCTTATCCGCGCAAAGTCGGGGTCGCGCATAAGCGTGGCGTTGTGTTCCCAATATAACGGATCGCGCAGACGCTTGGCGCGCATGTTGGCTAGCGTTTCGCGGTAGGCGTATGAGTGATATTCACGCATTGCTTATCTCCCATTCCTGCCATGCTCGTTCTGACAAGTTTGTCCCATTCCGTGCATTGAAAAGCCGTTCACTGCCAAGCCCATGCACCCCATTTTTGCCTCGGTGGCATTCCCCGCAAAGAGCGGCGAGAAAGCGATGATCGCGCCTGCCCCTCTTTTGCGGGTGCGGAAGCATTGTGTGGTGTGCTTCGTTCGTTTCCCCGTCCATGCGGCCACAAGCAAAGCACGGAAGCCGCTTGATGCGCCCGCGATGCCTGAACTCCCGACTGGTCGGATTGTTCTTGGGCTTAATCCGCTTATGAGGGGGTGCCTTGGGAAGCATCAGAACGGCACGTCGTCATCAAGATCGGCTGGGTGCACTTCGGGGTCGCGCTGTCTTGGTGCATCACCCTGCCGCCGTTCCCATTCCACCTCGTTAACCCGAATATCGAATTGCGGCTTGCCCTCATACTCGCCAATGGACAGTTCGCCTTGAACCGTCACCTTGACGCCCTTGAGCAAGTATTGGCTGATTGTGCGGCCCCGCTTGCCCCATACGTTGCATCGATACCAGTTGGTCGATTTGCGCTCGCCATAGCCCTGTGAGACGCCGACATTGAACGAGAGTATATCTTCCCCCGCCTGTGTTGTGCGAAGCATGGCATCCTTGCCTAGCCCGCCTGTGATGGTGATTGATTGCACGTTATTTCCTTTCAGCCTGCGGCCACATACTCGCCGCCCTTGACGGCAAATTCTGCGT
>CAZMXB010000689.1:0-1674 GCA_964569855.1 uncultured Rhodoferax sp.
AGAGAATTATTTCCAGAAGTATACTCTAAGGCAAATTGTGCTCAATTTGAAGAACAAAAAAGCCGACTCAGTCCTAACAGCTCTTTTACTGGCTCTATACTCAGCTCCCAATTTCTGGCTAGCCTTTATCGCCCTGGCCTTTCTCGCCAGCCCCTACAGCAGCGCCCTGGTCAATCTACCCATACTCGGCTTGCATCCACCTGGGGCCCAACCATCATTGGCCTATGCCGCTGAATATTTACTGCTTCCAGCCATCATTCTCTCTTCCCGCCGCATGGCCAAAGTAGCGCTCTACGTCCGCGCCCTCGCCATCGATGAGCTAGGTAAAGAATATGTGGTAACCGCTCTAGCCAAGGGCCTATCGCTAAAAAATGTCATCACCGACCACGTTCTCAAGAACTGCCTCATTCCTGTGGTCAACTTGGCTGGTCTTTCGCTTCCGGCCTTGATTGGCGGCTCAGTCTTAATTGAGACAATTTTCTGCGTACCAGGCATGGGCCGACTGATGGTGGAATCGACCTTTGGTCGCAACTATCCAGTATTGATGGGGCTGGTGATGCTCTACGGCACCATTGTGATTTTGGCCAACCTGCTAGCCGACGTGCTCAACAACGTCATTGACCCGAGGTTACAGCAATAACTGCGATAGCAGAAAGTTGAAAGCAGAAAATTGAAAAACCTATGAAAGCCAACTCCAAAACGAACTCTAGACTCAATACTAAACTCATAAGCGGCGCCATCGGCCTTGGTCTGCTGTTAGCTATCGCCCTGCTGCCGCTGCTTCTAAACCTATTGCAACCAGTATTTGGACTCACCATTGAGCCGCCCACATCAAATCTAAATGCTGTCAACCTGGCCCCATCACTCACTTTTCCTCACTTTCTTGGCACCGACGCCCTGGGTCATGACCTCCTGAAAATGATCGCCTACGGTGCCCTTGGCTCTCTCTCGGTGGGCCTTTGCTCGGCCCTTGTGGCTGTCACCCTCGGCAACCTCTGGGGTGCCCTGGCGGCTCTAGCAGGCGGAGCAATCGATAGCCTGATGATGCGGCTCGTCGATGCCCTCTTAGCCGTGCCATCAATTATTCTCCTGCTGGCTCTCAGTTCAATTTTGTCTGCCCCAGAACTAGTGGAACATTTTCCGCCATTTCTGCTTACAGCCCTCGGGGTAACCAGCTACACCGACGGGCTTTTGCCCTATTTCATTGTCATCATGGCAATCACGGCCACTACCTGGCTTGAATCGGCCAGAGTGGCCCGGGCAAGGGTCTTAGCAATCAAAGAGGAAGATTTTTTCATGGCCGCTCAGGCCCTCGGTAGCTCTTTTGCCCAACTTTTGAGCAAGCACCTCTTGCCGGCTCTCGCCACCACTGCAGTGGTTGAGGGCACGCTTTTAGTGAGCGACGCTATCATTATGGAGTCTGGCTTAAGCTTTCTTGGTCTAGGTTTGGGGCCAAGCACTCCGAGCTGGGGCAGCATGCTCAAAGACGCCCAGTCTTGCCTCATTGCCGGCAATTGGTGGGCTGCGGTCATACCGGGATTACTGATTTGCTTCACAGTTTTAAGCGTACATATGCTGGGTGAGGGCTTTTTCGCCTCAAAGCGGGCCCGAGGGAAAATTCCCACATAGAGAATCGGCTAGAATATTGGAGTAATTGTTCTGTCAGTGAAAATT
>CAZMXB010000689.1:1684-2017 GCA_964569855.1 uncultured Rhodoferax sp.
TGGTGTAATTATCTAGTTCTAAATTTTAGTTGTAATTGCCATTGCTCAAAAATGGAGTCTATGAAATCTTTGCCTTCTAAACTATTTGCAAAAGCATCAGCAAAGCTGGCTGTTAGCAGTCTAGCAATTAGCCTGTGCGCCCTTGGCAGTATTGCACTACTGAGCGGCTGCGGTGACGGCAAAGAAGTAAGTTTCAACTCAGGCGGCATGCGTCAGACATCGAGAGCTGGCAAAGGTTCCGTGCCAGATGACTTAAAGAAACTTGTCTATCCTGGTGCCATCGCCAGTGGTTCGCAGTCAGCTAGCGAAAATGACAAAGATGCTAACGATCAT
>CAZMXB010000690.1:0-2014 GCA_964569855.1 uncultured Rhodoferax sp.
AAAAAGAGGCTTTAGAAGCATTTGGGAAGTCTGGAACAAAGATAAGCGTCTAACTAAGTGCGTAAGGCGCAAATACCCGCGCCGATATACGCAGAAAACTGTAATCACAAACGTCAAAAGATAAGATGAAAGTCTGGGTATTTGTCGCACTTGACGTAGAGTTAGAGGTGGCTGCTACGATGAATATAATTAAGTGCGTTGTCCCGATTAGTGGAGGAAAAGATAGCCAGTGCTGTCTAAAACTTGCTTTGCAAAAGTTTGATACGTCTGAAATTATTGGCGTGTTTTGTGACACTAAAAAACCGCCAGAAGGCGGCTATTTACATCCAATTTCGTTTTTATGGTTTGGACAGTATGTGTATTCCCATCCATAGGGTGCTTCGACTTGTTTGCCGTAAATTACATTTTGACTAACTCACTCTAACAGCATTCGGTGCGCTCGGTATATTCTGACTTCCTGCGCCATTAATAATCTGACGACATACAGCCAAAGGCATTTTCAGGACTTTGTTATTGCTTACAGATATAGTCCCCGTCCCATTTGCTGCCGTTACGCTTCCAGTAGTTCCAGTTTCCCATTGCGCTGCCGTGTATGTTGTCCCGCCGCCCAATGAGCCTTCGGCAGTGCAGCCGACTTCAAATAATGCTGTATTTGACGCAATTGAATCGGGGATGATAAACGTGCAGTTCGTAAATGTTGCAGAACAGTTAGATTTTACACCGAGCAACTTTGTATAAAGTGCTGCGTTGTCTGTACCTAATACCACTAAACATCCATCGTATGTGACAGCAGCAGTATTTACACCCGACTGACTATCGACGTGAATCGTTGCTAGATTGCGTTGTGTTAATGAGCCATCAAAATACGCAGAACACCCTAACCATTTTCCATCAGTAGCACCTTTCGTATAGAAGGCAGAGCCATAACAATTAAACGCTCGCTCGTTTTGACGTACAGGGCCACGTGCTGTTCTTGACATCAATAAACCAGCGTAAGCGTTATACACTTCATTTCCAATCGACAGTACGTTTGTGCCTTCACCTAATGTGATACCATGAGGCGTTGATGCTGCATAGTATTTACAATAGACGCGCCATCCAGACACAACTCCGCCAGTCATGTAGTTTGAGCCACCCGACACGCCAAGCTGTATCCCATGCCCTGCAGGTGCAAAAAAGTTAATAGTCTGTCCATTCCCAACAACCTGCGCGTCATTCGCTGTTGCAGTTGCGGAACGACCAACAATCAAAACGCCCATCGACTCGCCACTTGTATAACTGCTATTTATCGTAAGTGTTTTGCCGCCGTCACCTGTCACCGTCGCGCTATTTACACCTAGCAAATACACGCCGCGCCCTGTGTTGCTAGAGTGTGTATTTATAGTGCCATACGGGGCTGTCACAGATACGCTGACAGTGCCGATCGGTACAGCGTCACGCGCAAGATAGACACCATACAACACAACAGACGCAGATGCAGTCAGCTCAAAATAAGGTGAATCAACAGTCATCGAAAAATTAGCAGCGTTAACGCCAGCGTTTAGATTGCCGTTGATAATTCCGCCTGATGTAGCTACACCCAAAACCGAACTAACAAAGCGACAGCGCGTGAAAGTATAAGTGCCAGATTTTGCAAACAAGTTAACGCCGCGATTCGTGAAGTCCTTTAATAATACGTCAGTCATGCCGACTGTATAAATATTTGCTATACCATCACCTATCTCTGTTGCCTGTGCTGCGTGACTAGCCGCATCGAATACAACGCTTGTCCATGCGCTAGTCCCCGTCGGCGCGCTTCCGCTAATTCGCATAACAAAGCTGTTACCCGCAGCATCAGGCTTCCACACTGCATCGCTATTACTACTCCACAAAAAGTGTTTTGTTAGCGAGAAATAGCCTGGCGATGCAGGAGCAACATAATCGCCCGCGCTCATTGATACCGTGTCGCCAGCCACACAATTAGTATTGATGTAGCCAACAGTCAAACATGGCGCACTGATAGAGCAAACGCCAG
>CAZMXB010000691.1:0-2010 GCA_964569855.1 uncultured Rhodoferax sp.
CGCGCCCGTAGCAGTCTTCTTCACCACCGGCATGCCCAGGGTGTCGAAGAAGATGTCACCCAGTTGCTTGGGACTGCTCAGGTTGAAGGGTTGGCCTGCAATCTCGTAGGCTTCGTTTTCCAGTTGCACGATGCGCTGGCCCAGTTCATGGCTCTGCTTGGCCAACGTGGGGGCGTCGATCAGCACACCATTGCGCTCGATGCGGTACAGGGTTTCGCTGCTTGCAATTTCCAGTTCATAGATGAATTTAAGCTTGTCATTGCCTTCGATTTGCGGCCAGAGCACCCGGTGCACATCCAGCGTCTGGTCCGAGTCTTCAGCGGAGTATTCGGCCGCCTTGGCAACGTCCACCTGGTCAAAGGAAATCTGGTTGGCACCCTTTCCACACAGGTCTTCGAAGCTGATGCCGCTGCGCCCGGTGTGGCGCTCTGCAAGGCTGGCCAGGCCATGCGGCATGTGCACTTCCAGAACATAGCTTTGCAGCATGGTGTCGTGGGCATAGCCGTGCACTTCGATGCCATGGTTGGCAAAGACATGGCGGTCGTATTTGATGTGCTGGCCCAGTTTCAGGGCTTTTGGGTCTTCCAGCCAGGGTTTGAGTTTGGCAAGCACTTGTTCGCGATTGAGTTGCTCTGGCGCACCAGGGTAGCGGTGCGCGACCGGAATATACGCGGCCTGGCCCGGCTCGACGCTGAAAGAGATGCCAACGATCTCGGCACGCATTTCGTCCAGCGACGTGGTTTCGGTGTCGATCGCCACCAGCTCCGCGGCCTGCAGACGCGCCAGCCACAGGTCCAGCGACTCCCACGTGAAAATGGTTTCGTAGACCAGATTGGTGGCGTTGCGCGTGCCGCCCAGATCGGGCGCCTCGTCAAACAACCCTGGGGTAGCGTCCCCGCCCGTGCGGAGGCTCTGGTGTTCCTTGATCAGCTCCGGTGGCACAGCCTGGCTGTCCAGTGTCTTGACCAGCCCCTTGAAACCGTAGCGCTCTCCGAAGGCCCGCAGGGCCGCACTGTCCTGCCCACGGATTGCCATCTCCTCCAGCGACGGCAGGCCTGCAAGGTGGCCCTCCATACTGCAGTCGGTCTTGATGGTCAGTAACTCACGCCCCTTGGGCAGCCACTCCAGCGCGTTGCGCAGGTTCTCACCCACCACGCCCTTGATGTTGGCCGCGTTTTCGACGACGCCTTGCAGCGAGCCATATTCCAGCAGCCACTTCACCGCCGTCTTCGGGCCCACCTTGGGCACGCCCGGAACATTGTCGACCTGGTCGCCGACCAGCGTCTGGTAGTCCAGCATCAGCCGCGGCGGCACACCGAATTCCGCCTCCACCCCAGCGATGTCGCGTCGGCGGTCGTTCATGGTGTCGATCACCATGATGTGTTCGTTGACGAGTTGACTCAAATCCTTGTCGCCACTGGAGATGACAACGTTCACTCCCTGTTGCGCCGCGCAATGGGCCAGCGTGCCAATCACGTCATCAGCCTCCACACCGGGCACCGCCAGCACCTTCCAACCCAGCAAGGCGACGACTTCGTGGATGGGGTCTACCTGCGAGCGCAAGTCATCCGGCATCGGCGACCGGTTGGCCTTGTAATCCGGGTACAGCACATCGCGGAAGGTGGGGCCCTTGGCGTCAAACACACAGGCCGTGTACTCGGCCCTTACGTCCTTGCTCAGCCTTTGCATCATGTTGATCATGATGCGGATGGCGCCGGTCTTTTGCACCGTGCCGTCGGGCAAGGTGGTGCTCAGGGATTCGCCGCCGGCAAAGAAGGCACGGTAGAGGTAGCTGGAACCGTCCACCAGCAGCAGGGTTTTCTTGGTTTCTGTCATAGGACGCATTTTGCCTGTGCTGAATTGAGAGGGCCTCACCCCTACAATTGGATCCCATGGCGGTCTATACAGAGGTCTCTTTCGACGAGGCCAACACTTTTCTTCAATCCCTCAATCTAGGTACCCTGCAAAACATGCAGGGATGCTCGGGCGGCATTGAAAACACCAACTACT
>CAZMXB010000692.1:0-2006 GCA_964569855.1 uncultured Rhodoferax sp.
TGCGCGGCAGCACGGGCTCGGTGGAAGAGGTGCCCAGCACCACGACGAGTTCTTCCTTAAAATAACGCAGCGTCTTCAGCAGGCTGAACCCATGCAGTCTGGCGAGCGTGCCGAGGACGACAAAGACGAAGAACAGAACCCTGGCGATCCCGACGGCTCCTGCGGCGATACCGCCAAAGCCGAACAGCGCTGCGATGAGCGCGATGACGAGAAAGACGACAGCGTAGTGCAACATTTTTCAAACTCCTCTTGCAGGCCGCTTTGCGGCTTGGACCTTGTGCTCCGGAGCTATTTCGGAGCGCTTGGGTTGAATGTAGGAGGCCTGTGGCGAGGCGACTGCAGGGGAGCTGCCCCACGCGTTGTCAGTGTGTGCGCCGTCGACAAGGTAGGAGCAGGACTACACGGGGTGCATGGGGCTGCAGTCCGGGCAGCGAGCCGCGTCGCCATTTGCCCAAAGCGACGCTCAAATGGCGGCATCGGTAAGCGCAGGGGCTGCCGGAGTCACCGGAATGATGGCCGATACCACCGTACCTTCGCCGGGCTTGGACTCCACCGTCAAGCGCCCGCCCGCAGCTTCGACGCGGTGGCGCATGCCCAACAGCCCATGGGCACTGCGGCGCACGCTGCTGGGGTCAAAACCGTTGCCATCGTCGCGGATCTGGACCGCCACATGGGTGGGGTAGTTGTGTACCGTGACCAGCGCATGCTGGGCACCCGCGTACTTGGCGATGTTGTTGAGTGATTCCTGCACCATCCGATAGATGGTGAGCTGCGTAGGCTCGGGCAGGTTGACCTGCTCGACATTGATTTGCACGTCCAGACTGGCACGGTCCGAAAATTCGCGCGTCAAAATTTCGAGTGCGGCGGTGAGCCCCAGGTTGGAAAGCGATGAGGGGCGCAGGTCTTCAATGATGCGGCGCTTGAGCGCAATGACGCCATTGAGGCTCTCAGACAGGTGTTTCAGCCGCTCAGCCACCTCCGGGCTTTCGGCCCCTATGCGCGATTTCAAGCGCGCCACGTCCAGCTTGGCGGCGGTGAGCAAGGCACCCAGTTCGTCGTGCAACTCGCGCGCAAGGTGTCCGCGCTCATCCTCCCGCACCTGTTGCAAATGGCTCGCCAGTTCAGAGAGTGACTCGGTGCGGGCACGCACCAGCTCTTCCAGGCGCGAACGTTCGGCTTCCAGAGAAGCTTGCTGCCGTTCGTTCGCCTTCTGCAGCGCGTTGGTCTGGCGCAGGTACATGTAAAACGCCAGAAGGCCGATTGCGCTGATGGCCGAAATGCCCAGACGCGACAGCAGCAGCGACTGGCGAATTTTGGCTTGGTCTTTGTCCATTTCCGTGGCGGAGTAGGCGATGAGTTGCTTGGCGTGTTGCCGCACTGCCTGCATGTTTTCCAGGCCCACGTCGGTTGAAAGTACGAACTTCCAGGCGTCTTCATTGCCTTCCCGGCGCAGGCGCAGGCTGAGATCCATTTCGGAGAGCTTGCGCGAGACTTGCTGCGAGAGCTGCGCGAATTCGGACAGATCTGCGTTCGATGCCACCACCAGGGTGCGCAATTGGTCCAGGTTGCTGTTGACCGTGGCAATAGCCTGCTCATAGGGTTCCAGGTAGCGCTCGTCGCCGGTCAGCAGGTAACCCCGATGCCCGGTTTCTGCGTCGAGCATGCTTTGCAGCAATTGGGTCACCGAATTGCGCAGCGTCTGCGTCTGCACCACCTGACTCAGTGCTTCAACCGAGTAGCGAAACCCCAGTTCGTTGATGGTCACCAGCATCAGCGTGGCAGCCACTGCAATGGGAAGGCTGATGGCAAATTTCTTGATTTTCGACCACGACATGGAATTGTCCTGAGTTCGGAGACCTCTTGGTCAAATTCTGGATAATGGCTTGCAGCGCGGCCTTGCCCACGGCAAAAGCCCGGGTGAACCAACGCGATTCAAACCAAAACGACGGCCACGAGCAGGCCAACGGAAAGACCTAGCATGATCAATATCGGAATTGTCGACGACC
>CAZMXB010000693.1:0-2005 GCA_964569855.1 uncultured Rhodoferax sp.
TAGAGGAACTGCGCGGCCATGAGCATCTTCTGCACCGCCTCGCCCGTCGCCGCGGGAGCTGCCGCGCGCATCTCGGGCGGGATCTGCTCGAACGCGGTCTCAGGCGACTGAATGAATGACTGAATCTGAGCGAATGCCTTGCTGAACTCCTTGGGCGTCATCGGCGCGGAGACTCCAGCCTTCCGACCCGGTGCAGACCCGAAGAGCCCGTCCACCGCGGAGTCGAGGTCGGCCTGGTGCGCTCGAGCCTGCTGGTCGATGGCGTCCAGCACCGCCAGCTTCGCGCCCGCCGCGTCCACTTCCTCGGGCGTCTCCGCGGGGAGCCCCGTGCGCGCGAGGTAGTCCTGCCCCACGTCGCTCGACGCGAGTCGGAGGTGCTCCTGTGCGAGCGCGTCCGCGCCCTGAGCTGCGGCGACCGCGAGGGGGTAGCGGTACGCGCCGAGGAGCTCCGGGGCGGTGTTGAGCACGGTGTTGAGGTGCCCCGCGAGCGCCTTCGACACGCCGTTCGTCACGTTCGAGTCCGCCATCGACCGAAGCGCCGCCGCGGAGAAGAGAGCGCCCCGGCGCTCGACCTGCTTCTTCGCGACCGAGGCCGCGATGGCCCCGAGCGGGCTGCCGGTGGCGAAGCCGCCGAGTCCGCCGATCGCCGCCGAGTCCATGCCGAAGATGCTGCTCTTGTCGAGTGCGCGGGCGCGCTTCGCGAACGCCGACGAGAGCGCCATCGCCGCTCGAGCGTCGCTCCCCGTCTTACGCATCGACGCGGCCAGGCCAGCCGGGAGCCCCGGAGCCTTGCCCGCCACCTCATCGAACACGAAGTCGCGCATTGCACCGCGCAGCGACTCGCGTGCCTGCGCCATCGCGGGCGAGAGCGTGGTGACGTTCGTGTCCTTGAAAAGCGCCGACTGCACGTCCCACACGGAGTTCCACGTATGCGCGGGCTCGTTGGCGATGGCGTCGGTCAGCTTCTTCATCGCGCCGACCTGCTCGTTGAACACGGGGTTCATTCCGAACTCGTCGTCGAGGTGCTGCTCGAGGTAGTTGACGAGCTGCATCCGCAACTTGTCGTTCCCCTTGAGCGGGACGAGGCGTTCAAGGTCGTCCATCTGCCCGGAAATCTTCGTGGCGAACGACTTGGCGTAGTCGCTGGCGCGCTTCGCGCCTTCGTCGTCGAAGGCAGCGCCGAACTTCCCCAGTACACCCGCGTCGCGTCCGGCCTTGAGGATTTCGGGCTTGAACGCGGCGTTGCGCTCCAGCCAGCCCGCAGAGACGTTCTTCTCGAGCGCCTTCCACTCGATGTCGTCCGCGGCCTGCCGCGCCACGTCCTTCAGACCCTGCCCGCCAAACTTGCTGGTGGCGAGCGAGACGCCCTTGCCGACGCCCTTGAAGGCTGCCGCGACGCCGCCGCTCGCGAGCGCGCCGCCGAGAAAGCCCGAGGCCAGGCTGTCGGTCGCCACGTCCCGGTTCTCGAGCGCGGCTTCGGACACCATCGAGCCCATGCCGTAGAGTCCGCCCTCGAAGGCCGCGCCCTTGATGCCTCCACCGACGAGCGCAGAAGCCCCACCACCCGTGGCGATGGAGGTCCCGAGAGCGCCGGCCAGTTCGCCTCCGCCCGCGGCGAGCGGGTTCTCCTCCTTGCGCGCCTTCATCTCGGCGGGCTTGACGCCCCAGCCGACGAGCATCTGGTCCGAGATGCCGAGCGTGGCCCCGCGCGCCGCGCCTTCAAGAAAGGCGCGCCCCGTCTGACGTGACGCCTCAAGCTGGGTCTCGTCGGAGAGCACGTACCCCTTCCGCGCCGCTGCCTCCGCGTACTGAGGCGCGACGCGGACAAAGGAACCGTCCGGCTTCTTGAAGAGCGGGTCGCTCATTCGACCGCCTGCTCCGGGAAGTCAGCGGCGGTCTCGCTCCCCGTGTACGAGCCCAGTCCCTGCCGCACGCGCACCACTGCGTCGTGCTGCGAGGCGAAGAACTTGGTGAGACCGTCGAGGTCGGCCTGGCTCATGTTGTC
>CAZMXB010000694.1:0-1999 GCA_964569855.1 uncultured Rhodoferax sp.
TTTTAGAATAAGCATCAATCAATCTGATTTCTGCATAGGCTTCCGGACTTGTGTGTCATCATGCCCAGGTCTTCTGCGCGAGCTTTTCCGATCAGAAATCCAGCCAGGCACCCGAAGATGATCCCGCAAAAGACCACCTTCATCACACTCTCCGGAAGGCGATAGCGTTAGAAACAGAACGGGGCCTGGTTCGCACCCGTCCTCCATCGTTACCGCTATGGACGATCCACTGAGCCCCTTGCTTGCCGGTAATGACCCCGACGTGATGACGCCAAACAACTACAGCACCGATCTCAGGACCGCTCGCCGGCCTTCCCTCGCGCGCCCATTCACGAGCGATCCAAAGACGTCGATCAGACTTGCCGAAGTACTTGCTCATATAGATGCCGCACCATGGCAGGCCGTGATGTGATCTACGAGCGCGCGCCTCTGCATTCGACAGCAATGCACATAGCATTGCCGCCGCAAGAACAATGCGGAGCATGTCAGACCTCATGTTTTGACAAATAAAAAAGCCGCCCCGAAGGGCGGCTAGTTCAGTTAGTTTGATTGAATTTATGTAAGGTGCAGCATCGTCACTTGGTGACGATTTGTTTCACGCTCCCTGGGGCGTCTCCAGAATAATAGAAACCATCACTGCCCAAATAAATATTCGTTTTTGAGTAGACGATAGGCGGCTTCGCCCCCTTCATGGCAAAGTAAAAACTATCAGACAGCTTCTGGTGACCAACGTCGTTTGGGACGAATTGTTTGTCCACCATATCGCCCGCGGAAAGCAAAGTACTATTATCAACGAGAGTAACTGAGCGTCCGTCGTCAGTAAAATTTTTCGCAAGATCAGCAATTATTGCGTTGAATGTTGTGAACTGAGCACCGGAACATGGGTCGCCAGGAAGCGAAGTTTTAAAAATGTTAGCAACGTATACTGATGCGGCCGCCGGTTGGGTACTACCGGCAATATACTCTATGCCAACAGCCCCAGATACCATTTTGATAAGTACGGTATGTGCCCCAGCTGCAAGCCCAGAGAACCTGAACGTCGCTGGCGCTCTATAAATTCCAGCGCTCGTCTGGAATCCTTCACCATTGCTAGAAATGCGGCCAACAGAAGCACCATCTACAAAAACCTCTGCATCGCCTGCTAAAGGTTTGCCGAACGCGTCCTCTAAAATTACACCAACATATACCGCTGTTCCGGCCACACGCGCAGAAGCCGTAGCGGACTTATCGTTACTGGCTTTCCCAACGGACCACGTATCTTTAGGATTTACCCATTTCCCCGTTAGGGTCATCATGGCATCACGCATTGTCACACGAGTTGGCATGATTTGCGATGCTATCACCTCTCTCAAGAGGTTCTTATAATGAGATTTAGCAAAAGCAGTCGGATATTTTCTGCAATCGGTAGCTCCAAGCATCACGGTAATCGTGTCCGTCGCAGCAGACGTTACTCCCCTAGCCACAATGGCTTGATCGGCAGCCTGGGCATTGACAGCAGAATAATTAGAAGTAGTAGCCGTTAAAGCAGTATCAAGAACAGACACGTATGATTTGGTGGGAATAGAAGACCCAAGCCCAAATGTCACCTCGTCCCCAAAATGCTTACTTCCTGCGAAAGCACTAGATGACATTAGTAGCATTGCACATATGATGGTGAGTATTTTTATCATCGGAACACCGTAATTGTGAATGGGGTACTGTAGATTATTGATCCGTTATAATCTGTGGTCACAAACGACACCACGATCAAATTATCAGCGTAGACATATGCGTTCGCTATAGCGACTCCAGATGGCAATGTAGATGCCGCCGCAAGAAGAATTCTATCTCCAGCCTGCACCCCAGAAACAAATATTAAAGAATTTGAAGTGGCATATGGCGGTATATACCCCAAATACCAATTTACATTTTGATAGAAGGTATTTGTGATTGCAGCAAATCCGTTAGGAGGAACAGATCCCACAACTGCTGTTTCACCAGTCCCCATTTGCGCGTTTGC
>CAZMXB010000695.1:0-1995 GCA_964569855.1 uncultured Rhodoferax sp.
GTTGTGGCGAGCTTTGTCTCATCGCTTTAATTCGTACCATTTGATTGGTTGCATAGATTATAAATCAAGATTAGAAATATTTTCATCAGGCTTTCATAACTCTTTGATAGCAAGATCAAGAGCATCATTGAGTTCATCAAGTTCAGGTATTGGGTAGAGACTATAGTCGTCTCAATGCCTATAATCCTGATATGCTTGGATTATTTGTGAGGCTTGTTGTTTATTCATTTGAATTTTTTATAAAAATATGTATATTGATTACTCAATGTGAGTCGGGAGAAATGCAAAATCAGAGCAATCTGTTTTCTTCTATTAGCACATTGATAGATATAGTCTTAGTTGGTTAGCTCTAACGAATAGGACTATATCTTTTTTTGAGATTAGGAAGGAATGGCGGACCACCCTTGTAAGAGCGTCCTCACTAATCTTGCTCACTGCTGATTTTATCCATTTTTTCGATAAATATTTTTATTGTATCTTCATCTGAAGCTGATGGATGTGTCATCCTTATGAGAGAGTATAGTTGTTTTAAGTCTACTACACTTGATGGGTCAACATCGCTTAGCTCAGAAAAGAAAGTTTGCATTACAGGTGGGAACATATCCTAGTTGTTAATAATCTTCCCATCAGTAACTACTCACCGTCTTTTCAATTCTTCCAAAAGCTCCTCCGTAGTTAGTTCAATCTTTGGTGTGAGTTGGTGGAGAGGTTCGAATGAATGTATATCTCTTTCAGCAAGTCAGAGTGTTTTATTATAATCTCTTGTTGTATCAACCACCCATTTGCCACAAAAAGAATATCCATATACTTCACTATCATTCACCTTATCCCCAAACCCAATATACCTTCACTCATATTGAACAGGTGTGAGGAATTGGATTTCGGAGTAGTCATACTCTGCAAGTGATGGACAACTAATAGTTATCAATTTATTTTCATAATCGTTGACAGCTATATCAAACTCCTTTCAATAATTCGTATCATTTTCCTTTATCACTCGCACGCGTGGGACGTGTGATAGTACGTCTGCTAGGCAGTTGATTTTTTGCATAGGTTTATTTATTAAAAAGTATCTTCCCATTCAACTTCAATTTGGTTGAAATCGACTTCTAATCAATCTTTTCAGGCTTGATATACTTTTTGAAGGACTCAATAAATATCATAAGCTGAATTAAAATCTCTAGATAGATTTGCATCTTCTGTTTCTCAATCTCTGAATTTTATTGCATTTTCTCCATCTATTTGAATAGAAAGAAATGAGTTATAGTCCTCATTATCATAGGACGTTATTTGTGTTATAATCATATTAAGATTGTTTAATAAGTTCTCGAGCTCTTGTCCTTGTATCCCCAGCGAATCCAAAGTAACTGATTAGCTCTTCAGTGGTCGGAACGTCAAGATGTTCTATTCCATACACGTTTCCATCTCAGAGAATGTACTGAAACGTACCGTTGTTGTTAATGATAGCACTTACTTTTGATTGCATACTATTATTCATTAGGAATACAAATAGGTATATTTACTTTTCATGATGGTATCAACATCAGATGACAATCATTGTTTTCATCTGACGGTATCAGTAATACCAACATAACTGCAAGTAGAACGAACGACAAGATCAATAATGCAGGAACAAGGTTATCAATAAATTTTTGCATATATCTAATTATTAGAATTAAACATTCTGATCAAGCATTCAATATCTGACTTTGATTGAGGGTATATATCAATATATATAACTCCTCGATCACTGGTATCTTTTGATATGTAGTGATGATGGAGAATTACATCATAATGCATAGCTACATAATTCGAAACACATAGTTCAAGTTTCTCACGTTCCTCATAATAAATATATCAAAGTGCTTGTAACTCTTCAAGCTCTTTCTTTGTTGGTTGGTAGGTCATACTACTTCTTAATTAAACTATAAACAAACTCTATACACTCATCTGATTGCTCAGTTAAATCTCGTTTTTTATTTTCCCATATCGTTA
>CAZMXB010000696.1:0-1989 GCA_964569855.1 uncultured Rhodoferax sp.
CATGCAAACGCTGAGCCAGCAGTCTGCCCGTGAAAACACTGGTACGACCAGACTGGGCGCATGGCTGCGTGCCAAGCTCGACAACAACAACTAAGCTGCTGGGGACAGATCTAAAAATCTGTCCTGCGCGATTGTTGACATGTTGTTGAATTGAACTAACGACCGGTCCCCAAGCACATATTTGGGAACCGGTCGTTTTTTCTTGGATGAGAATACGCCCCCATGACACGCTCCGACCTTGTTGAAGAACTCGCCAATCGCTTTGGCCAACTCACGCATCGCGATGCCGAGTTTGCTGTCAAAGCGATTCTGGACGCCATGAACGACGCTTTGGTTGCGGGGCACCGGATCGAGATTCGCGGCTTCGGCAGCTTTTCCATCAATCACAGGGCCCCACGCATGGGTCGTAACCCGCGCAGTGGTGAAAGTGTTGCGATTCCCGAAAAGCGCGTTCCGCACTTCAAGCCTGGCAAGGCCCTGCGTGAATCCGTGGACCAGCGTACTGCCGAACTGGAAGCCGGCCGCAAGCCCTGAAGCCTATTAGAATCCCTCGCTACGGGGGGATCGATGAAACAACTTGCATGGTTTTTAAAGTGGACGCTCAAGGCGGCCATTTTTTTTACCCTTTTCGCCTTCGCACTCAATAACCAGCACGACGCTACCGTGCGCTTCTTCTTTGGCCAACAATGGACGGCTCCCCTGGTACTGGTGGTCTTGAGTGCATTTGCCGCGGGCCTTTTGATTGGCGTTCTTGGCATGGTGCCGCGTTGGTGGCAACATCGACGCGCTGCTGCGCAGGCCCGCAAGTCCGCTGAATCCCTGAGCGACAAACCCGCCGCATTACCGCAACCTCCCCATGGAATTTGATTTCAGTCTGGTTTTGCTGGTACTACCCGTCGCGTTTGCGCTGGGCTGGCTGGCGTCCCGGCTTGATGTGCGTCAGTTGCGCATTGACAATCGACAAGCCCCAAAAGCGTACTTCAAAGGGCTCAATTTTCTGCTCAATGAGCAACAGGACAAGGCGATTGATGCGTTTATAGAAGCGGTACAAAACGACCCGGACACGTCGGAATTGCATTTCGCCTTGGGCAATCTGTTTCGTCGCCGCGGAGAATATGAACGTGCCGTGCGGGTGCACCAGCACTTGCTGTCGCGTGGTGATCTCAGTCTGGATGACCGCCACAGAGCCCAGCACGCGTTGGCACTGGACTACCTGAAGGCCGGCTTGCTGGACCGTGCGGAAGAGGCACTCCTGAAGCTGGAAGGCACACGGTTTGAAGCGCAATCACGTTTGGCTTTGTTGGCCAATTACGAGCGCTCGCGCGATTGGGAACACGCAGCGCAAATTGCAGAAAAGCTCGAATTGGATGGCCAGGGCAGTTTCAAGGGGCGGCTTTCGCACTACCTGTGTGAACAGGCCGCAAGCTGCGTCGCCGCGGACAAGCGCCCCCAAGCCATCACCCATCTGACCGAGGCCATGCATATCGCCCCTGATGCACCGCGGCCACGCATGGACCTCGCCCGCGTTCAGTTTGATCTGGGCAACGCCACTTTGGCGTGCGACACCTTGACCCAGGCCATCACCACATCACCGGGCGCCATTGCACTGATCGCACCGGCTCTGGCGCGTTACGCCATAGCTGCGGGTCAAGGCGCGCGAACCCTCGACCAATTGAAGGCCGCCTACACCCAAACACCCAGTGTGGACGTATTGGATGCCATCGTTGATCTGGAAGCTGCCAGCGGTGCACCAACCGCTACCGCCCGGGAGTGGTACGCACGCCACCTGGAGAACGAACCGTCACTGGTCGCCGCTGCCAAATGGATTGCCGGTGAAAAGCTGGAGCATGAGCAGTTTCACCCCCAGGTTCAGCGCGCGCTGGACCACGCGGTCAAACCCCTGACCCGCTACCGCTGCGCGGCCTGCGGTTTCGAAGCCAAGCAACATTTCTGGCAATGCCCCGGCTGCCAGGCCTGGGACAGTTATCC
>CAZMXB010000697.1:0-1986 GCA_964569855.1 uncultured Rhodoferax sp.
TCGAGCACCTGCAAGGGATGGGTGGGTTGGGCGTCAAGAGGCAGCGCGTTGGCCTCAAGACGTGAAAAATCAAGAACGTTGTTCAACAAGCCCAGTAAATGTTGCCCAGAGTTCTGAATCATCTGGACGTAACGCTGCTGTTCATTTGGTGAAGAGGTCTGCTCGAGCAGTTCTGTCGCGCCAAGAACGCCCATCAATGGTGTTCTTAATTCATGGCTCATGTTGGCCAGGAATCTGGCGCGCAGGTGTGCTGATTCGCGTTCTGTGCGCAACTGGGTAGCTGCGCTCACTTGACGAGTCAAGATTCGAGACAGCCACATTGCACCCGCTGTCATGGCCACAAGTGTGGCGATCAACATGAGAAGCAGCAGCTCCCAAGCCGTTGACCAGCGCGCATTCAAGGGGGCGGAACGCAAGCTCATGTCGATGACCAGGCCCACATCTTTCAGGGACACTTGTTCGCGCCAGGTCGTTGTGTTTTCTAATGGATCATGTTTGTCGGGGTATTTGTACAGCGACTTTTGTCCATGTGTCAGCGATAAATCCAGACCATAGGTTTCTGCTGTCGTGTTGACCCACTGCGCCCAGCTTGCTGTCGGCAAAACGCCGGCCACAACCCCTTGGAACTGTCCTTGCGCGTCCCAAACAGGCAATACACGAGCCACTGCTGTTTCTGTGGACGTGGGGTTCGATAGGGTGAAGATGTCACCCATCCCGTGTCGGCGTGCTTCTTGTAACAGGACTTCTGCGGTCCATGGCATGTTTTTGGCGGGCAAAGACAGCATGGTTTCCCCTTGCGAGCCTAAGATGAAAAGGTGTTCATAAGGCGATCCGGGCCCTTGCAGCCGGCCTTTGAACAAGGCATCTTTTCCGGTGAGTGAAACACCTAATCGCTCGAATGATTCACAAGTGTGTAAAAGGACGTCGTCAAGATGCTGGATCTGACCTTGCATGCGCCATTGGAGCATGCGTGTGGCTGCTTGTGCTTCATTCCAGGCGCTTTTGGTGAGCTGGTCGCGCAGGCTTACGGCATAGAGCAACGAAATACCACCCAACAGGATGACCAGGACGGCCCAGCTGCCCCAAATAAATTTGCGGCGAATTTGCGCCCAAGCCGGATCGGAATTTGTTTGTGTGCGTTTATGTTTGTCGATCACATCGATTCCGATAATTTTTGTTTTTCATGATTAATTAATGGTTTCGTGAAAATTATGATTGCTTATTGTTCTATTTGATTTTTCCGCAAAACAATAGCGGAAATCTTTTCTCTTTTTTGTGAAAAATCAATAAAATAAATCATGTATGAGCTGGTTTTTAGAAAA
Organism: uncultured Rhodoferax sp.; assembly: GCA_964569855.1. Taxonomy (GTDB): domain Bacteria; phylum Pseudomonadota; class Gammaproteobacteria; order Burkholderiales; family Burkholderiaceae_C; genus Allorhodoferax. The sequence goes on from CAZMXB010000697.1 coordinate 1,323, forward strand.
AATTACACCTACCTCTCGGCCATATTCGATTGTTTCTACGGTCTAGCGGTAAGGTGGACGATTGGCACTTGACCTGATGCCGTGCTGGTCAACACTAAGTTGGATGCGGCCATCAAAACAGCTACGGTTCGTGAGGGCAGGCCTGTTGTTTATTAGGATAGTGGCGATCACAATCGCTGGAGCGGATGGCTCTTTCGCATGAATGATGCAAATTTGGTTTGGTCTATGTCACGCAAGGGGGGGCGCCTGACAATGCTGAGTGTGAAGGATACTTTGGGAAGTTGAAGACTGAACTGTTCTATCCACGCGACTGGCAGGGCGTCACCGTCGAGCAGTTTATCCAAACCGTTCACGATCATGATGTGACATCACTAGTCCTCACTGCGCCAAGTAGAGGTGCGAACGCCCTAGGGGAGCGGCTTTCTTGGCAGTTTTGTTTCAAAACGTCGGTATTTAATAATAAGTACCTATGGTTTGAAATATCTGAAGCCAACGAGGGGTGGTGGTCCGGATGATGAGTAGACCAGCCAAAGCGGTGGCTACGATAATCACCGCTCATTCACTCTCTAGCGCTACCAAGCATGATTGAGCGTGAATAGGAGGTTGGTCATTGGCCAGCCGCCCGCTACCATTCAAATCCCTCAAGTCACTTTGTACGACGCGA
>CAZMXB010000698.1:0-1984 GCA_964569855.1 uncultured Rhodoferax sp.
AAGTGCTTCGCCAACAGGAAAGCACCGGCATTCCGATCGTGGGAAAGCAAGTGCGGGAGGGGATCGTACCAAGCTTGCCGGTGTTCGCCGGGATAGGCTCAGGGGTCAGCTTTGTTGAGTGTCCCGAAGACTGGCTAGATCGTCGAGTCCTCGCCCTGTACGATGAACTTCAAGGGGGAAGTAATTATGGTGTCCAGGTGCTATCACCGGTACGTGCTGGTACTGGCAGCATCAAGGCAATCAACGCTGGGATGCACGAGGCGTACCGCGTGAATGATCGCTGTGCTACCTCAATTGATCCGACGCATGGTGAGGTCACGGTGCAGACTCGGGCAAGGCTGCACCTCAAGGAGCGGGACAAGGTGATGTTCACCAAAAATGACTATAAACTTGGTCTGCGCAACGGAAGCCTGGGGATTGTTGAAGCTGTGATGAAATCGGCTGTGATTGATGGCCCCTTGCTGCGCGCTGTGTTCGAGGGCACCAGCGTTGAACTAAGCGAGCCGGACATCGAGAACTTGACTCACAGCTATGGGATTACGATTCACAAGTCGCAGGGATCCCAGTTCAAGCGGGTCATCGTGGTGTTGAAAAATAGCCGAGTGCTGACACGTGAAGCGCTCTACACGGCTTTGACGCGGGGGGTGGAGCAAGTGGTGCTTGTGGGAAGCAGAGAGGTCTTCAAAAACGCCGTCATGACTGCACCTTCAGGCATGACTAGACATACACTTCTTGGCACTCTGATGCAGCAGGACGATTTGCGTGTAACGGAGGGATGTTAAGGCGAACCGCCTACCCATGTGCAATGTGCAAACAAATAGGGCGTTTTGGAGAATTTGTTTACAACACTTGGATTATCTTAGTCGTGCAGTCCTCCAAGTGGCACTTTCCCCTCGCTCGGATATGCGCAGAATACTGGGGTTAGGCACGATTCAATCAAACAAACACATCGTCAAAGTTACATTCTTTCTTCTACATAACGTAGACGATGCCCCAGCCATCCCGGACATGGGTGTAAATCCCGATGGATGCCGTTTTGCGACGCGGATCGGCGCGCGATTGCCAAATGGCGCGCTCTGTCTCCAGGCTCATCATGTCCGAGGACGCCAGATCTGATCTACCCCAATGCTTGGCAATTTCGAACCGGTGCAGGTACTGGACCACGGCATCGCTGGCTTGACGCAGCCGACGCTCATCACTCAAGCGCTTCATTGTCTGGCGTACAGCCTCTACCGGCAATTCCGGGATCATGCGGGACACGTCGGATGCTGACATCGAGGTGCCGTGGGCGAAGACCGCCGCGTAGACCATCAGCAGTTCTCTCCGGCTGTTGGGCTCGCGGCCCAGAAGCATCCAGCTGAATCGCACGGCGCTGTCGATCTCCAACACGATTTCCGGCAACTGGCCCAACGGTCGGCCTTCCATCAGTGCGCGGCGTAAGGCAATTACCCGAACCTCTTCAGGGCTGGCCACTTTGCGTTCCTGGTGAATTCCCTCAGAGTCCACCTGAATTTGGCCCGATGATGCGGCGGCGGCAAAGTCTTGCAGCCGCTTGTTAAGGTGCTCGGCCAAGGGCTCTAGGGTTTCCTTCGGGTCCTTTGAGAGACCCAGTTGGGAGTAGTACATGTCCCGGCTCTTTTGCCAGACTTCCTTGGCTATGAAAAGCGTGGCCTGGCTACGAAAGACAAAGCTGTGGCCCAAGTACAAGGAGCCGTTTCGCAGCGCCACGCGCAAGGCAAATAGCGTCGCCCACTCAAACGCGCTCAGTCCCTTCTGGCGGTCGACACCGGCGATCACCTTTTGCCACCGATTTCCCAGCTTGATCGCCGGGGTCGTGATCAGGGATGTTGCTCGGGCGGCGTAAGTCTTGCGCAGCACTTCGAGCGCTTGTATCACTGGATGGTCGCCCTGGGCGGCCAGAGGCAGTGTCAGCAGCCTGCCCAACAGAGCACGCGACTGCGCAGGGTGGTCAATTAGGTAGGTT
>CAZMXB010000699.1:0-1166 GCA_964569855.1 uncultured Rhodoferax sp.
TCTCGGACTGAGCGCGGATGGCGTGCCCCTGAAGGACACAGTCGCGGCGCTCAAGCGTTCGGGACGGCCGGATGGGTTGTGGGTGGGGTGATCAACGCATCTGCTTCGCGTTCATCACCACCACGTCACCCACGATCCGGTGCGCGATCCCCCGATGCCTCACGGCCCACGCCGTCGCCATCGTGTTCGGCGCGAGCTTCTTCAGCAGCCCTTCCTCGTTCACCACCATGATCGTCCCGCCGTCGGCGGAGTAGATCAGCTCGATGTCACCGCCCACGTACCCCTGGAGCGCCTCCAAGGTGAAGTAGTTGCCGTCCGTCGGGAGGACCTCCGCGCTCGTGCCGTCCGTGCGGTAGAGGGTAGCGGGGGTGATGACGGGCTTGGGCTTGGGCGCCCTCGGCGTCTTCGTCGTCGTCTTCGTCTTCGTCGTCTTCTTCTTCATGCTTCGCCCTTCGCGTAGTTGGAGAGGCCCTGAATGATCTCAGGGATGAGGACCTTCTTGATGTCTTGCAGCGCGGCGACTTCGTCCGCCGCGATCTGCTTGGCGGACTCGTTCTTCGCCATGAGCACCGCTGCCCGTGACGCAATGACCGAGGACAGCGTGCGCGCCAGCGCGTCCCCGGAGTTCGTGCCGCGTGCAACGACCACGTAGGCTGCATGGCTGCATGCGAGCGCTGCGGCCTGCGCTGCGTAGTTCGTTCGGTATCGATGCGCCGCTGCTTGCGCGTCGCGTTGAGCCGCGCTGACAGCGCTGAGGGGCGTACCTCCCGCCGACCAGACGGAGATCGTGTAGAGCGCGTGACGTGGACGCGGCTCATCCTCCGGGACGTTCACCAGGACGGTCTGCGCACAGGCGAGGGCCGCGCGTACGACCACCTCGTGGGAGAGCAGACGGTGGCGATACATCTCCCGAACGATGTGCATGAATCGCTCTTGCGCGTTGCAGTCCGCCAGGGCGCGCTCCCAGTCCGTGCCGTAGGGGACTGCCCACTCGACGAGCTCTTGGGTGATCTTCGGGCTGAAGCCGGGGCGGGGACCCAGGCGCTTGAGGAGGACGTGAAGCGGGGTCCTCATGAGTTCGCCTTCCATACGGCGTATGGCAGCGCGCACTTGTCACAGTCATGTTTGAACGTAGGCTTGAGATTCTTCATCCTATCTTTCCTCCA
>CAZMXB010000699.1:1240-1975 GCA_964569855.1 uncultured Rhodoferax sp.
CCTGTCCATCCAGCTGACGGAAGAGTCGCGTCCGTCGTCTGTGCCGGTGCGCTTCACGCGCAACTACACGAAGAAGGCGATGCACACCTTCGCGCACACCTCTCCGCTCACCAACTCTGCGGTGGGTCAGGGGGCGGTCACCGCGCCGAAGCTCGTGCTCATCTGGGTGCGCCTGGGCACCGTGAGCTTCTCGTGGGCCAACGACGGCGCCGCCCCCACCGTCATCAAGGCCAGCGACACGCCGCCTCCCGGCGATCCCCCTGTGATGATCCTGATGCGGGATGACCCGGGCGCGGGTCAGCTGTACATGACCACCACCGGGCCGGTGGAGGGCGACGTGTGGGTGTTCAGCTGAGCCTCAGACGTAGTGGATCCAGGCGTCGTACTCGCGGGACATCTTGTACCCCAACGCCTCCAGTTCAGCGCAGTCCTCGGGCGTGATCTCCACGTCTCTCGGCAAGAATAAGATCACGTCGTGCTCCGCACCACACAGGTGTTCGGTGGGCGGTACGTACTTCGCGAAGATCTCCGCGCCTCGGATGAGTTGTTGGAAAGTCATGAGTTCCCCTAGTCGCGCGGAAGCAGCACGGGACCCGCGAACATGAGATGATCCTTCGCGCAGTCGAGAGCGCGTGCGAAGTCGTCCACGACTGAGCCAACGAGCTGTGGGAGCGGCGCTTCTCGGCTGATCATAAACCACTCGCCCTGCTGTGGATTGAAGGCTTTGAGGTGGAC
>CAZMXB010000700.1:0-610 GCA_964569855.1 uncultured Rhodoferax sp.
GTCACCGCCACGCGCTTCGACGACACCGATCGCAACATTGCCGCCAACGTCGCCCAAACTGGTGATTTTGTTCACGTTTTTTCCATGGAAATGTCGTCAACAGAATTGGGGATGCGCCAGCTTGGCGAGTATTCCGGGGTGTCCAGCGACCGGCTGCGCCGCGGCGCCTTCACGGAGGCCGACTTTCGCGAGGTCTCCGACGCCGCCCGCCGCTTGTCCGGCCTACCCATGGTCATCGATGAGACCGGCGGCATCAGCATGGCGGCGATGGCCACCAAGGCCCGCCGGTTGGCCCGTAGGCGGCAAACCAAACTGATCGTGGTTGATTACCTGCAGCTCATGTCGGCAGCGCCCGGCAAGGGCGGCAACCGGGTTCAGGACATCACCGAAATCACCATGGGGCTGAAGGCGCTGGCCAAGGAAATCGGCGTGCCGATTTTGGCCCTTTCACAGCTCTCCCGAGAGGTCGAAAAACGAACCGACAAGCGGCCCCAGCTTTCGGACCTTAGAGAAAGCGGCTCTATCGAGCAAGACGCTGATATTGTTATGTTTGTGTACCGAGAGGAATACTACATCGAACGCACCAAGCCAGACGAGACGGATCTCATGG
>CAZMXB010000700.1:646-1965 GCA_964569855.1 uncultured Rhodoferax sp.
TCGCGGATTGGCAGCGCAAATTAGCGTCCGCTGCCGGTAAGGCTGAGGTCATCGTTGGAAAGCAACGCCACGGGGCCGTGGGGATCATTGAAATGCACTTTGATGGCGCTCTTACGAGGTTTTCGGACCTAGCGAGAGGGCCAACACAATGATTGCAATAGGGCACAACGGCGGCCCGTCGTCCGATATCGATACCGACGACGTGAAAATGTCGTGGATCAAGCTGGATATTGCGGATTTCAAACGCGGAATAGCCAATCTCGATTACGAGACCAGGGGGTTCTACATCACGATTTTGGTCGAGATGTACGACAGCAAAGGGAGGCTCCCGAACGACCTCTATTTGCTTGGCAAGAGGCTCGGCACAACGGCCCGCGTCGTCAAGCGCGTTCTCGACGTTCTTGTCTCTCAAGGGAAGGTCTATGTTTCTGGAGACTGGCTGCGCAATCGGCGATGCGATGAGGAGCGCGAGAAGCTCATTGCCGAGTACTGCAAGAGGCATGTTGCGGCGGTAAAAAGAGAGGCGGCGCGGCGCTCGCATGCACAGGCAACAGAGGAAGTTTCGCCAAAGTTTGGCGGAAGTTTCGGCGAAGTTTCAGCCAAACAATCCGCAAACCCTGATAAGTTTGACCAAAGTTCCCCCGAAACAATCCAAAAAAGCCAAATAAAACCAACAGAACAGGCGCTAGATCTGTGGCAGACTTCTGACCAGAGTTGTGCCCATAACTTAGAAAAGAAGAAGAAAGAAGAAGAGAAGAACACCCCCCTACCCCCCAAGGGGGGCGACGAGGGCCGAAGGGCTCGAAAGCCGAAATCTGATTTTTCGCAAACCGAGTTAATGGCTACCGATGCGGCCATTGACGCATGGAACCAAACGGCTCGCAGTCTAGGCTTGGCGGTGGTCGAGAGCCGTACTCCGCAACGGCGACGGCGGTTGCTTGCAAGGTTGTCCGACATTGGCGGCCCCCCGGCTTTCGCCGTCGCGCTGAGCGCAATCCATTCGGTCCCGTTTCTGATGGGCAGGGTTCCTCCGAAGCCAGGGCAGGAGCCGTTCAAACTCGATATCGAGAAACTCCTCCAAACGGACGGAAACCTCGGCGATGTGCTCGCCAAATTGATCGATAAGGCTCACGCGCAACCGTCGTCAATGGGGACGGGCTCAAAGCCTTGGGACCGCTGGAGCGCCGCCGAGTGGAAGGCGCAAATCGCGAAGCATGCGAACGGAATTTGGCCGGCGGATCGGCTGGGACACCCGCCGGGGTCGAAGCTATGCGCGGTGCCTGATGCTGTCGTGACTGAGGAACGGCTGACGGAGCGGT
>CAZMXB010000701.1:0-1961 GCA_964569855.1 uncultured Rhodoferax sp.
GCCAGACCACCCCACGCGGCACCGAGGCACAACCATCCCAGACGCATGCCAAACGCCAATCTCATGGTTTTCCTATCGTGACCATCGCAACCTCTCGCAGCCCCCCGCCCCAAGGCGGAATCGCTTCCATTATGGGGTCAGCGGGTTGGGTGCATCAGGACAGCAGCCCCAGCCGATCGCACAGCGCCAGCGTGGGCGCGCTCTGGTTCATGGTGTAGAAGTGGATGGCCGGTGCACCACCTGCACGCAGCTGTTCGCACAGGTCGGTCACCACATCCAGGCCAAACGCCTTGATGGATGCGGTATCGTCACCAAAGCTTTGCAGGCGCAGGCGAATCCAGCGCGGAATCTCTGCGCCACTGGCATCCGAAAAGCGCATCAGCTGGGTTGAGCTTGTAATTGGCATGATGCCGGGCACCACAGGCACATTCAGACCGAGCGCCGCGATGTCATCGACAAAACGGAAGTAGGCGTCGGGGTTGTAGAAATACTGGGTAATGGCCGAGTTGGCACCGGCCCGAACCTTGGTGGCAAAAGCCTGCAGATCGCCGCTCGGGGACTTGGCCTGGGGGTGGATTTCAGGATAAGCCGCCACTTCGATGTGAAAATCGTCGCCGGTCTCATGGCGGATAAATGCCACCAGATCGCTGGCGTAATGGAATTCACCACCCGCACCATACCCACTAGGCAAGTCACCACGCAGCGCCACCAGGCGTTTGACACCCATGTGCTTGAGCGTGGCCAGTTGTACGCGTACGGTTTCCCGTGTGGCGCCAATGCACGAAAAATGGGAGGCCGCATTCACGCCTTCGGCCAATATTTCCCGCACAGCATTGAAAGTACCTTCTTGCGTAGAGCCACCGGCACCAAAGGTTACCGAACAGAACTCGGGCTTCAGCGCATACAAATGCTGGCGCGCGGCGCGCAGCTTGCTGACACCTTCGGGCGTCTTGGGCGGAAAAAACTCCACGCTGACCGGCATGCGGGATGTTTCGGACATAAATCTCTCTCCGTTTAGCGGGTTACCCCGCGTCTGTTCAGTTGAGGACAGTGCTGGCTCGCTTCGCGTCGCTGCGGTCTGTCCCACAAGGTATCAGGAGCTCTTTGTGGCGCAGATAAAAAACTCGCGGTTGCCGTCGCCACCTTCGATGGGCGAATCAAACCATGCGGTCACCTGCAGACCTCGTTCGGCACAGGCTTCACGCAGGCGCTGCTCGACGATGGGGTACATGGCATCATCTTTCACGATGCCGCCTTTGCCAACCTGACCCGGCTGCAACTCGAATTGCGGCTTGACCAGGGTCAGCAGCGTGCCGCCCGGTTTCAGGAAAGGCACGACGGCCGGCAATACCAAAGTCTGCGAAATAAACGACAGGTCGGCGACCACCACATCAAACTCGGGCACAAATGGTGCATTGCCCTGTTCTTCTGGATCAAAAAGACCTCCAGCCCCTGTGTAATTCTCGCAAGCTGCTATAAAATCAGTAGCAGTCAGTGAGCGGGCATTGACCTTCTCGACACACAGCACACGACCGTCTTCGCGCAATTGGGGGTGGAGCTGGGCACTGCCCACATCCACACCCACCACCAGACGCGCGCCGCGCTGCAACAGGCAGTCGGTAAAACCGCCGGTACTCTGCCCCACGTCCAGACAGGCCATACCGCCCACCGAAAGGCCCACGTGCTTGAGCGCCGCCTCCAGTTTCAGGCCGCCGCGGGACACGTAACGGGCTTCGGAGTCGTCCAGCAGCCGCACATCGGCCGTCTCGGGAACCTCGTCACCATTTTTGGCGACGCGTTTCCATGCCTCGCCCTGCAGCCATTCGACCCCATCGGCAATCAGGCGCTGGGCCTGCGACCGGGTAGTGGCCAGGCCACGTTGAACGAGTAGTTGGTCAATGCGCATGGCTTGCGATCAGTAGCGATAGGTGTCTTTTTTGTACGGACCGGCCTTGCTGACG
>CAZMXB010000702.1:0-600 GCA_964569855.1 uncultured Rhodoferax sp.
CGTTTTTAGTGACATTGAGCGCTGTTGTGGGAGTTAGATTTAGCAAAACTGATCAATTTCACCTCGCTTACTTCACCGTATCACTCCGGCAGCCAGCAAAGAGCAGCTCACCGCTATTGTCCTACAGATTATTAAGCGTTGAACCCAGAGGTCGCCTACTCTCAACCTAGGCATTACCCTAAGATTGGGAGATTTAGACAAACGGAAACGGCCAGATCTCCTGAAAGTCAACCCTTAAGAAGGTTATGCTTGGGATAGATGCGAAACTGGGGAGCTGCTATGGTGGGCCCAATTGATTGTGTAAGTCAATCATTGGCTGTTGGCTGGCTTTGATAAGACCTTCATGGGGCCTATCTAGATCTGCCACCAGCAGCATAACCAGAGCAAAAGTGACGATTAACACAATTGTCTCTGCCCAGCTCCTATTGCCAGTCAAGCCGAAATAGAAGCCTACACTGAGCATGGCCAAAGCTGATACGGCGAATAAGACTAGCCAGACTGAGAGTGGAACGCGAGAGTGCAGCCCCAAGGTGATGCGTTTGGAGTGCATGTCGATAACTTCGTTTAAGGTGCTGACATAAAGCCCCGATATTGGCGTTG
>CAZMXB010000702.1:632-1961 GCA_964569855.1 uncultured Rhodoferax sp.
AACTGTCGTTTGTCCGGCGCTCCGAGGGTCGCAGTTGCGCCACTCCAGAGATCGTTTTGTATTTCGACTGAGCGAGCGATGACCTGCTGGAATTCCGGTGTGGGTAGAATTCCATCTACGCGCAGCTGTACATATTCGCGCATAAGTTTTCTGGCCTTATCTCTTGCTTGATCGTCCATGAAGTCGGCACGCAAATAAGTGGTGCCAATGGCATTGGCTTCGTTTAGAACCGCTTCTCTTCTATCGTCATAGCGATTTATGGCAACATTAAAGGTAAAGCCTAGCATGAAGGCCAGCAGGCCGAGAATCGATGCTACAACGGTGCCGAGCGGTGCCTCTGGCTCTTTTGGGTCTAGCTTGGGACGATGGGCGCCTACTCTGTAGCCGCATTCGGTCCAGAAAAGCGAGAATAAGAGAACTAGGGTGAAAAATACCCAGAAAAGTAAATGGTCGACTGAGTGCATCAGCTTCCTTCTGTGAGCAATTGCATTTTCTATACCCGGTTAATCACTGAAATTATTAAACAGTCTGAAAGTGCTTTGAGAAGGTCTTGGGCAAAGTCTAACAATACAGAAACGGCCAGTTCCTCTGAAAATCAACCCTTAAGAAGGTTATGCTTAGGAACGGCCGTTTGAGAAGTTTTTATTGGTTTCTTTAACCAATTTTGTTTTCATTTATCCTGGTGTTCTCCTTGTCCTTGCACCATTATTCTAGTACTTCGCTCCTACCGCACCATCATCCGCAATAGCGATCTATTTCTTCTGAAAAATCAGTCGTGGGGTAGATGCAAATTCGAGGAGGCCTTAACAAACTATTGCCTTTTTCAAAAAAGAAGGTAATGTAGAGTCATGAGACATTAACTGACTACCAATGGTCTGCGACAACTTGCCCTCTGGGCTCGGCGCACGCTGTTGGTTTTTTTGTGCCCATTTTCGCAAGAGATGGCGCTATTTTCGTTTCTGAGCAAATTTATTTTTGCTCTTAAAGAAAGAGTTTTGTCTTGGATAACGAACAGCTTGGCGCTCCGCCAAAGAGGAACATATGAACGCACATATAAGTGAATTAGACATGGAAGTCGATGTAGATGTTGGTTTGGATGAGAACACTGCAGTTGAGAATTCGCCAACCCCTGGCGATGAAGCCATCACCAGAGGCTCGCTCTGGTTGGCAATCTGGACCTTGTCGTGGCCATTATTCTTAAATATGGTGACAATTGCATTCGCCAGTTTTGCTGATATTTGGGTGGCTGGTAAACTCGGCTCTCAAGCTCAGGCGGCTGTCGGTGTCAGTGGGCAAATTTCAATTTTCATGATACTGCTAGCAGTGGCT
>CAZMXB010000703.1:0-1062 GCA_964569855.1 uncultured Rhodoferax sp.
GAGAACGCATCGGCGCGGTAGAACCTGAGGCCCTTCCCATCAACGACGCCGTCATCGCGCACGGTGTACTCGGAGAGCATCCCGCCGACGTCCCACTTGCCGCTGAGGCGACGCGCAAACCCGCTCTTCTGCCGCTGCCACGTCGGACAGGCGCAGTACAGCGAGCCCTTGTAGCAGTAGTCGATGACGTTCTTGTGCAGGTGCCCGGCGAACACGAAGTCAGGCGGGTCGTCTTCCAGGTCGATCGCCGCGTACCCGTGATTGACGACGTTTTGCTTTTTCGATGCGCCACCGCCAGGGTGATACAGCAGGAACGACGCGCCATCGACGCGATACCGCACACGGTAGACGCCAACGTGGTGCCAGTCGGTGCGCCCGTGGACCCGGAACTCGTTCTCTAGCGCACGCCCTGGGCTGATGCCGGTCGAGTCACGCGTATGCTGATCGTGATTGCCCTCACAGACGAAGTAGCGCAGCCCTTCCAGCTCGGGCATGTGGCGAATGCAGTGCTCGGCCTGCCTTTGAAAGCCGACGCGGTTCTGCTCGTAGATGAGGCGCGGGTCCGGACCGTCGAGCACGTCACCGGGAATGTGGACGACGCGGGCGCCTTGCTGGTAGCCCCATTCGATGAAGCGCGACAGCTCTTCCATCGCGGCGTACTCGCTGCCGACGTGCAGATCGGAAACGACGATGTGCCGATAGTGCCCCGGCTTGTGATTCCCGAAGTCACGCGGCCCCGTGTAGAGCGGCACCTTCGGCGCGGAGATCCATCCGTCGTTGATGGCGAGGTGGTACCCAGCCTCGCGCGCTTTCTCCACGACCGCCGACAACTCCGACGGCTTGAGATCCATTCGCTCGCATACCTCGTACAGCGGCAACGCGCGGGCTCGCAGCATCCGCACGAGATCTGGCGCGTGCTCAGGAGGCGCGTACTGCTCGCGTCGCGCCTCCTGCAAGGCCGACATCGACGCGGGGAGCGGGACGGGATCCAACTTGTCGGCTGGCGCGTCTTCCGATCGACACTCTGCGCCGCCCATGAACGTGGACGGAGACGGCTTCCCA
>CAZMXB010000703.1:1072-1954 GCA_964569855.1 uncultured Rhodoferax sp.
GGTGGTCTGGATACCCGGCGCAGCAGGGGCCTGGACCGCATCGCGCGTGACGCCCATTCGGCCCGTCGCCGCCGCAATGTCTGGCAGCGCATCGCGAAGCTTGCCGCGTGGGAATCTGCGGATCACATCCTCGGCGGCTCGCAGTTGCTCGGGTGTCCACGCGTGCACGTTCATTCTGTCGCGTCTCCCATACCAAACAACGTAAGGCCTCTTCGTGGTACGCGCGGGCCAGCTTCTCCAGCGCGCGCACGCCACGTGGACGCTTCGGCCACGCGAACCCCAGCATCTTCAAGAGCGGCCACAAGCGCGGCGAGATGGCGTAGACGGCCTTCTCTTCCTGCGCCACCGGCAAGCCATCCGGCTTCTCCCCGGCCGCGACGTGACACATCTCGTGCAGCAGAACCTCGTCTTGCTGGTCTCGCGTCAACCCGGCATCGACCATCACTACGCGCCATTGGTAGTGCGTCAGCCCCGCGCACTCCTCGCCCATCAACTCGTACAGCATCGCGGATGTTGCGAGTGCCGTCGTCCACTCGTCGCCACGAGAGTCGCGAAACCGAAACCAGGGCAGCGAGTGACGCATGGCTACTTCTCCGAATGGTTCTTCGCCTTCCGCGCTTCCACCTTCGCGAGCTCCGCGCGCAGGATTGCCAGCTTGCGGACGTCGACCTTGAACAAGACACCGCGGGTCTCCAGGTCGCGAATCGCCTTGCGCAAGCGGGCCTCCTTTTCGGCTTGGCTCATTCGCCCTTCGGCCCCTTGTCGATCGGATCCTGCGTGCTCGCGAACAGCCGAATCGCGCCGAGCATCAGGGCGCAGATCAGCAGCGCATACGCGATACCGCCTAGCGTTACGTCGCTCACCGCTCGCACTCCTCCGATA
>CAZMXB010000704.1:0-1952 GCA_964569855.1 uncultured Rhodoferax sp.
GTAGTGTCGTGCGTCATTGGTCAGCGCCTCGTTGTCCCGGTTAGCTCTGCGTTAGGGCGCTCGCACTTGCCAACGGCCGCAAAGCACAAGCGGAAGTCGCCCAGGCCCAGCGCGCCAAGAACCCACAGCGCCACCACGGCGGCACCGATCAGCGCAAGCGCCCGCTTAATCACCGCTTGCCCAAGAAAGGCGAGCAACTGCCGCGAATCCGGCAGGCGTCAACTGTTGGGCACGTCTCGCACCAGTCGCCGCTGAGTTCAATCTCGCACTGCGCCACAGCCTGCCGCATGCTCTGCGGCGTGATGGTCACAACGTCCGGGCAGGGCGGGCACGGCTGCGTGGCGCACTCCTTGCACTTCAGCACGCGAGCAACAAACTCGTTCACGTTGTCCAGCGCGTCGCCAAGCTTCTCAATCGTGGCGTGCCGGGTGTCAATCTCGCCCATCATCCCAAGGTGCGCCATCATGTGGCACACCCGGCCGTGCAGCATCGCCAGCAGCGTCAGCGCCTGGTCGGTGTCGCGGGCTGCGGCGCGCATCACCTCCGCTTCTTCTTCCCACCCGCGCTGGTCAATCCGAATCGCCAGCCTTTCCAGCTTTGTGCGGGTGTAGGTCTTGGCGTAGTCCTGCGCCCATTGTTCGGCCTGCAAGCACTGCGGCCCATCAAAGCCAACTTCTAGCAGCGGCACCACATTGGCGCGCGGCATCGGTTCCTGTTCGTTGTCCATCGTCGTCCTTTTCGGTTATCCACCAGCGCCCTAACAAGCCAATCAACCGGACCGCCTACGGCGTCCGGTTATTGGCAACGTTGGGCCTTTACTCAGGCAGGCCCATGTCCGGGCAGTCTGGGCACTGCGGCATAGCGCACTTCCCCAGCGGGTTGCAACCATAGCTTCCGCCCCGCATCTCTGCCCGCATGGCCGCCGCATACCTGGAGCCGTCGTGCGTATCGCCCGTGCTGGCGTCAAAGTAGCGGCGCCAGGAGTCACCCAACCTGGTCACGTCATGCAGGTTGCTGCGGTCCAGGTGCGTTGGCAGGCAGCTGGGCGGCATCGTGCTGTGGTCTACGGTGTAGAAGGCTTGGTCGTTCGGCATTGGGGCTCAACGGATTAACGTGTGGAAACGGGGTCATGACTTGGAAGTGGTGCTGTGTGGAAACGGGACCACGTTCTCAAGCTCGCGCTTCACACCGCCGGAGTCGCGGAATGCGCTCCAGAGCGTCAGGTGGCCGGGGCAGTAGTGAATGTTCGGTGCCACCTCGTAGGCATGGCTGCCGCACAGTGGCAGGTCGCAGGTCTTGCCATCGCCAACCGGGTAGTCGCACAGCCAGCTGCTCACGGCCGCGCACTTGTCGGCTGCGCAGTGCGGCCCGAGGTCGCCACACAGGAACATCGTGTCGCCGTCCTTGGTGTGCTCGATGTAGCAGGGCATCACGCGGTCCTGGCAGTGGAGACATCAAGCTCAGTCACCGGGAACGCGCCGCGAGACGGCACGTCGTAGGTGTGCAACATCCACTCGTACTCCGAATACTTCCCGGTCGGACATTTGCGCGCCCAGCGATGTTTGATGCCGTTCACAGCCTCACCACAACCAGAGCCGCCATAGCTCTCAAACGCCGCCTTGGCCTGTTCAAGGGTGACGTGGCCGTAGACGTACTCCACGTCCGAATCGTCTTCCCAGTCCAAGCGCATGAACTGGCCGTGGCGGTTCTTCGCATGCCGCCTTTCCACACGTTTTTCCGTTTTCTGGTTGTCGTTCATGGCTGCCCTTTCAACACGCTAATCCGCAGAGCCGCGATTTGGTGCCGGCCAGCAAGGCGCGGATCATCGGCGCCGAGAACAGCATCGGTCGCTCAGTCGTCATAGCCAGGGCCCTCCGCGTCAGCGTTGCAGGGCGTGCAGTGAAAAGGCTCGCTCCGGGCCTTGCAGCAGCCGGGGCAGGACCAGGTGCCGG
>CAZMXB010000705.1:0-1950 GCA_964569855.1 uncultured Rhodoferax sp.
GCAGTATTGGCGAGGGCTAGCGCCGAGAATGTTCCATCGCCCTGTGTCTCGGTGTGCCGCATGGATGCACAGGGTGCGTTCTGCGAAGGCTGCCTGCGCAGCATTGACGAAATCCGGCTCTGGAGCACCGCCAGCGCCCTGGAAAAAAAGGCCGTTTGGGCGCTGATTTCGGAGCGCATCACCGCACTGGAGCCCACCGCACCATGAAACACATCACCTGTTACCTGGACTTCATCTCGCCCTACGCCTGGCTGGCGTTCGAGGAACTGCCCGAAGCCCTGATGGGCCTGAGCTACGCGGTCACCTACAAGCCGCTGCTGTTTGCAGCTCTGCTCAAACACCACGGCCAATTGGGCCCGGCCGAAATTCCGGCCAAGCGCGACTGGACTTACCGCCAGGTGCAGTGGCTAGCCCACAGCAAGGGCCGCACGCTGGACATGCCAGCTGCCCATCCATTCAACCCGCTGGGCCTGCTGCGTCTGGCCATCGCCACCGACCCGAATGGCCAGCCCAACCGTTACGTGTGCGAGACCGTATTCCGCCACGTCTGGGTGGGTGGACTGGATGCAGCCGATACCAGTCGACTGTCCGCACTCACGCAACGGCTCGCCCCGGAGCGCGACCCCGGCGATGCGTCGGTGAAGGCGCAACTGCGGGCGCACGCCGAAGAGGCCATAACCAAGGGCGTGTTTGGTGTTCCGGCATTTGAAGTCGATCGCAAGGTGTTCTGGGGGCTGGACGGCTTGCCCATGCTGCGCGCCTATCTGCAAGGCGACTCCTGGTTTGACGGCCCGGCCTGGGACAGCGCCACAACCGTGCCCATGGGGATCACCCGTCAGTAAAGTGAGGGGTTGCGGTGGGAAAATTGGTGCATGCCCGGCGCCTTCAACTTCTCCGCATCACCCTTTGATTGCCTGACACTGGACCAGCAGCGGCTGGTTCGCGACAGCGTCGACATTGCCTACTTTCCCAAGGGCAAAACCATACTGGCGCCGGGCGACCTACCAACCCACCTGTTTGTCATCATCAAGGGTTTTGTCCAGCAGTTTGATGGCAACGAGGTGATCACCACCTATGGCCCCGACGACACCTTTGACGGCCGCGCCCTGGTGGCGGGCAAGGTCAGCAGCAAATTTGTGGCGGCCGAAGAGGTAGTGGCCTACCAGCTGGCCAAGCAGGCCGTCAGCGACCTGATCGCTGAAAATGCCACTTTTGGGGCCTTGCTGTTCTCGGACCTGTCCAACAAGCTCAGCGCGTTATCCGAGCGGCAAAACCGCCACGAATTGCAGTCGCTGACCATGGCGCGGGTCGACGCAGCCTTTATCCACCCGCCGCATTTTGTCGATGCCGACACCAGCATTCTGGACGTGGTCAAGACGTTTCAGGCCCTGCGTATTGGTGCGGTGCTGGTGCGTGATGCACGTGCCACTCCGAACGCTCTGGGCATTTTTACGACGACCGGGCTGCAGAAGGCGATTCTGCATGGCACGCCGCTGGACCAATTGCCGGTGCGCGAGCTGGCCAATTTTGCGCTGGTCACGGTGCGCCCCAGCGACCTGATCGGCGATGCGCTGGCAACCCTGATCAAGCACAAGGTGCACCGGGTGCTGGTGGCCGAAGGCGATCACATCCACGGGATTCTGGAAGCGCTCGATTTGTTCGGCTTCTTGTCCAACCAGTCCTACCAGATCAACGAGCAAATCATTGCTGCACAGGATGTGGCGGCGCTGAAAGCGGCGGCAGGGCAGATCACCCGGCTGATAGCACTGCTGCACCGCAGTGGCACCAAGGTCAACATGATTGCCCGGCTGGTGCAGGAGCTCAATCTGCGCCTGTTCGAGCGGGCCTGGCAATTGATTGCGCCGCCGGACCTGCTGGCCAACAGCTGCCTGTTCGTCATGGGCAGCGAAGGCCGGGGCGAGCAGTTGCTCAAGACCGACCAGGACAACG
>CAZMXB010000706.1:0-1949 GCA_964569855.1 uncultured Rhodoferax sp.
CCGGTCGATCGATGACGTGCGCGAGCGGCTGGCGGCGTGGGGCATCTGGACGCGCGACAGGGGGGCGGCATGAGCACGGCGAAAATCATGAGTCTAGTCTTGGCAGAGAAAACCCTGACCGGTGACAAGCGCCTAATCATGATGTCGCTGTGCGACTCTATGGCCGTCGTTTCCATAGATACAGCCGCGAGATGGGCAAACCTGAGCGTCGAAGAAACTTCTGCCATCATCGACGAGATGGTGGCGGATGGTTGGTTCGCGGAAATCGATGGCGCATTAGTCCAACGCCAGTTGTGGGCGGCAGTTCAGGATGACCAAAGCCCTAGGCGTCGAGCCGGGGCAGAGGTGCGACGGTCGAAGTTCAAGCTGCCAGTCGAGAAGCGCAACGCGATCTTCGCGCGGGATGGCTTCAAGTGCCACTATTGCGGTGCCGATGGCAGCCTGACAATCGACCATAAGACCCCTATGTCGCGGGGCGGGTTGGATGATGCCGGCAACTTGGTGGCCTGTTGCAAGTCGTGCAATTCATCAAAGGGTGTAAAGGCTTACGATGAATTCGTCGCATGGAGGAATGCCATGCGCGAAAGGGCGACGCATCGGGGATCGGGCTTAGATGCCTGACCCCTGGCTGAAATTCTTCACGAGCGACTGGCGGGCTGACCCCCGCCTGAAGATGTGCAGTCCCGCCGCTCGGGGCATGTGGATCGAGATGATCTGCCTGATGCACGAGGCCACCCCGTATGGCCACCTTTTGATCCATGGGCAGCACCCGAATGAAGCGCAGCTCGCGTCTCTGACTGGCATCCATGCCGCTGAACTCCCCGACCTGGTCGCGGAATTAGAGCGTAATGGCGTGTTCAGCAGGACGAAGGAGGGCGTGATCTACTCGCGTAAACTGGTTCGCATGGCGTCAAAATCCGCGATAGCGCGGAAAAACGGGAAGAGAGGCGGAAACCCAAGCCTCGGAAAAGACTGCGAAAATAAGCCGTCGGATAACCACATGGATAAGGGTAAAGATAAACCCCAGAAGCCAGAAACCAGAAGCCAGAATATATTAGTATCACCTAACGGTGATACCGGCGATTTAGCGGAGGCCGTCTCGGTCTACAACGCTGCGGCGGGGCGATGCGGTTGGGCGATTGTCCAACGCATGAGCAAGCAGCGCTTCTCAGCACTCGGGGCGAGGCTGCGCGAGGCTGGCGGGATCGGTGGGTGGCGAGACGCCATCGACCGGGCCGCAGCATCCGATTTTCTCTGCGGGCGCAAGCGGACGCGAGACGGGCCTTTCTTCGCCAGCTTCGATTTTCTCACCCAAGCATCTTCCTTCGCGAAACTCATGGAGGGCAACTATGACAACCGTTCCGGCGGTCACGCACCCCCGTCTAGTGCACTTGACGAAATCGCTTTCGCCGCAAGAGCTAGATAGCCACCGCGCCCAGGTTGGGGTCCGGCTTGAGGTGCTGGTGCGCAAAACCGACAAGTTCGGCTGGGACCGGATGGACCCGAACGTGCGGACGATCCTGCGCAAAGACTGGATGGACGCGCTTCAGGACTTCACCCTGCCGGAGATTGACGAGGCGTGTCGCGCCGCCGTGATGGCAAACCCGGACCGCTGTCCGAACGAGGGCCACATTCGGGGGCTGATCCTCAAGGAACGGGCTGCGATCCGCGCCAGCCTGCCCAAGCCTGCGGCGCCTGAGCCGACCATCCGAACGACCGAAGAGCGCCGCGCCATCGTTGCGCGCGTCTTGGCGAGCGTCGGAAGCAAGCGCCAAGAGGCCGCTGAATGACCATCACCACCCGCGACTACGTCAGGCTCTGCCATGAGGCCATGGTTACGGCAGATGTCATTCTGCCGGGTCGTCTCTCGCCAAACTCGCCTCAGGCGGGAGCAATGATCGTGGAGCGCGTCGCCGCCGAAAACGACCTGACCGCCGCCGACCTGCTCG
>CAZMXB010000707.1:0-1945 GCA_964569855.1 uncultured Rhodoferax sp.
CGCACCGGGTGCTGTTCTGGAGCGCCGCGCTCGGCGCCCTACTCGGCGTGGCCACAATCGCGTTGCGCACGCCGATCGCCGAGCTGTTCACCGACGACGCCGCAATCACTGCGCTCGTGACCGCGTTGGTGTCCATGAAGTCACCGGGGCTGAGCTCGAAGACGCTCCACTTTCGCGCCGCGCGCTCGATGCGACGGAGGCGCTTCATCTCGGAGAGAATTGCCTTAGCCGTCTCGCGATCCAGCAGAGAGATGAACATGTCCTCGCTGTAGCCCTTCAGCCACCGCACCATCTGCGCTTTCTTGATTTCCATAGTAGTAACCTTATTCATCCTTTCCCGAGAGTCAAGCCCACATGCGTTCCATCGTTTCGCGCGTCGGGACTTCGTACACATACGTCGGCTTCCCCGCGACGCGCCTCCGCGCGCGCTTCCACCCCAACGAATCCATCGTGCGGTTGATGGCCGCGCTCTCCTGCGGTGTCAGGCTCCCCACCATACGGTGAAGCACCTTCGCGGCCACCTCGCCCGCCGAGAGGTACTTCGGCCAGGTCGTCTGCGAGTGGAGCCAGTGCAGAAGCTCGGACGAGGTCACGTGCTCGGCCTCGTAGACCTGCGCCTCTTCCTTCGCGAGCTGCGCTTCCGCGTCGTTCAGGTGCCACACCTCGCCCGAGCGGTAGGCGTGAAGCGCCTCGGCCCAAATCTGGTCCCTCACGAGCGCGAGCGCGGCGGTGTCCACCTTCCCCACGGACACAACCCAAAAGCGGCGGTTACCCTCGGGGTCGGTGAGCGGCTGCCGCGAATTCGTGGTGCCGATGAAGACGCAGCGGCGCGGCATCGTGCGAATCGTCCGCCCGTAGGGGAGCCGAAGCTGGTCTTCCTTGCGCGTGATGAAGTTGCGGACGGACTCCACGTCGCTCTTGCGCAGCGACGCCAGCTCGCCCAGCTCCACGAGCCAGTTCCCCGCTGCCGTCATCACCGCGTCCTTGTTGTGGAGGTCGAGGCTGGTCTCGACGTGGAACCCCGCGCCCATCGTGCGGACGAAGCTCGTCTTCCCGCCGCCCTGCCCGCCTTGAAGGACGAGCACGTTGTCCACCTGACAGCCGGGGTCCATCGCTCGAGCGACGGCGGCAATCAAAAATTTCCGGGTGATCAGCCGTACGAAAGCCGGATTCCCCTCCGACTTCGCGTACTGCGTGAGCGTGGTGCTCGCGCGGGCCACGCCGTCCCACGCCGGCAGCTTCGTGAGGTACTCACGCACCGGGTCGTACGGGTTCTCGAGCGCGACGTGCTGAGCGCATGCGCCGAGGAGGTCTCTCCCCGCCTCGCAGTTGTACTCGCTGCCCTGGAACCACGCCGCCATCGGCACGTCGAAGCTCTCGCGAGCGTTCTCATGAATGCGGAGGGCCGGCGCGTCAACCTCAATCGCCTGCTTCAGCATGTTCCAGCGGATGTGCCCGCGGAACCGCTCGTCGTTGCGGAGTACTGCGAGCAAGTTCAGCTCGTTGGGCTTGAGTCCGAGTACCGCTCCGTCCTTGCCTGTCTTGAACTTCAGCCCTGCCTTCCACTCGTCGCTCGAGTCCGAAGGCCGAAAAAATTTCTCGACCTCGGCGCTAGCCGTGTCGCGATCCACCTTCCTTTCTCGCCCGCGGGCGTACGAGTGCATTGCCTTCTCCACCCATTCCTCGAGCTGCGTCTCCGCGCCCTCCCGAGCAGAAAGCACCCGCTCGAACATCGCGCGCGCCACGTCGTCGCTCGGGGCGTTGCGGCACCACGCCAGGGCGCTGATCAGCGGATGCAGGGTGTTCTCCCGCTCGCCCCTGGGCACGCGCAAGGTGCCTTCCACCAAGGCGAGCAGACCCGCCACCTTGTCGTCTGAGCGGTTCTGAATCTCCGCGCGCAGCGCACCCAGGTAGCTCAGCGTCAGTAGTGCGCTCTGAGGCTTCA
>CAZMXB010000708.1:0-1944 GCA_964569855.1 uncultured Rhodoferax sp.
TGCGCGTGGCCCGCGCCCACCTCACCGACGACGGCTTTCGCGCGCTCGCCCACGCGATGCTCGACGCCGCCCTCGATGAGCTGCGCGACGCTCCCCGCGTCCCTGCCCGGCGCTCCCCTGTGACCGTGGCGAACGATGCGCCGACCGACGAGCTCACCGCCGCCCGCGCCGACCGCAACGCCCGTCGGCTGCTCGGGTAGGATGCGCGCCCCCATGACCACCGGCACCTCTCGACGGCCCCCGGGCGCAGGCTCCGTCACCCCCACCCCCGCGGGCACCTGGCGCGTCCGCGTGCGCGACGGCGCGGGGCGTCGCCGCTGCGTCGGCACCTACGCCGACGAGGCCGAAGCGCGCGCGACCCTCGCCGCCGCCCTGCGCCGCCTCGACGCGCTCGAGCTCCCCGCCGTCGGGGTCGTGACCCTGCGCGCGTGGGGCGAGACGTGGCTAGCCTCCCGCGAGGCCCGCGGCGTCGACAAGGAGCGGAGCGTGTGGCGGCGCCACGTCGTCGCCCACCTCGGAGACCACGCGCTCCACGAAGTCACC
The DNA here is from genome assembly GCA_964569855.1 of uncultured Rhodoferax sp. GTDB lineage: Bacteria > Pseudomonadota > Gammaproteobacteria > Burkholderiales > Burkholderiaceae_C > Allorhodoferax. The sequence continues at coordinate 544 of CAZMXB010000708.1, forward strand.
CGGGCCACCGTCGCCGCGTGGGTCGAGAAGCTCCGCGGGACGCCGGCGACGACCTCGGGCGCCGGGAGCGGCAGGGGCGCGCGGGTGTCCGCGGGGCGCACCCTTTCGCCGCTGACGGTCAAGCACGCCCTGCGACTCCTGCGCGCCGCCCTCGCCGCCGCCGTGGACGCCGGGCGCCTGCGAGAGAACGCCGCCCGCGAGGTGCGCCCCCCGAAGCCGCGCGCCGCGGTGCACGAGCCCTGGACCTTCCTCGATCCCGCCGAGGTCGCCGCCGTGACCGGGTGCCCTGAGATCCCCGACCCGGAGCGCACCATCTACACCGTCGCGATCTACACGGGCCTGCGCCTGGGGGAGCTGTGGGGGCTGCGGTGGGAAGACGTCCGCCTCGACGGCGACCGGCCCGAGGTCACGGTGCGTCGATCGCACGCGGGCGCGACGAAGAGCGGCAAGGTGCGCCGGGTGCCCCTGCTCCCGCAGGCGCGCGCTGCCCTCGACGCCCTCGGCGGGCGCCGCGACGGGTGGGTGTTCCCGGGTGAGCACGGACAGCGACGACGCGACGACGACGCGCGGTGGTCCCCCGGGTGGCGGTTCGTCGACCGCGCCAGCGGGGCCCGCGAGCGCGTGGCGGTCAACGGCTACCGCCTGCGCGCGGGGATCACCCGCCGCGTGCGGTTCCACGACCTGCGCCACACCTGCGCGTCGCACCTGCTCATGGGGACGTGGGGCGTGCGGCTCCCCATCGAGGAGGTCAGCGCGTGGCTCGGGCACAGCTCCACGGCGGTGACGCAGCGATACGCCCACCTCGCCCCGGACCACCTGAGCGCCCGGGTCGCCGAAGCCTTCCGCGCCCCTGTCCCGCCCCTCGCCAGTCCCGCGGAGGGATCATCGGGCAGGACTGCGGCGACACGCTCTCTCCCTCGGAAACCCCTCGAAAACCAGCGGCGCGCGATGCAGGAGTCGAACCTGCGACCTTCGGCTTCGGAGACCGATGGGTGCCACACGAATCCCGCGGGAACGCAAGCGTTTCCCGCGCCGTCAGTCCCGCCGCAGTCCCACGCCGCCGCCGTGCTGGTCCTTGCCGCCCGGGGGGAGACCCTGCCCGCGGGGCTGCTGACGGGTCTTGCGCGCGCCGCCATCGTCGCCGGGGTGCGGGGCGACCTGGCGCTTGCCCTGCTCGACGGCGCAGGGGATCACGCTGCCCGCCTCGCGGTGGACCTCGCCGCCGCGTTGCTCGAGGTGCCCGCCGTCGCCCGCGCCACGGGCTGAGATCGCCCGCACCAGCGCCCAGGCCATGCGCCTCGCGGCCACGCGCTCGGGCTCCGTGGCGCACAGGGCGAGCTCGCGGTCGGCGACGGCGGCGAGGCGGGCGAGGTCGGCGGGGGTCACCCGGGGAGTGTGGCA
>CAZMXB010000709.1:0-1940 GCA_964569855.1 uncultured Rhodoferax sp.
TAAAAGAGGCCTCGCTGGGAAGAAACCAGCGCGGTGAAACTTTCACCCAAGGGCTGCAGGATAGCGTCGGCAATCGGTTTGAGCTGCTTGATCAGATAGTGTTCGTAGTCGACCTGGCTGCGGTGGGTCTCAAGCGGCTCCGGCCCGTACTTGGTCATGATGTACTGAATCCAGCCACCATTCTGGTATTGAGTGGGCCGCCCCACGCGAAGGTTGTATTCGTCAGCGAGCCGGGCAGCACGCACCTGCGGCGGAACATTCACCAGGTAGGCGTCCAGACGATGACGCAGCCGTTTACGGTAAATGAGGAGGTCATCCTTCACGCCTGCCAATGTGGCGTGTGCATAGTCGGTCACAAAGTCCCGGTAGGGCTGCTCATGAAAGATGCGTGAGAGCAAGCCTTCCTGGAACTGCCGGGCCAAAGGTGTCCAGTCGCTACGGGCCATTTCAAGCCCCCGGTACACCATCTCCTCTCTGCCCGCCGCGTCCACGCTCAGGCCAGCATATCGCTTCTTGCTGCCGACATCAGAGCCACGGATGGTGGGCATGAAGAACTTTCTATAGTGCGTGTCGAACTCAATTTCCAGGAAGTTCTCCAATCCCTGTTCCTCTTGCAGAGTGCGTGTCCACCAGGCGTTGATGTCCTGCACCAGTTCTGCTGCAACGGCATGCGCCTCTAGGTTGGTGTGGGTGCGCCCCAGCCAGATGAAGATGGAGTCCGTGTCACCATAAATGGCCTCATACCCCCGGTTCTCAACCAACACTTTCGTGCGCTTCACGATTTCGTGCCCGCGCAAAGTCACTGCTGATACCAGCTCCGGGTCGAAGAAGCGGCATTCGGTGGCACCGAGCACCCCGGCGAACGAGTTCATCAAGAGCTTCAGCGCTTGCGACAGAGGTTCGTTCTTGACCATCTTGGCCTCATCCCGGCTGCGCCAGAGCGTGGTCACGATTTCCGGCAGGCAATGTTTGTCGCGCGAGAAGAGGGTGCCCATCGGTCCTTTGATCGGCCGGTCGGCAGTACTGGCGTGCTGGCCCTCGGCGTAGCCCACCGGGTCCACGCAGTAAGTGCGGATGATGGAGGGATACAGACTCTTGTAGTCAAGGACCAGGACGGAGTCATAGAAGCCCGGTTTCGAGTCCATCACGTAGCCGCCCGGAAAGGCCTTGCGCTGAATCTCACCCACGCTAGGCGCCACATAGCCCAGACGGTGCATGCGCGGCAGGTAGTGGTGACTGAACGCGGCAATGGAGCCACCAAAGTGGTCCGCGGGCAGGCCCGTCGTCTGCGCCCGCTCTAACACAAACTGCAGCAGCTGCGCTTTCTCAAAAATGCGCAAGACCAGCTCGCAGTCCCGGATGTTGTAAATAGCCAGCGCTGGTTTGTCATCCCGGTAACGTCGGTTGATCTCTGCCATCTTGTCGTACTCGTCCGAAATAACTTTGCCCTCGCCCAGCAGTGCCTGCGAGACGGTCTCCAGGCTAAAAGACGGAAAGCTCCATACCGCAGCCTTCAGTGCGTCGATTCCGTCGATGACGATGCGGCCCGGGGTGGGTGCAAAAAGATAATTGGGCTTGCGCGGATGGGTCCGCCATTCAATGGGTCGGCGCTCCCGGCCCAGCAGGAGTGGAACCCCACTCTGGTCAGCCGTCCGCTGGAGTACTCGCAAATCGAACTGGATGACGTTCCATCCGATGATGACGTCCGGGTCGCTGCGCTCGAACCAGTCGTTAAGGTTCTCGATCATGGCCTTGCGGGTTGGGACGTAGATGAGCGCAAAGTCCAAGATTTCAGCAACTTCGGCGAGTTCGGAGGGATTCTCGCCGAGCATGAAAACGACACGTTCAGGCATGCCGTCCAGCGCAATGGAATAGAGCTCTCCTCTCTCGCTGGTCTCGATGTCCAAAGACACGACTTTCAGCTTTGGGCGAAAGTTGGG
>CAZMXB010000710.1:0-621 GCA_964569855.1 uncultured Rhodoferax sp.
GGCCAGCATGATGACGGTTTCAAAAAACCGGAGGCCCAGACAGCCAGAAACAAGCTGTTTAAGGACATACGGAACGCTATCAACGCGCCTTATTCGACCGCTAAAGATGATGGCGTTCTACCAGTCATGCTTACGATGTTCCAAAACGGTGACAGCGATTCATACCGAGTTTCGCTAGTTTCTGAAGGATATAGCGAGCGGGTGGTGCTTGACGACTCAGGCAGTTTTGAGGGTGCCCATATGTACCTCTCGGATTGGGCAACGTGGTTCCGTGAAAGAGGTTGCACTGTTGAAATAGTGGACAACTCTAAAGTGTACGCGCAGGAGCCAACCGAATGAATGGAAAAGAAGCAACTTGCTGTTTACGTTGTGGCTGGACTCCCTTAGAAGGAATTAAGGAATATAGGAGCATTCATGGTAATGATGCTTATTGCATTCGTTGTAACGAGTCTTTGGTTAATCAGCCCGATCCTTATTTGAAAGTTGGTGAACCAGATTGATCGACATGATGCGCACTAAATATGTCAAGAAAACGCGCAAGCCATTTTTATGTAGTGTTTGCTTACAACGCATACCAGCGGGCGGTAGCAAGTGTGTTAAAGTTATGGTTGACTCAAGGGA
>CAZMXB010000710.1:631-1677 GCA_964569855.1 uncultured Rhodoferax sp.
GCTGCCCAGAGTGTGGCACCCGCTATGAATTCTTTGATGGGTTCAAGCGAGTGGCATGGTCTTCGATGACAGATAGCCAACGCGCGACAGCCGTCGAACGCGGCTGGATTGAACCAAAGGAGCCAGCAGTATGAGATACCGAGTCGTAGCATTGCGTTCTCGAACGCTTTGCAAACTATGGGGCACCCCAGAACTGTACGACAAACCTATGATACTCGGCCCGTATAAGCGGCTCAAGTACGCCAAGAAGATACGCGCGACATGGGTCAAAGATCGGGTCATGGTTGCCCCATTCCCCGGAAGCCCGTTCGTTGATCTTGGCCCGACGTGCCGCAGTGTGAAGATAGAGGAAGTGCCGGACAATGCTTAAGCCGCTTATATTCTTGGACATCGATGGCGTCTTAAACGACCATTCTTTCGCTGTTAACGGGTGCTCCACGATCAAGCAATCCTGCGTTGTGGCGATGAACAACGTAATCGACGCCGTTGACCCGGAGATTGTCATCCACTCCTCTTGGCGATACACGATTCACGCAGGGCGCATGACATTAAATGGGTTTTCGTACATGCTGGAAACGCATGGACTGAAAATGCGAGATGTGGTCAGATCGCGAATTATCGGGATCACGCGTCGAGACGAGGGTTATGGTAGCAACGATGACCGTGCGGCTCAAATCTTGGCTTACGAGAAGCCTGACCGGTGGGTAGCGATTGACAATTTGCCGCTGAGTATCGAACCCAAGCACTTCTACCAGACCAACCAACAAACCGGGTTGACCGACGCATGCGCGAACAAGATTATTGCGCTATTGCAAGAGGTGCCGGATTGAAGCGCATAACATTCAAGCCGGAGCACGTCCAAGGCATTTTGGACGGCACTAAAACCGCAACGTTCAGATTCACAAGTCTTCGGCTGCTGCAAGGCGACGTGGTGGCTGCGGTCACTCGAGATGGCAAGGCCCCCGCGTTCCTTGTGAAAGCAGATGACGGGTTCGCCCGCTTGCGGATCACCGGCACGTGGCTCGGTCACTACCGCCAATTGTCGG
>CAZMXB010000710.1:1687-1934 GCA_964569855.1 uncultured Rhodoferax sp.
AAACGAATGCGACCCACGATTGGTACGCCGAACGGTCAAACGGAAGTGGGATAGGCACTTATTACGAGTTCGAATTGGAGGTGCCGGAATGAGCACTGATTTCATTGTTACTTACGATCAATGCTTAGCAACGATCCCAGAAGACTTTGTCTGTTCCTATTGCGGCGGGAAGTTATCGCCCATGGAGACAGAGGACAACGCTGGGAACCCAACGCACTGGACCGGTTGCGCGAATTGCTGTACGTTC
>CAZMXB010000711.1:0-1933 GCA_964569855.1 uncultured Rhodoferax sp.
CCAGGCGTGTGGCGTGAAAGGCGCTGCTCAGGTTGATGGCAATGATGGCGTCCCACTTTTCCAGCGGAAAATTCTCGGTGCGCGCGACGTGCTGGATGCCGGCGTTATTGACCAGAATGTCCAGGCCGCCAAAGGTCTTGTTGGCAAAGGTGATCATGTCTTCAATTTCAGCGGGCTTGCTCATGTCAGCACCGTGGTAGGCCACCTGTACGCCCAGGGCTGCGACCTCGGCCTTGGGGCCATCCACATCACCAAAGCCGTTGAGCACGATGTTGGCGCCTTGCGCTGCCAGGGCCTTGGCAATGCCAAGGCCAATGCCGCTGGTGGAGCCGGTAACGAGAGCTGTTTTGTCTTTGAGCATGGTCATCCTTTTAGTCAATTGAGGACAGAACCAAAGGTCTGTCCCGCAAGGTTTTTCATTTACGATCCTACTGTGGCGTCGATCTTGCAACGGGCAACTTGGGCGAGAGTTCACCACCACTGGCGATTATCAAAACACCGATTGCACCATGTCTGACCCTAAGCTGAATTACTTACCGTGCCCCGATGCGGGCGGTGGCCACCGCATGGCTTTTTGGGAGTGGGGTGATGCGCGCGCAGCACACGCGGTCGTATGCGTTCATGGCCTTTCCCGCCAGGGGCGCGACTTTGACGTGTTGGCCCAGGCCATGGTGACCCGCGCCGGCGGCGACCTGCGGGTGGTATGCCCCGACGTGGTGGGGCGTGGCCAAAGTGATTGGCTCACAGACCCACTGGGCTACACCATGCCTACCTATGCCGCAGACATGTTTGCTTTGCTCGCCTACCTTCAGCCCCAGACCCGGACGCTGGATTGGGTGGGCACCAGTATGGGGGGCTTGATCGGCATGTCGGTGTTCGGGCAAAAGCAGGTTCCCTTGCCCATACCGTTACGCCGACTGGTGTTGAACGATGTCGGCCCCAGTATTCAATGGGAGGCATTGGCCCGTATTGGCGCCTACCTTGGTCGGTCGGTCAGGTTTGACTCTTTGCAGCAGGCGGCGGATGCCATGTGGTCCATCTCCACCAGCTTTGGCCCGCATACCCCCGAACAGTGGCTCGGGCTGTCGCGCCACATGGTCAAACCCGTACCCGGATCGGATACCGCGGTCACATTACACTACGACCCGGCCATCGCGGTGCCCTTTACCGCCGTAACGCAAGAGGCGGCGATGCAGGGCGAGGCCCTGTTGTGGCAGTTGTATGACGGCGTGCAGGCGCAGACCCTGTTGTTGCGCGGTGCCCAGTCGGATTTGCTCTCGCCGCTCACCGCGCAGCAGATGACCCAACGGGGTCCTAAGGCACGATTGGTCGAGTTTGCCGGTGTTGGGCACGCCCCCACACTGATCGCCACTGACCAGGTCGACGCAGTGTTGGCATTTTTGCTGGGCTGAAACGTGATTGCCCCCTTTTGATGAAAAGTTCCTCGTCCGATAATTTGGTACCGGCACCGCTGATTGCAGCCACCGCCCAGAGCCTGCCCGAACAGGCCGACGCATTGGCCCGTGCCCGCGCCTTTGCCGAACCGCTGTTGTGCAGTGCGGAGCTGGACACCGGGGAAAACGTGCTGGCCCATGCCGACGCGGTGGCGCGCATCCTGCAACACATCGGCGGTTCGCAGGCCATGCAGGCCGCCAGCTACCTGGTCTACGCCTGCGACTACCTGAACAAGCCGCACGAGGTCATAGCCAAGGCCTTCGGCAGCAACTTTGCCGATCTGGCGATGGAGACGACCAAGCTGGTGCGTGTGCAACGCATGGCCCGGCTGGCCCAGGTGTCCGCCAGCCACGCGGCGTCGCCCCGGCCAATGGTGCAGACCAATGGCGCGGCGGGACCGCCCCAGGGCACCGAGGGCCCCTCGGGTGGGCAGCGACCCGCGCAGCGGTGGAGCGTGGGGGCAACGGCTTCGCAGACC
>CAZMXB010000712.1:0-1930 GCA_964569855.1 uncultured Rhodoferax sp.
TCTCATGTCCAGGACTTGACATCCATTGCGACATTTGCGACAATTCAAATCCGCATCAACCATTCGACAGGAGTCTCCCATGTCCGACATCGCCGCAAAGGTTATTGACCTCCGCCAGCGTGCAGCCCGCGGTGAAGAGGTCACTCTCGAAGAACTGCGCGAAGCCGTCCAGCACATTCGCGTCAACCGCACTGCAGTTCAGCTCGCCGCCACTGCCAAGAAGCAAGCCAAGACTCCGCTCTCGGACGAAGGCGTTCTGGACCTGTTCAAATGAGCGCCCGCCCAGTGGAATTCCCCCGCGCCTGGGACTCGACGATCCACTCCGCTTGGAAGGGTTGCAAACACAAGTGGTGGCGCAAGCACGTGCTCGGCCTTAAGTCCAAAGGCAGCTCGATCCACCTCCACGCTGGCGGGGCGTTCGCCTACGGGGTCGAAACCGTGCGCAAGGCCTACTACGCTAAGGGCTTTAACGCCGAGGACTCCGTTGCGATTGGTGTCGACGCACTGGCCCGCAAGTGGGGCCTCGATCCCCTCGTCACGGACGATCACAACAAATCCCTGCCGAACATGCAATATGCCCTGATCAAGTACTTCGACCACCATCAGCTCGGCGTCGATCGCTTGATCCCCCACCAACTCTCCACCGGCCCGGCAATTGAAGTAAACTTCGCCTTTCCGCTCTCGATCAATCACCCTGATACGGGCGAGCCAATCCTTTACTGCGGCCGCTTCGACATGCTGGCAAATGACTCCGGCCTGCTCTGGGTCGTCGATGAGAAAACCACGGGGCAGCTCGGCGCAACGTGGTCCTCTAAATGGGAGCTCCGCGCGCAGTTTATTGGCTATGCGCTCGGCGCTCAGATGTACGGGGTCAAGGTCGCCGGGGCTGTGGTGCGCGGCATTGCCCTGTACAAGAATGACGTAGGCTTCGCCGAGGCGATTGTCCAGCGCCCGCAGTGGATGATCGACGAGTGGATCGAGACGCTTTATTCCGACATCAATGACGCGATCAACTACTGGAAGCTGCAGAAATTCCCCAAGGTTTTCGATGACGCGTGTAACGCCTATGGCGGCTGCCCCTTCCACCGCCTGTGCACCACCCCCAACCCTGAACCTTTCATCGAGGCTTACTATGAAATCGATCATTGGAATCCGCTCGACTTTGGCAAGGGGGATAGCGATTAGCCTGCTCGCTGGATGCAATGAGTACAAGCAACCTACTGTTGACCAGTGCCTCCGCCACGAGATTTTCAAGAGCTGTCTGACCAATCTGCCCGCCGGACCAACAGCAACCAAATACAACGACTGGGATGAGGTAGTTAGCAGCTGTAATGAAGCCGCTTACTACCAAGCCCTGCGTGAACAGGGGCAAATCAAACCGGAATGTCGTTCGTAATGCGCAATTAACCGGGGATGAAATGCTCAATTCACTCTACGTCGGCTCTCGGCTTCTCTGTCGCAGGCCGCCAACGACGCATTCAGCGTATTCAACTCCTAAATCCATCGCGTATTTTTGCACGTTGTGCGGAGAAATCTGGGCAAGGGAACTTAACCCTGCAGCTCGTGGTGAGTGGGTAGCATCGGCTACAATCTGCATTCGCCATTCTCACATTTATGCAGGATCTTTCATGTTTCCTTCATACGATACCTATGAAGCATTCGACAAGCACAACTGGCGCCGCTTCCCAAAGGAACTTCTGATCTATGAACTCTCCATCTACAATCCGGCCGCTACGCTCGCCACTCCCAGGCCTTAAGCAAATGCTCATGGGGCCGATCGGCACGGCCAAGACTAGCTCAATCCGCACCTGGATTGCGGCTGGCGTCGAAGTCCGCGGCCTCTTCACCGAGCCCTCGTTCGAAGTTGTCGGCGACCTCAAATGCGAAGACGGCTTCCACTACCACTACATTCCCCCGGCCGCACCCGGCT
>CAZMXB010000713.1:0-1925 GCA_964569855.1 uncultured Rhodoferax sp.
CTTATATAGCAACGCACATTTCCGCTGGACATGCTGTTTTGACTTGTGTTACAGTATACAGTATGTCTAACACCACTCCCGCTCACAGTCGGATTGATCCGACGTATAAAGCGTTGCGGCAGTCCGGCGAACTCCGAGCGACTCAGAAGAAAGCTGGGACGAGAAACATCGCGGCTGCTGTCATCGATCCCGACCTCGTGGTCATCATCAAAAAACGCAAAGTCCGCGATGGCAAAATCCTGCCGGAACGCTGCCCGCTCGGCTGCGGCAAGCTCGATTGCGAGCATGCCCAGACACGCGCATGGCTGAAGCTTCGCGACGCATACGCGGAGAAGAATCGCGACTTGGCGCGGCGTGCGGCAGCGTTGCAGGCCAAGAGGAATCCTCACCTTTCCGAAGAGTGGGTCTTGTGCTGCGAGCTGCCGAGCGATGTGCAGCATCACCGGCCATGCGGGAAGCATGGCGGCAAAGTCCACTGCGCTTGGTGCCACGGCAAGGGCAAGCGCGTGTGTCAGCCGGACCTAGAAGCACTAGCCTACGTCGGACTGCTCGACGCGATCCGGCGCTTTGACCCGGCGAAGGCCGGAAAAATCAGTTCCTACGCCGTGTGGCTCATGAAACAGAGCATGCTGGAACTACTGAGGCAGACGCCGGTCACGTTCCCTCAAGACTTACTGCGCGACCGGCGCGAGCTGGTCAAACTGGAAAAACAGCTTGCCCGCGTTGCGACCGACGAAGAAGCTGCCGAGCGGTTTACGTCCTACCGCCCGTGCAAGTCTGCCGAGCGAATGCACGAGCGTATCGCACTGGCCAGAAACTGCTACTACGGGCAAGAGAAAAAGTCCGTGGAAGACCTGCAAGCCCGATACACCGAGCGGACGGCGAAGCACGAAAAGCGTTTGCGCCACGGCGATGCCGGTAAGACGATCGCGGAAGCGCTCACTGCGCCGGAAGCGGAGACACGAGAACGCCGAGCACTGCAAAATGCCCTTGGCCAGCTTCCAAACGCGCTGAGAAGCGACGCGGAAGCCTTCCTAAGCGGCAAGGCTGCGAAACCTTCCGCCGCGCTTGTACTGCGTCTCCGTGACATTCTGGATGTCCGCATGCCAGGCGTGCTTAGGACGGGCTAGGCTCGGCTAACTTCAGATCAGCAATACGGGCTTTTAGCCGATCAATCTCACATTGTATTTCTTCGGGCGCTGCGAGGCGGTAATACGTAGCGTCAAGGCCACCGACTGCATAGCCCGAGTCGCACTCAGAGTCTTTCTGTCCCTTGAAGCGTCGAAAAGTTCTCGCACCTTTCCCTAGATACATCAGTGGGCCTTCGGTAATCCACGCGCCGAGCGGAAAAGGCGGCTTGTTCATTTCTTTGTCTCCTTGAGTGCTTAGGACTGGTTAGCTGGTGCTACTGAATCAGGAAACCGCCGTCTCCGATTCGGACGTTTGCGTGTACACGGTAGCTATTCAGGTCCGCCTAGCCCTGTTCGTAACTGATTGAGCCTTCAACAGATTCGTTGGCTTCGATGGCTGTCACGACTCGTTTGAGCAGTTCGATGAGCTTCTCTTTAGGCATTCGCATGTTCTTTGTCTCCTTAGATGATGCGTTTATAGCGTCTTAAACTTCTCGGCGAACGCCTTTTCTTGTTCTTCGGTCCACGCAGGACACTTTTCTGTAAGAACGCGCTGCATGAGGTCATAGGGACGGCATAGTGGAGCTTTTGCGTCCCATAAGCCCCGCTTTTCTTGAAATTGAGCTGCCCGTTCTACCTTAACCCCGCTATAGGGACACGCATCACCTTGTGCCCAGCGGTCAAACGCTGCCGGGTAAGGGTGGCATGCTGCATCGTATGCCATGAGATCACGGCACAAATCGTCCGACACTTCGCCCCAATAAGCCAGGAGAATCATCGTCGGGGCTGGCAGGT
>CAZMXB010000714.1:0-1259 GCA_964569855.1 uncultured Rhodoferax sp.
CGATGATGGGCTGGTGAACACCGCTGGCTTTGATGCTCTCGGCCAGCTCGGTAAGTTTTGCCGGGTTGAAGTTCTTGCGGGGATTTGTGAGGCTGGTAACGATCAGTTCCAGTTTGAGGTTTGCGAATTCGGACATGGGGTCAACCTTTCTTCCTGAAAATTTTGGTGAAATCACCCAGCACCACATGGCCGCGCTGCAGCATGAGCTTGGCAACGCGAGTGCGGTCGTGGTGGCTGTGGGTGGCCTGGCGTAGCAGGCCGAAATAGCTGTTGGCAGACTGGTGCAGATCGGCAGCGGGCATGTCCTGCAGGCGCTCCAGGGCGACGTGTACGGTCTTGCGGCGGGTGATGCGCCGCCATGGCTTGACCAGGTGGCCCACGAAGTCAATACCGCGTGCAACAGGCTGCAGGATGGTCTTGCGGGGGTTCAGTTGCAGGTCCAGCCCGGTCAACTTGGTCTCGATCTGCACCCGTGCCTGGCTAAGCCATTGGGCGCTGTGGTGCAGCAACACAAAGTCATCCACGTAGCGGATGTAGTGGGGCGCTGGCAGGCGGTGTTTGGCGAACTGGTCCAGATCATCCAGCAGCACGTTGGCAAAGAATTGGCTGCTGAGGTTGCCTATGGGTAGGCCGTAGCCCTGGTGGGCATTGAACAGGCGTTTGTGGGGTGGCACCAGGGCCAGCTCTGCACGGGTGCCACGCACCTCCACGTCGTTGCGTGGGTCGTGCATCAGGATCACATTGGCAAGCGACATCCACCAGGGTTCGGTTATTTGGCGTTGCAGTTGCTCTTGCACAACCGCCTTGTTGATGCTGACAAAGAAGTTGGCCAAGTCGCACTTGAGGTAGTGCGCCGGGCGGCTCCAGTTGTTGGTGTAGCTTCGCACCTGGTGCTCCAGCCGATTCGCGGCGTAGAGGGTGCCCCGGCCTGGGATGCAGGCGCAACTGTCGGACACAAAGCGCGCGTGGAAGCGCGGGGCAATGTGGTTATAGAGCAGGTGGTGGACGATGCGGTCGCGGAAACGTGCGGCCCACACCTCGCGTGGCTTGGGGTGGGTGATGATGAAACAGATGGAACCGCCTGGCGTGTAGGTGCCCGTGGCGAGTTCTTCATGCAGTTGGAATAAATTGTGCTCGGCCCGAGCCTCGAATGCCAGAGCACTGGCGCTATTGCGCTTGGTGCGGCGGCAATCGAGGTAGGCCTGCACCAGGTCGGCGAACAGGCCTTGGTCGAGCAGGCGGATCATGCGTACACGATC
>CAZMXB010000714.1:1269-1924 GCA_964569855.1 uncultured Rhodoferax sp.
TGCGCTGTTGCGCTTGGTGCGCCGGCAGTCCAGGTAGGCCTGGACCAATGCGGAGAACAGGTGTGGATCTGCGGACGGCAACAGCACCACCTTCGTAGCTCTTGTGGTTGTTGTTCTGGTTGCCGTTGTTGAAGTTGCAATTCCAGGCGTAAGAGGCCACATCGCGCTAGTGAGGCCACCCATCCGAAGCCCGCGGGCGATCAGTGGGGTGGCTGCACCGGACCGGGCCTGCGCATTGGCAGCGGTTTCCGTGGTGTGCATGTCGGTGCCCTTGTGGGGCAGCGGCGCGACCAGATTCACTGTGCGCACGGGTATGAGGTCCGTAAACGTCATACAGCAGGCGCCCTGTTCACTGTCTTGAGCCAGCCACCGGCCTGCTTTCCGATACTGCCCAGCAGCTCGATGGAATCCGCCCACAGCTTGGGCGAGATGTATCGGGCGTCATGGCTCACCCGTAGCAGGACCGTAATGGCCCGCTGGCGGGTCAGCAACTGGTCGATGTGACCGGCGCGCACGTCGCGCTGGCTGGCGTTCGCCAGGGCCATCAGATCCAGTATCTCGATGCAATGCTGGGTGATCTTTTCGCCGAGCGCACGTTTTACGGTGCGGGGCATTTGCACCTGGGCTTTGACTGCGAGGTCAAGCAGGCGCACGC
>CAZMXB010000715.1:0-1922 GCA_964569855.1 uncultured Rhodoferax sp.
CTTGGCGCGTATTCTGTCTATTCAAAACCGTCCCTTTTTTGGTCAACAGCCTACGTAGCTGTGTCACTTCGTCCGTGTCAACGCTCGCTTTTGTCCGTGAGCTGTGTCGCAGCTACGCACGCTACCAGAAAATCGTCGCTGTATAAATACCCAGTGTGGGTGCTAGCGCCACTGTTCTAGCCGTCGACTAGTACGTAATGTCCAGAGCACTAAAAAGTGCCCATTAACACCGGGGCTGCTCCATAAGTTGGCCACAAAATCCTTCTGGCATCGGCCTGCAGCCTCAATTGCGCTGTTTGCAGACCTTGTTAAACGGATACCGATATTTTGGCATACCCGACAGCGCGTTGGTGATTGTGAGCCGCCACTTTCTGCAGTCTCGAAGAAAATTTGGACGACATTCAATGGCTATGTCCCATCTCGATCAAGGCAAGCCAATTTGCAACCAGAATAAGTGCTCGACCACCAGCAGGACAGACAGAAATTGCTACGAAGGGGTGCTACGAAAACCCCACCCGTTCAGAGCCAGAAGCACTAAAATCCCCTTCTTTATCAACGACTTGCAGGTAGCGCAAACTATGGGTTCGATTCCCATCGCCCGCTCCAGTGTTGGCGCTCCGGCCGGTCTAAAGAATGGAGAATGATACGGTCGGCACACTTGTGTCCGAGAACGATGCGCCTAAGGCGAGTTCTCCCTTGCCATGCAAGACACACTCCTCACGGCGTAATAAAACGTCGGATCCTCTCGCCCCCAGAAAACGCACCCAACTCCCGTAACTGCTGGCATCGACAAACACAACGCTTCCATTGCGCCACTCAACGCGGGCGTGTATGCGCGAAACGCGGGGGTCATTGACCACAAAGTCTGCATTGCGCACGCGTCCAAGTTGGATTGGCAACTCGAAAGACTTGAATCGCTTGGTGTTTTCCAGCCATTTAAGCTCGATCTCTCTACCCAATGCATCGCGTTCATTGCGCGGATCGTCGCGATCCATATCTGCTTGCATGGTCATCAATTCAGACGCTACGTCGTCATGCCATTCGATCTGAAACACTTTGCAGGGCTCTGCCCGCCCCCGGATGTTTATTGGGCCCAATTCACGGAATGTCATGCCATTGGCTTCCCCGACACCCTTGAGCGCGGCGGCATTGGCCCAGATCTGAGAGGGACCACATAAGTCGCACAACCTGGCGGCCACGTTGACCGCATCGCCGTAGCAGTCGCCAGCGACGATCTCTACTTCGCCACTGGCGACGCCAATCCGCATGGGCATATGAAAAGCAACTTGTTTGGGCATGATGGAGCTTGTATATGCCCGCTGCAACTCAACCACTGATGTCAGTGCGTGTTGCTCATCGGGGAACATCGCCAACACTCCATCGCCCAGTGTCTTGACGATTCGCCCGCCCCCCTGAACGCACTTCCGACCAATCCATCGGGTGATCTCAGTTACGGTCTCGGTCGCCGCTGCATTGCCTAAAGCCTCAAACACCGCCGTGCTTCCGTGCAAGTCTGTAAATACGACGGTGGTTTGAACGCCCATTACCGATTGTTCCGATTCTTGACTAGAGCACCGAGTTTAGGGCATTGCCGGTAACTTGAGAACCGTGCAATTTTCTCTCGCCGCAATTTGTCAAGCCAACGCACTGCATCAAATGCGACGGGGCATAGGCATCCCGCCCATGAATCGAAATCCCATAACCGTTGAAGTCAGCGCTTGCGCTTTTACAGCTCCACCAAAATAATCGCAGTCAAAACTTGCAATCCCTGGAAAAGACCTAAAATGCGGGTTGAGGGGCTGCACTGGTTTCGACGTGGATTCGGACGCGCAGCAGGGCATGTCGAGCTGAATGCGCTCGTAAAACAGATTCAAAAAAACTAACTGCAAACGACGAACGTTTCGCACTCGCCGCTTAATTGC
>CAZMXB010000716.1:0-1920 GCA_964569855.1 uncultured Rhodoferax sp.
TATTTACTAATGAAGCATGTGTTCAAGTATTCTTTGGCCATTCAAACCTAATTTTGCTTTGCACTTTAGCTATTTACTTTGGCCATTTACTTTGGTTACTCGAAGCGTCGCTGGTTGTTGTGCATGTAAGCCACCAGGCTAACCCAGTCGGCGCAATTCTCCGGCAGACTGGCGATGCCTACAGTAAGAACGAGTTTTTGACCATCACTATTAGCAAAAGGAGCTGTCATTAACGCCCCGACAAGACGCCCGGCGAAGGCTGTTACACCTTGCAGGTTTGTATGGGGCAAGAGCAGAGCGTAGCTGTCTTGCTGGTAGTGGGCTAGTAAATCGGCCTTGCGCTTAGTAAGATTGACTCTCCCCATCAGCTCTTGCAACTTGCTGCGATCTAGTTCAATTTCTTGGCTAGTGCCATCTGCATTTTTCTGCCGCATCTTGGCCCGGAAGAGCACGAGAGAGAAGGAACTTCTAAAACACTCGTAGCGATAGAACTCTTGTTCGATAAAGTAGAGGAAAGCAACATAGCTAATGACGCCGCTATCTGAGTAGATGTGCGAACGAGCGAAGCTGTCTATGGTGGTGCGATTTAATTCTAGGTCACTGGCTGTGGTGGCTTTGCTTTTCGGTGCTGTCGGTTTCAGAATTGTGAGGATGCCACTGGATACCATGTTGTAGACAAGTGGAAGCCAGGTGGAGCGGCTGTATTTGTGGCGCTCAATTAGTTCTGCCAATGAGGTTTTATTGTCTACCAGTTGATAAAATTTCTTCTGCTTGATCATGTCGATTGGCACAGCACGAGCGAGCTTGTCTTCAAATTCAGCCTCGGTCAAAGTCGATTGACTGCGAGCTAAAATTGATTCTCCGGTGAGGCCAGCCTTATCTAGAAAGACGCTGAAGTCAGTGAGGGTAGCTGCTTCTAGTAAAAGAGCTGTGATCGGTTTGATGATTGTACGTTCTTCAATGGTTTGGTTGGGGAAGAAACTGAACAACCCTTCTTTCCATGTCATTAACTCGATCACGGCTTCTTCACCAATGACAGAGCCAGTGTACGCGTTTTTAGGATTGCCATTTTCGAAGAAAACAGATATAGATTTTTCGGTGCTTTTGCATTCTAGTTTGCCTGTCATTTTGCTGGCTGTAATTGACTGCAAAAGTGCTTCCACTGGCAGTCTGGTAAGATCTCCGTCTAGCACGCCGCGTTCTTCTTCGACGGGAACCACGTTTACTTTATTGGCTGAACTTGTCGAGTTAGTGCCATTAGAGTTGGCTGCTGCCTGGCCTTGATTGCCACTGCCTACCGCCCTTTCTTCGCCTGTGTAGGGCGTGAAGCTGGGCTTATTGCCAGATTCAAACAAAGATGGGTCGCGATCGAATTGCTGGGCGGCGTTGTTGAGCAAGTGGTGAATGTGAGCCATATCGCCGCTCTGGTGAATCCATTCAAGCTTTGAATCAGTTGGCCCATCATAGTAGAGGTACCAGGTGGGAGCCTCTTCCCCGGCCCGTCTGCCTACCACGGCCTGCAATCTCAGGCGCACTTCGCCATCGCTAGTGCTGCCATCTTCGGGGCCAATCTCCATGGCCAGTTCGAGCATCTCGCCCCTTTTGGTCAGTGATTGATGCAGCATCGCCACCAACTCTTTTTCGCTAGCTACGCGCGAAAGAGTTGGCAGGGATGACTTTCGCTCGTTTTGTGGGCTCTGCATACTTGTTTCCGTTGTTCGATTAATGAAGCAGTTGTTCGACGCTTTCTTTGAAGACCTGGGTGTGATGATCTACGTCAGCGTCACTTGTACCTGGGGCAATTAAGGCCATGTTGTGAAATGGTGTCATTAATATGCCGCGATTGAGTGCCGCCAGGTGCATGTAGCGATCTAGTTCACTGTCGGCTGCAGCTGCCGCTTCTGAGCCGTTCTTGGGTGG
>CAZMXB010000717.1:0-1917 GCA_964569855.1 uncultured Rhodoferax sp.
GGAAGACTTTTGTATGAAGGCGTTTATGTTTTAGGATGCCAACAAAATTCTCTATCAACCCACAATCGCCTACCGACATTGGCAGCGGGCCGGTCGTTGTCGTGCTTGGCTCGAATCAGCCTGATATTTACGTCTATGCGACAACTGGTCTGAATCCCACAGCGGCAACGGTTATTGCAAATGGCACGAGCCAGTCAGCAAGTAGCACAGCCTACTACGGCGGACCAGGAAAGCGGGTTTACGCGGTCGTTGCAAGTGGCTCAGCCAAAAATTGCGTTGCAAGCGTGAGCCATTACGGCAAGTTTGGGAGCATCCCGGGCCGCAAGGTCATCACCAACGCGCACGTTTTAAGGGCCATTTACCACAACATTCAGGCGGCGGCATTCGTTCGAGAGAAGGCTGATGGCACATACGACGGCGCTGGCGGCGCTGACATCGTCTTTCACGGGGACTCGTGGACCCACGGGTACAACGCGACCAGATGCCAGTTTAATGGCTGGGTCCACCGGTTCAAGGTCAAGATTCAGGACGCGATCAACCACTCCAGCATCACGGCTGGTTACGGGTTCCTTCGCGAAAGCTCGAGCGCGTTTGCAAGCGGCAACGTTGTCCCGTCAGATATTCGAACGCTGACCGGCGCGTCGGGTTCGATCGCGTCACTGCACGGCCTAAACGGCAACGTTACCTCGTTCGCTGGCGCATCATCCTACGGCAACGCATTCCAATGGATTCTTGACGGAACCCATAGCGCGGCAACGTACCGGCGCATGAAGGTCGGGCGCATCGATCTGTTTTACATGTCTGGCAACTCAGGCATTTACGCAACCAACAACAAGGCTTCATTGGGCGATGGCTCAGCTTCCGCGCTATCGGGTGGCACCACGTTCGGTATCGCAACTGGTAGCGACCTTGTGAAGCGGCTAGCGATCACCACGTACACGGCGGGCGGCGCAATTGACCCAACTCATAAGAACTATTTGGCGGTTGGTGTTGGCACACCTGGGAACCTTTACACCCCGGGCGCAATCCTCTACGGAACGGATACCGACCGTGGCGTCAGAGTTCACAATCTTGGTGCGTCAGGAGCGCAACTTTCGTCGATCACGGCTTCGAGCGCGAAGCTACTCGGCGCGATTGGCGACTGGACCACGCTCACTGGATCGGGTGCAACGAACTGCAAGGCGTTCATTGCCTCATTTGGACTGAACGAGCTTACGAGCGCGTCAGGCTCTGCGCTCACCAACTGGCAAACCACGTCGAGCGATTTCAAGACAAACCTTGAGGCTTACATCCTCAACATTCTCGCGAACCAAAGTTCGAATGCGAAGATTGTTTTCCTGATCCCGCTATGGCGCGACGATCAAAGCGGCGGAATCTATCAGCGCACGATTAACCACCCAGTTGAGTACGTGCAAGCCTACTACGACATGGCGGCGAAGTACCCGGACGTGGTGGCGCTTATCGACCTGCCAGTGTTCTACGGTATCGACTCTTACCTAGTTGACTCCGGTTGGCATGATGCAACGCTTCAAACCGCCGCCGGGAACTGGGTTGGCAACGAAGCACCAGGTTCAACCGACGACGTTCACCAAGCCGACCCAGGCCATGACCAAATAGCTGACTTGCTTGTCAATAGCATCGTTTACTCTGACTTCATCGCGGCATGAAAGACAACACTATCGCGAAGATCAACTGGGTTCGGGATGCCGCCCTTGCGCGGTACCCGAAGTTCTGGGATTTCCCGTTTGCCGAGCGGGCGCTTCTTATCGCCGCGATCCTCTGCGACACCAAGCGCATTCGGGAAGTGGGCCGGAACCGGGGCGAGTGGGTGGAAGCGTTCCAGGACGCGGCTGGAGCAAAGCCGGGAGATAGCTGGTGCGCTTGTATGGTGACGTTAGTTTGTAAAGCAGCTCGCAA
>CAZMXB010000718.1:0-1915 GCA_964569855.1 uncultured Rhodoferax sp.
GGCCAGCGCGCAGTTTCTGAAGCTGGTGGATGACGAGCCAGACAGCCCCGTGCCCCCAGTGGCCACGGGTGAGCCTATAACGACAACGACGACGACAACCAACACGACAACGAGACAAGAAGACCATGCCCACACTGATTTGCGACTGCAACCAGACCATGCCCCTGGCGAGCCAGGCCCTGGGCGCAGCACTGAATGAAAAACTGACCCTGCACAGCACGCTGTGCCGTCGCGAGGCTGGCGCGTTCCAAAAGGCACTGGCCTCAGGTGAGGATGTGGTGGTTGCGTGCACCCAGGAGAGCCGCCTGTTCCAGGAAATTGCCGAGCAGACCGAAGGCGCGGCGGGCATTCCGATTCGCTTTGTCAACATCCGCGAAACCGGTGGCTGGAGCAAGGACGCCGCGCAGGCCAGCCCCAAGATTGCGGCCCTGCTGGCGGTCGCCCATTTGCCCGCAGCGGAGCCGGTCGCCACCGTCAGCTACCAGAGTGCCGGACGGGTGCTGGTTATCGGTGCATTGGACGCTGCCGAGCGCGCCGCAGCGCTGTTGGCCGACATTTTGGACGTGACACTGTTCAGTGTGGGCGCCGGTGAAGACGGTGGCGCCCAGGAGCGACGCTACCCGGTGCTGACCGGCAAGCTGGACCGCCTGACCGGCTGGCTGGGCGCGTTCGAACTCAGCTGGACCCGGAGCAACGCGATTGACCTGGACCTGTGCACCCGCTGCAATGCCTGCCTGGCCGCCTGCCCGGAAGACGCCATTGGTTTTGATTACCAGATCAACGACGCATTGTGCAAGTCACACCGGTCGTGTGTGAAGGCCTGCGGAGTCGCAGGAGCCATTGATTTCAGCCGGGCACCCCAGGCGCAAACCGAAAGCTTTGATCTGGTGCTGGACCTGCGCAGCACGTCCGCATTCAGCCAGCACGCCCTGCCGCAAGGCTACTTTTCCGTGGGCAGCAGCGCCCCGGGCCGCACCGACCTGATGACCGCTGTGGTGCGCCTGCGGGGTCTGGTGGGCGAGTTCGAAAAGCCCCGCTTCTTTGCCTACAAACAAAAGCTGTGCGCGCACACCCGCAATACGCAGGTCGGTTGCACGGCGTGTATCGACGTCTGTTCGGCAGCGGCCATCCGATCCGATATCAAGGGCCAGCAGATTGTGGTCAACCCCAGCCTGTGTGTGGGCTGCGGTGCCTGCACCACGGTGTGCCCCAGCGGTGCGTTGACCTACGCCTACCCGCGCGCCAATGCGCAGGGCGTCGCACTCAAGACCTTGCTGTCCACTTATGCACGTGCCGGGGGCAAAAACGCGGCCGTGCTGCTGCACAGCGGTGAGGGCGGAACGCGCCTGATCGGCGACCTGGGCCGTGCCGCCCGGATCGACCCCGGCACCCGTGGCGTGCCCGCGCGCGTGTTGCCGCTGGCGTTGCACCATAGTGCGTCATTGGGCGTGGACCTGTGGCTGAGCGCCGTGGCCTATGGCGCGTCGCAGGTGTGGGTGCTGTTGACCGACGAAGACGCGCCGCAGTACCGCGAGGCCCTGCAAACCCAGATGGACGTGGCGCAAGCCATCCTGACCGGCCTGGGCTACAGCGGCACGCATTTGCGCCTGCTACACGCCCGTGATGCGCGTGACCTGGCCGAGCTGGACGCCCAACTGCAGACTGCGCCAGCACAAGGCGTGGCGCACGCCGGTGGTTTTGCCGTGCAGGCAGACAAACGTGCAACTCTGGAGCTGGCCCTGGATCACCTGATTGCCCAGGCGCCGTCGAAACCCGCCACGATTGCCTTGCCGGCCAAGGGGTCACCGCTGGGCGCGCTGACCCTCAACAAGGACACCTGTACGTTGTGCCTGAGTTGTATCAACGCCTGTCCATCCGCTGCGCTGCAAGACAACCCGCTGGAGCCGCAGCTCAA
>CAZMXB010000719.1:0-1915 GCA_964569855.1 uncultured Rhodoferax sp.
TGCCATACTTGGCCTCATGCGGTTGAATTTCCTATCCGTCGTGCCCAAGCGCCCTGAAGATGCACGCCTGCACTTGGCCATTGCCCAAGTGTTGGCGGGCCAAACCGACAAAGCCAAGCAAACCTTTGCCACCGTGTCTGGCTCAGGCGGCATGGACGACCTGGTGCGCTACTGGTTACTGGCCATTCGCAAGCCTTAAAAACGCTCCCCGGCAGAGGCCTTGGTTTCTGCCGGGTTGGCCCAGCACTGCGGGGTAATTACCAGTGCAAGTGACCTGTTAGCGGGCGCACAATGGCAGCCAGTCATTCGCAATAGGAAATTCGCCCATGAGCAAGCTCTCCCTTCTCGACCTCGGTTTTTTTATCGCTGAAACCGAGGCCAGCCCCAAGCACGTGGGCGGTCTGCTGATCTTCAAACGCCCGGCCAAGTCATCCGCCGCGTTTGCCAAGAATCTGTACGAGGAGTATCTGACCGCCACGGCGGTCAAGCCCCCGTTCAATCGCACGATCGATTTCAGCTTCAATCCCATGCCCAGTTGGGAGGACGCGGCACAGGTAGACCTGAGCCAGCACGTTTTCTTTCACAAGCTGCCCAAGGGCCAAAACGACCGCAAGGCGCTGTACGACTTTGTGGCCCGCCTGCACATGCCCATGCTGGACCGCAGCCGCCCGCTGTGGGCCGTGCATGTGATTGATGGCCTGGACGATGGCCGCTTTGCGCTCTACCAAAAGATGCACCACGCCTATGCCGATGGCGTGACCATGGCCCGCTGGACGGCGGAGGGCTTGTCCGAGTCCGCTGATTCGGATGTATTGACGCCGGTGTGGACGCTGAAGCACGGCGGACACGGCGGCAAGCGCGCCAAGGCCAACCAGGAGTTGCTGCAAAGCACACTGAAGGAGGTGGCGGGCAACGGCCGTCGCGTACTGGGCATTGGCCGTTTGGCTGCCATGCTGTTTTTGGAGAGCGTGAACCTCACCAAAAATGCGATTGCGCTGCCCTTTGTCTCCAGCGCCAAAACGCCGCTCACCGGCCAGGTCACCCCCGGCCGCCAACTGGCCACGGCACGGGTGTCCATGGCGCGCGTCAACGCTATCCGCGCCAGCACCCGCTCTACGCTCAATCACATCGCGCTGACCTGCCTGGACGGCGCGCTGCGCCGCTACCTGCAAGATCAAGGTGTTGAGTTGCGTCGCCCCATCACCATCCAAATGCCCGTCAACCTGCGCAAGGAAGGCGAAAGGACGACGGGCAACAAGATCGGCATCATTCAGGTGGAGCTGTCACCGCCCACGGATGACCCG
Organism: uncultured Rhodoferax sp.; assembly: GCA_964569855.1. GTDB lineage: Bacteria > Pseudomonadota > Gammaproteobacteria > Burkholderiales > Burkholderiaceae_C > Allorhodoferax. The sequence goes on from CAZMXB010000719.1 coordinate 1,305, forward strand.
TATGTGCGCCTGCGCAACATCGGCTACAGCCTGCGCAATGTGCGCACCATGGTGGACAGCGTGGCCCCCGAAGCCATCGAGTCCTACACCATCATCACCGGCCTGGTCGCGCAGATTGCCGAAACGCTGAAGATGAGCAACCGCATGCCGCCCATGGGCAACACCTTGGTCTCGAACGTGCCCGGCCCCAAAGACTTCCTCTACCTGAAGGGCGCGCGCATGGAAGAGATGCACCCCATCAGCACGCTGCCACCCCCCAACCTGCTCAACATCACCTTGTTCAGCTACGCCGGTGATCTGTTCTTTGGCCTGATTGCGACCGATGAACTGCCGCACCTGGAAAAGCTAGGCGAGTACGTCGGTGAAGCCTTTACCGAACTGGAAGCCTCGGTGCGGGACGCCCGCGCCTGACGCTACAAAAACAATAGCTACTCAGGCAGTTTTTACCTGGGCCAGAGGCCGATTTGGCTTGTATTTTGAGCCTACAGCCGCGTTTTCTACTCAGAACCGGCGGGTGGGCACCTGGTAGTGCGTTGGCAACGGTTCGGGCTTTGTACTTTGCGTACCCAAACAATCGCCGCAGAATACTGTGCATTTGTACAGTATTCATG
>CAZMXB010000720.1:0-822 GCA_964569855.1 uncultured Rhodoferax sp.
CCGTCGAACGCCAGCCCCACCAGTTTGCCCTGCGCATCCAGTACCGGCGAGCCGGAATTGCCGCCGGTGATATCCAGGTCCGACAAGAAGTTGACTGGCACCGTACCCAATCGTTTATCCGCAAGGCCACCATAGCGCCTGGCTTTGACCGCTTCCAGCAATGCCTTTGGATTATCGAACGGTTCCTTGCCGGTTTCCTTGGCCGCCACTTCTTCCAGCTTGGTGAACGGTGTGTACACCTTGCCATCCAGGCTGGTGTAGCCCTTCACATTACCGAAGGTGATGCGCAGCGAAGAGTTGGCATCCGGGTACACAAACTCACCCTTGCTCTGCTTGTAATCGGCAATGGCTTGCAGATACACCGGGCGCGCAGCCAGCGCTTGGCCATAAGTTGCCTTGGCTTGTTCTTCCATCTGCAGCAAGGTGGGCATCACGGCTACCGCATATTGAATCGCCGGATCGGTGCTGGCTTCGAATGCAGCACGATCCGCCTGCAACCACTTCAGTCGCGCATCCAACTGCCCCAGACTGGTGCCATCCAGACGTTTAAGTGCTTGGGCGGCCGCAGCCAGGTCACTCCCGCCTAACCATGTATCCACCGCTGCCACATGTTGGCTGCCAGGCAATGCCACATAACGACCCAGCCAATACTGCTGAAACTGGCGATCCATCGTGGGGTCATAGCGACGCTCCATTTGCTTGAGCGAGCCCTCGATCCCCGGCATATCGCGCTGCTGATAACCCGACTCGCGCTGCGCATCCGGCTTGGCGCGTTCAATCGCAAGTCGGTACAGCGACACCGCAACCCCCAAGGTACCCGTG
>CAZMXB010000720.1:832-1910 GCA_964569855.1 uncultured Rhodoferax sp.
AGATCCCGCTCTTGTGTGCGCCTGCCGGCTTCGACCAGGTTCACCAATGCATCGTGCGCGACAAGTGCAGGCTTGCCCGCCTCGCCACGACTACGCAGCCAGTTCAGTACCGCGGCCTCCTCACGCTGTTTGATCGCCAGCACATTGTTACGTTTGAAGCCCTCCAGCTGGCCATCAAAATTCTTGCTGGTGTTGTTCCAGCTGGCCATGCTGCTGGCGTACTTCACTGCAATCTCGGGGTTGGTTTTGCCCGCCGCTTCCACCAGCGCAATCTGATCCTTGTAGGCTTTTGAAATTTCCGGATAGCGCCACTGCTCTGTATTTTCGAATTCGGCCATCAACGCATACCGATCGGTACGCCCTGGATAGCCCGCGACCATCACGAAGTCGCCTGCGCCCAGCGGTTTGCTGGCAATCTTCAACCAATGCCTGGGCTGATACGGCACATTGTCCTTGCTGAAGGCCGCCGGTTTGCCGTCCTTGCCCACATAGGCGCGATAGAACGAAAAATCACCGGTGTGGCGTGGCCACATCCAGTTGTCGATATCACCGCCGAACTTGCCCACACTGGACGGCGGCGCATACGCCAAGCGCACATCCTTGATTTCGATGTTCTTGAACAGACGATAGGTATTGCCACCCATGAAGCTGTATACGCGGCAGCGGTAACCGGCTTCGGATTCGCAGGCGCTGGTCGTTGATTTCTCGAAATCCTCCAATGCATTGGCGCGCTTGACCGGATCATTGCCGGCCTTGGCCATCGCCGCCTTTGCTTGCGCGGTGACATCGGTAATTGCGTCCAGCACGTAGATGCGCGCATTCGGCCCGGCCGACAATTCATCGGCGGGGGTGGGCGCATCAAAACCATCGCGAATCAAGTTGTTGTCGGCGGTGGAATTGAGCTGGATCGCACCGTAGGCGCAGTGATGATTGGTGACTACCAAGCCTTGCGGAGAAACAAAGCTGGCGGTGCAGCCACCCAGCGACACCACCGCACCCATCGGGTCACCCGTCAAATTGGCCAATTGCTTCGGGTCCAGTTTCAGCCCTGCCTTTTTCAGCGGGGCAGCAATTTGCG
>CAZMXB010000721.1:0-1908 GCA_964569855.1 uncultured Rhodoferax sp.
CCGGCCCCAGTCAAGGAACTCATCGCGATGCTCGCCATCGCGCAGAAGACCGGCGTCCTCAGCATCGCCTTCAAAGGCCTCGACATTGCCAAGAACCTGTTCGCCAAAGTCGGCGGAATGGCAGTCCAAGCCGCAGTCGTCAAGATCAACGGCGGAGTCACCGACACCATCCCCGGCGGCGGCGACGGCAAGACCAGCAAATGGACCAAACTCAAAGACTGGGCCACCACAGCGCTCCCCGCCGTCGGGCTACTCGCCACCAAACTCGCCGTCGTCCTGGCCGTGGCCTACAAACTCTACGACTCATTCAAAGACCTGTTTGAGTTCTTCTCCGGCAAGCGCAACTTCGGCGACTCGCTATATCGCGCCTTCCAGAAGAACATCGGTGGCGCGCAAGCCATGGTCGTCGGATTCAACAACGCCAAGATCGCACTCAAACTTCTGCTCAACTACGCCGGACCCGTCTTCACCTCCGTCAAGAACTCCGTCGGCAAGGTCGCCTCCGACTTCGCCAACGCAATCTCCTCGGCGTTCTCCAGCGTCGGAGACGCGTTCACCGCCGCCATGAGCAAACTCGGCGAGATCAAAGACGCCATGCTCGACTTCGCCGGCAACATCGTGAGCAACATCCTCAACCGCATCGGATCCACATTCAGCAGCCTCTTCGACCGCGGCTGGGACATGATCCGAAGCCTCGGCGCAGGCTTCATCAACAATGCGGACGGTATCTGGAACTTCGCCGGCAACATCGTCGGCAACATCCTCAACTACATCGGCACCGCGTTCACCGGACTGTTCAACCGCGGCTGGGACATGATCAAGTCCCTCGGCGCTGGACTCATCAACAACGCCGACGGCATCTGGAACTTTGCCGCCAGCCTGATCGGCAACATCCTCGGCCATGTCGGCACCGTCTTCACCGGACTCTTCAACCGAGGCTGGGACCTCATCAAAGCCATCGGAGCAGGCTTCATCAACAACGCCGAGGGGATCTGGAACTTCGCGCGCGGAATCATCGGCTGGGTGCTTGGCAACATCGGCGTCAACTTCGACGGACTATTCAACCGAGGCTGGGATCTGATCCGAGCAATAGGCGCCGGATTCATGAACAACGCCGGAGGCATCTGGAACTTCTCCCGCGCTCTCATCGGCAACATCATCGGCAACATCGGCAACGTCGCCACCGGCCTCTACAACGTCGGACGTAACCTCATCGCTGGCCTCTACAACGGCATCGTCAACATGGGACGCGTCGTCTGGAACGCCGCCGCCAGGATCGCCGACAACATCAAACAGGCCATCAAGAACGCGTTCGGCATCCGGTCGCCATCCAAAGTCACCACTTGGTACGGCCAAATGATCGGACAAGGACTCGCCGACGGTATCGCCTCTTCCGAAGGCGCCGTTACGAGCGCTTGGAACTCCCTCGGCGGACTCACCGCGCAGGTCGGCGTCGCCGGATCCACCGGAGTCGGACCCCGACCCGCACCGCAACGCGGCGGCGACGTACACATCCACGTCACCGGCTCCGTATTCGGCAACAAGGAGCAGATGGCGAGGACCGTCGTCGCGGCGCTGCAAGACGCGCGTAACCGTGGCCTCCAACTGGACTTGGCACGCTAATGCGCTACGGCAGTCTCACCGTGGAGATTGAGTTCACCGCCGGGGTTTGGACCGACGTCACCGCCGACGTCCAACTGCGCGAACCTATCGAAATCAAGCGGGGCCGCAACAGCATCCTCGACGTCGCACAAGTCGGCACCTGCCAACTGTCACTATTCAACGACTCCGGCAAATACACCCCCGGCTCGCCGACGTCCACCTACTACCCGAACGTCAGACCCAACGTCGGTATCCGCGTCACCGTCGCCGGCAGTCAACGGTTCGTCGGATTCATCGACAAATGGT
>CAZMXB010000722.1:0-1907 GCA_964569855.1 uncultured Rhodoferax sp.
TGATCTCTGACTTTCACCCCCGCATCGAATTGCAAACCCCGACAGTCGGTGGTTCGCCGAGCTATGTACAACTCACTTTTAAAAACTGCGGGCTGGTTCCAGGCAACGAGGTCGACGTGGCGCTGCATTCAACGGTTGCAAAGATCATGGGCAGCCCATCGGTGCGTGTGCGGTACACGGCCGGGCGTTGGCAGGCGCTGTGCAGCTTTGAAGTGCCCGAGCGGCTGGCGTCCACCGCGCAGTTGCCATTTGAACTCTGCCTGACGGCCCGCCTGGGGGATACGACGGTGGGATGCTGGTCTGGCACCTTCCACGTGCCACGGTATGTGGGCGACGATATCAAGACAGCCTTGCAAGGAGGCGAAACACTCGAAGTGCATGCCAAAGGTGGCGTGGTGGAGCTCGATGCCCTTGGCAGGGGGCATGCTCACACCAAGATCGTGGTTGAAAACGGCATGGCTGTGCACTCCGGCCTGGCCAATGCTCGGGAAGCCGCGGCCAAGTCTGTCGCCATGCATGAATGGTCCGTCTATCTGGCGCAAGAAGCGACGGACTTCGCACCGATCTGGAAGGAGGCCGCACCCCAGCCGCACCCTTGGCCAGCAGTCAGCCTGGGGGTGGTGGGCGAGGCGAATTCGCCTGCGCGCTTCGTTCGTTTGTGCGCCAAATCTCAAGTCACCTTGGGAGCACTGGAGCTTGGTCTGGCGCCAGGCAAACCCACCCCGGATATCTGGCTCTATGCCATGCCAGGCGGGGTGCCGATTGACGATGGTGCAACAGCCCATCTGAGCGGTTTGCATCTCGTGGTGGAGTTCATTGGGGGTGCCTTTGTGCTGCATTGCAAGGGAAGCCTGGGCGCCCTAGTCCATACCGCGCAGGGGGTTCAATTTCTTCGTGCAGGCGATCCAGCCCGTGTTTTGTCGGCCGCAGATGTGGTCGAGCTGACCGCGAACAAGCGCGGAATTGCTCTATACGCGGTGCGGCACACCAGCGCACATGCATTGTTGCTGGCGCGCTGTGATGCGTCGGGCAATGGGTACGAGTCCATTCTGGTGGTGCCGCCAGAAACGCCACCCCCGGCGTCTACGCCAGTGCCTAGCGACTGGCCGGGCATCTGGCACGAACGCGGGGGCTTCTGGTGGGTTCCTGCGCCGGGCGCCGAGCCGCAGCCACTGGACCCTGGTGCGGTGGGCGGGTGCAGGGTGAACGGGCCCGTCCTGCAGGGCCGCGTGGTGGCTCAGCCCTACCCCGAATTTACGGGGTGAGTTTGGCGGCACAGTTGTGGCAGAACTTGGCATGCGGCACGTTGCCCACATGGCAGGCCGGGCAATAGATTTGGGGTGGTGCCTGCGGCGGCATGGCTGCGGTCGGGGCGGCTGGCGGTGCGCCCCAGGGCTGTGATACGTGGGTCACATGGGGACCGCCGGCCTGGGCCACGCCCACCGCGCCTTGCACCGCCTGCCCAATGGCGCCCAGCGTCTGGTTCACCATGTTGTGCACATGCTGCTGGTCTTCGCGGCGGCGGGCGGCTTCGCGCACCTGGTCTTCGCGGCGGCGGAATTCGTCGCGCTCCAGCACTTCCTTCAACATTTGCACCATCTGCTTGTCGCCAGTGTCCGGGTTGGCCTGCATCTGGGCATACTTGACCTTGAGGGCTTCAGCGGCGTTGGGTGACCTGGCCACCATCACCGCCAGAATCTGTTCGCCCGACATGCCCTTGAAGGCTTCGTTGCCAGCAATCTCGGCCAGCGCCGCCACCTTGGCCGGGTTGTCGGCAATGGTCACCAGCGCTTGCGGGGAAAGGTTGGCAATCACTTGGATGCGCTTGCTTTCGGCTTCTGCAGCTTCACGCGCGGTGACGCGGTCTGAAGCAGCCTTGTCCAGGTCCAGCTTCATGCGGGCCATGT
>CAZMXB010000723.1:0-1906 GCA_964569855.1 uncultured Rhodoferax sp.
GCGCAGATCCGCGCGCAGATCCGCGAAGCTCTGCGGCTGGCCGGCGAGTCCGGCGTGACGAGCAAGGCGCTGGCGGCCCGGATCGGCAATGCGCAGCGAAACGTGCGCTGGTATCTCTCGAACACCGAAGGCTTGGCGCTGTTCGCCGAAACCCGGTCGCGCACGCTCTCCAGGTGGTTCGCGCCAGGCCTCGACGCAGCCGCAGCCGCCTACGTGGCCGAGTGCAACAGGCGCGAGAGCACCAAGGCGCCAGCCGGCCCGCGCACGCTGCAGGCCATCGTCGACGCGGCGATAGACGGCCGGACGGTGGACGACATCTGCAAGGCCACCGGAAAAGCCCGCAGGACCGTCAGTAAGGCTATCGCTGCGCTTTCGAAGGCTGGCCGGGTGTCTGCCGCCACCTGGCCGTCGGGATCGGCTGCAGGCGGCACTGTGAAGCGGTACTGGTCGATCGAGCAGGGTGCGCAGCAGCCGCCGGTGAAGGAGCCGCGCAAGCGGGTGCATGTCAGCCTGGCCAAGCCGGCGGAGCAGCACAAGCGGCGAGGTCGGAAGCCGAAGCCGGTGGAGTTCGTGAGGTCGTCGCGCAAGCCGCCCGTCGTCGCGTCTGCGCCGATGCCGGTAATCGTGCCGGAGCACGTCAAGGTGACGGTCTGCCCGTCGGGCAAGGACCAGCGATTCACGGTGCACCATCCGATGCCGTTCTTCCGAGCGATGCAGTTGGGCAGCTACATGCGCACGGGGTCTGTGATCGAGGCGGTGTATGGGGGCACACGATGAGCCCCGGCCGCGGAGAACTGCAGCTGGCCCGCGTCGGCCTGGTGCTCGTGCTGCTGCCGCTGTCGGCGGTTGTTGTGGTGGCGGTGGCTGCGTGGTGGCTGCGATGAGCCGCATCCTCGCAATCGACCCGGGCACGACGCAGAGCGGCTGGGCGCTGCTTGAAGGCGGGCGCGTGATCGAGTCCGGCACCTCGCCGAACGCGCACCTTCTCGAGCGCCTGCGCGTCGTCGGCGCATACGTGCGCTGCGACCTGCATCCGGCCGTCACCCTCGCCGTCGAGCGCTTCGAAGCCCGCGGCATGCCGATCGGCGACGACTCGATCCAGACGATCCTGTGGACGGGTCGATTCGTCCAGGCGTGGCACAAGCCCGACGAGGTGGTGATGGTCAAGCGGTCGGCGGTCAAGCTGGCGCTGTGCGGCACGAGCCGGGCGAAGGACCCGAACGTGCGGCAGGCGCTGATCGACCGCATCGGGCCGCCGGGGACGAAGAAGGCGCCGGGGCCGACGTACGGCGTCACCTCGCACGCCTGGGCTGCGCTGGCTGTTGCGGCGGTGGTGGCTGCATGACCTGCCCAGCCTGCGCCCGCAACGTGCTGGAGCGAACCGACGAGTACCGCGCCGGCTGCCGCGGCTGCCAGGCGCGATCGGTTGCGCGGTCGGACTCCATGGCCATCCTGGTGGACAAGGCCAAGCCGGAGGACGTGCGACTGCAGGCGCAGGCCGATGTGCGCGAACTGATCCGGGTGACGATGCCGGGCGTCGATGCGGACTCAGCGCGTGAGGCTGTGGCGTCGTGGTTGAGGGCCGAGCGGTGATGCGCTGTTACCTCTGCGGCCGACCCCTGCTGCGCGCCGCGGCAACGGTCACGACCGCCGACGGCATGGGCCACGCCGGCCCGACATGCGCGCGCCGGGCTGGGCTGCTGCCGCCTCGGGCTGCTCGGGTGTTCGCGGTGCGCAGGCGGGTGATGGTGGATCGGGCGCAGATGGAATTGGTCGCGTGACAACGAGGGGAACCAGGATGCCAAAGATCGCGTTGAAGGACCGGACAGAGATGAAGCTCCAACTTATACACGACGTCCTAGCCGGCCGAGTGATGAGCTATTCCGCTGGTCCTCCGCTCCTTGGG
>CAZMXB010000724.1:0-1900 GCA_964569855.1 uncultured Rhodoferax sp.
ATCATAAGAAAGTGTATCAAACACTTCTTGTGTTTCTTGCATTAGCTGCTTCCAACCGGGATGTTGGAAAAGATCTAGATAGTTGTCAAAATAAGAGTTACTAATCATAAATTATCGAGAGGTAAACGTAGTTCTTAGAGTGTTTTGAACTGCTCCTATAGAGGGAGAGTAGGAAAACCGACTGTTATTGTAATCCTGATACCCACCTATGTTTAGATTAATGCCACTAGAGAGTAAAGAAGACGTGGGTTTCAATCTAAGATCGTAAGCTGAAATGTTATTAACATTAGCAATTTTGAAAAATTGAGGATCTACACCTGTGGCTGTACTTTCTTGAGCACTCTGCCAATTAGCAAGGGAAGTTTGAGCTACACCTTGATAACTCCAAGGACTCGAAAGTGTTGCATCAGAATGATAATTATTAGTAGTAAAAGTAGCTGCTTGACTGGCATCAACAATCACGTTTTTCCAGCCTGTTCCACTAACCACTTTGCAAATATTGTTTGCAAAAGTAGTTGCGGAATTGTTGGTAGCACCGTTTACTGCAACTCCCATACAACCATACGGCCCGTGTTTTGCACCTAGATAATTGTCGTCCATGATTACAGTATTATTGGCAAATAACCCAGACGTATTTCCTTTTGCAAAAAGAGGAGCATATGTAGATCCAATAACAATGTTTCCTGTAATTTGAAAATTTGTGCCTGCAGCAGAAAGAATTCCTACTCCCCCACCACGAACAATATTTGAGAAAAATCTCATTCCTGTAGCCCGTCCTAAAATCACAGAATGGTAAGTTGCTGTACCATTATAGTAAGGTGAATCCAGTATGTTTCCATAAGCAAAAGAATAGTCAGTTTTACTAAGATTAGTGCCATCTGCTAAACGGAGACAGGCTCCAACTGGAGAATTACAATAAAGTCTATTATTTCTTACGATAACCCCAGTAGTTACTGCAGTGGCATCCGTCCCTACAACTGCAATACCCATGGTATCATTCGTTGTTCCTGCAGTAGCTATGGCACTGACATTATTATCTTCAATGATTGGAGCAGTGATAACACTACTTAAGTTAGGAGCAACAGTTATATTGGATAGATATATTCCAATAGCATTAGCTGACGACCCCAATGCAATAGGAGCCTCCACTGATATTTTATTGTTGTTAATATGTGTCCAAAAATCAGTTGCAGTAGCAGCAGGACGAATTACCTGTATACCGTATGAAGTGCCTCCTGTTGCGGTCATAGTAAGACTTAAAGTATTCCCACTAATTTCTACTTTTTTAGCTGCGCTCATAGAAGAAACAGCAGAAGTAATACCTCCAGTTGTGCCTAAATTTCCACTAAGGACGCAATTATATATTTTTACTGTACCGCGAGTATAGAAATCTGCAATATGTTGTGTAAGATTACCTCCATCCACATACGTACCGTTAAGCAATACGGTTGCATCATAGGTGGGTTGATCAGATATTTGAATTACTCTCGCTGTGGACGCCCCACCTTGAACTCGAATATCCCCCACAGTCATAGGAGTAGCATTATTTGCAACTGACAACGAAAGAGTACGAGTAGTAGACGTGCTAGTTATAACTGCACCACCAGGAACTGTTGAGTCGAGAGTAATATTTTTGGAGAGAACTAAACCAGTAGTGGAGTAGTCATACGTTCCACTGGCTAATTCGCACGTATCTGCTGTAGATGCGACTGTGATACATCTATCTAATGTACAAACATTAGTACTACTATCTATACATGAGGCGGAGCCGCCTCCTGTAGGACTCGCATAATAAGTCGTAGCAAAAGATTGCTGACTAATAAAGAACAGTGCTAGGAGGAGAAATTTACGCATATTAGCGATACGCAATCGTGCAAGAAATACTAGCGGCAGTAAGAGT
>CAZMXB010000725.1:0-1892 GCA_964569855.1 uncultured Rhodoferax sp.
CAAGATCATGCGCCGCCTGCTGCGTTCGCTGGCCAAAGGTGAAGCCATCACGCAAGATACCTCCACGCTGGAAAACCCCGCGATCCTGGATCAACTGGGCCAGGCCTATTAGTACAAGGCGGCAGACGTTGCCACTGCGGTGAGCGGTGGTAGCCAACCAAAAACCCGCTTCGTGCGGGTTTTTTTGTCTTCTAAAAAAAGGCGCCTTGGGCGGATTGTCGGAGCCGGCTTGGGTTACAGTGGGCTCGGTTTAGAGCAGTGCCTGCGGGCCGAATGAAGTGCCGAGTTGCAGTCAGACTACACAGGAGGTTGTCATGTACTTAGTAGGGTTGGGGGTGGTCTTGATGGCGTTGAAATTTCTGGAATTCGGACCGGTGGCCGTGTGGCCCTGGTGGTTGGTGCTGGCTCCGTTCGGATTGGCTGTGGCCTGGTGGTCGTGGGCTGACGCCTCGGGCTACACCAAGCGCAAGGAGATGGAACGCGAGGATGCCAAGCGCAAGGAACGGATTGAACGCAACCGGGATGCCATGGGACTACTCAGCAACAAGCGCAAGAAAAAATGACGGGCACACGCAAGATGTGCCTGTTTTGGTCAGCCTGAGGGCTGTGGGATTTCGGGCCGGGCTCAGTAGTTGTCCAGCACCGCACCTTTGCTGGCAGACGATGCATTGAACGCAAACTTCGCCTGCACACCACGTGTGTAGCGGGGCTTGGGTTCTGTCCAGGCCGCACGGCGTTTGGCAATTTCGGCCTCAGGTACGTTGAGCTCCAGAACCAACTGGCGTGAATCAATGGTGATGGAATCACCTTCTTCCACCAGTGCAATCACCCCGCCTGCCGCCGCTTCCGGCGCCACGTGGCCCACCACCATGCCCCAGGTGCCGCCGGAGAAGCGGCCGTCGGTGATCAGGCCCACACTTTCGCCCAGGCCCTGACCGATCAACGCGCCGGTGGGTGCCAGCATCTCGGGCATGCCGGGGCCGCCCTTGGGGCCCAGGTAACGCAGCACCATCACATCGCCGGGGACGATTTTGTTGTCCAGAATGGCCTTGAGTGCGGACTGTTCATCTTCAAACACACGGGCGGGTCCGGTCATCACCGGGTTCTTCAGGCCGGTGATCTTGGCGACTGCGCCTTCGGGGCTCAGGTTGCCTTTGAGAATGGCCAGGTGCCCCTGACGGTACATCGGGTTGTCGATCGGACGGATCACATCCTGGTCGGCCCGCGGCACGTCGGGAATATCCTTCAGCACCTCGGCCACGGTCTGGCCGGTGATGGTGATGCAGTCGCCATGCAGCAGACCTGCGGCCAGCAGTGTCTTCATCACTTGCGGAATGCCGCCAGCGCGGTGCAAATCCACCGCCAGGTACTTGCCGGAAGGCTTGAGGTCGCACAACACCGGGGTCTTGACGCGCACACGCTCGAAATCGTCAATCGTCCACTCCACTCCGGCTGCGTGGGCTATGGCCAGAAAGTGCAGCACCGCGTTGGTTGAGCCCCCAATGGCCATGATCACCGCTACGGCGTTTTCAATGCTTTTACGGGTCACGATGTCGCGTGGCTTGAGGTCTTTCTTGATGGCCTCAATCAGCACCTTGGCCGATTCCCTGGCTGAGTTCATCTTTTCGTCGTGCGGATTGGCCATGGTGCTGGAATAGACCAGCGAAATGCCCAGCGCTTCGAAGGCCGATGACATGGTGTTGGCCGTATACATGCCACCACACGAGCCGGTTCCGGGAATGGCACGCAATTCAATCTGATGCAGATCTTCGTCACTCATGCGGCCTGCGGCGTTTTCACCCACGGCTTCAAACACGCTGACGATGTTCAGGTCTTTACCCTTGTACTGGCCCGGAAGAATGGTGCCGCCGTACACGTAAATGGCCGGCACG
>CAZMXB010000726.1:0-1890 GCA_964569855.1 uncultured Rhodoferax sp.
ACGCGGACAGTCAAAAGCTGCGCTTTTGCCTGCCGGTTATTTCTGCGTTATGCGTCAGTTTCCGCCGTGCGTCCTCTGCGTGTCGCTCAAAGTCCGCGTGTCGCGTCGAGTACAGGGCGTCCTTCTTTTTTGCCCATGTCTCGTGAATCGAGGCGCAAACCTCCCACGCAATCGCTGCCTCTTTCCAACCATCCTGCTCGCTCTTGCGCGCTTCCATCAAATCTTCCGTGCAGCACTGGTGCTCTTCAGTCTTGATGCGCAGCGCAATTTCTAGCCGCTCAATGGCGTCTGTGGCTTTCAGCGGCCATGCGCTCAGGTCCTCGCCTTTGTCGTCGTAGGCTGCATGTATCCGCCGCAGGTTGTTCAACATGTTCTGTAGTTCCTTTTCGATCTGCATGTCTTTCTCCGTAGTTTCAGACCCATAACCCGTCAATCCGCGCGGACCAGCTAAAGCTGGCCGGTGATTTTTGCGTTATGTTGTGCCTCGATGTGCTTGTCAGTCTTTCCGAGCATGCACACGCGGAACTCAACTGGCTTGCTGATGTGCATGTCGGTTCGGATGGATAGATGCCTAGCGCATGTGTCACGCTTTGGGCACCAGTCTGGCATTTTCTTGATGAGCGGGGCTGTCAGGTAGGCTAGGCAGCGCGGCTCGTTGTCTTGGAGTGTCATGCTGTGGCCTTCTCCGGTGGCGAAATGCGTACAGGCTCATCTGGCTGGCTGTTCGGCAGAATGTTTAGGCGGGCTTTTTTCGATTCGCGCTCTATCATCAGCATCAGCCGGCCGTGATGCTCAACCGTTTGCTTTTCGATTTCAGACTCGGGCCGCACGGTACTTAGCCGCTTCCGCTGGGCCTTGCTCTGCCGGCCAATGTGCGAAAGCACCCCGTGCGTCATCGCGCTTATCTGTTCTCCAGTTGCGACGACAAAAGCTCGGCCAGGTTCACATATCAGAACGAGGCCGCGTTCGATAATCCGGGCGCGCCATGCCGTGGTTACAGTGCGGAATCGTTCGCTCCTCCACTCTGCCCCTATCTCCTTTTCTACTTCCTCATAGGGCACGCTGTCACCTATGGCGATATCCTTCCATCGCTTTTCGAGCGCAGCAACGTCCGGGCCTGTTGGCATTCCATCGCGGAAGGAATAAACGCGGTTTTCTGTCTTGTCGGTCATGTTAGGACCCCTTGATAGTTGCGGAAAAAGTTCCGAATGGGCCGGGGGTTCGCCCGCCTGGCCGCCAGTCACAAAGCCCCTTGTATTGCCCGGAGTACTCAAGAATGCTGGCGAGCGCATCGCCGGTAATCTGCTCATCCCAGACGCTTATATGCCCAGAAATACGCCAGCCCGCAGAAAATTCCGGGCGGACGCGAATGTGCTTCGAGGTGCCGATTTTGGCGCGCTTGATAAGCAGGTCGAATCCAAGCTCCCGAACCTTCTCGCGCATTTCCGGGAAGCTGTCTATCCGGTTGAGTTCCGCCAGCGTTGGCCACTCGATAACACGCCCCTCGGCAGTCTCCAGCGTCCAGAATGTTTCAACGCACATCATTCCGCTCTGGGTTTGTGATTTGAACGTCTTGCCCATTTTGCCGCCGGGAACTGGCACCATGGCGCCGCCCTCCATGATTGCGCGCATGATGTTGGCCTGCGGGATGGCCAGCCGCTTTCCGTCGTGATAGCAGCATCCGAGCCAGCGCCATGCCGGGGAACGATCATCACCGGCCTTACTGGTTTTCTTGTTGCCGGGGTCATTTTTCCATGTGTCCATATAGTCTGCCCACTCGATGTTGTCGTGGTGCATCAATAGCGGGGTTTTGCCAATTATCTCGACTGCGTACGTTTTCATCTTAATCCTCCATGTTTGCGGTTTGCATCGGAAAGAGCGAACCCTTTC
>CAZMXB010000727.1:0-664 GCA_964569855.1 uncultured Rhodoferax sp.
TAACAGACGCCCACCAATTCTTAACACCTCTTGGATGTCTTCCGCTGCGCCGCCTTTCAACTGGTTCTTTAATAGCCATTGGTGCTGCGAGTTGTGAAGACTGGCAGAGGGAAACAGGCAGAGATTGGAAGGGGAATCGTTCGTTTCGTTCTCGTCAAGGTGATGCACTACCCAGCCCTTGGGAAGTAGCGTACCGAGAAATGCAACAACGACTCGATACGTGTTGTATCGATCTTGGTATCGCTGGTTGTTCCGACCCTTCCATTGCGAGTTGTCTTGTCCAGACGCGCCGCCAATTCGACTTTGGATCTCACAGCGCCCAGTCAGTCGGGTTCGAACAACCTCGCTTGGCTTGTTACCAGGAACTCCAAGAGCGTGGGCGATCTGCTCGTAAGACATGCCAGACTGATACATTTCAACGGCCTTATTCTCGTCGAACGAATAGGCCTTTGCCGATCGATTCCCTTTCATGGCACCGCGAGGGAGCCCCTGCACTTTGTACTTTTGATAAATCCTTTGGACGTTCTTCGGGGGCATTCCAACCAGCTCGCCAATCTGAGCTGACGTTAGGCCAGATGCAGCAAACTCACGAACCTTTTGAATCAACTCAGGGGAATGCGGTTTCGGCATGGGATGAAATCGTTTCTATAAAGTTTGAAAGGAT
>CAZMXB010000727.1:788-1670 GCA_964569855.1 uncultured Rhodoferax sp.
TGGGATCTCCATGTGCCCATATCAAACCATTATAGTGCTGCGGGGATTTGGCACCATAACAGCGGCAAATCTAAGATTGGCTCGATCGATATTCTCCAACGAGCTCGCCCGGGTGAACCGTGGATGGCGATCAGCCCCGACAACAATATGATTCGGGATACGACGCTGCCTACGTTCATTGAGTCGGCCAAGTTCTCAGGCCAGTACATCGACCACGTTGTAAGCCCTACGCCTCGCGTTTGGTTCTGGACTCGCCCCGGACAAGCTACGGGGCCCAAACAAAGCAGGCCTATGGTTCGACGAAGCGAGCATTATCACCAAAGCAGCCTTTGACGTTGCTATTGGCTGCTGTCGATTCCGTGGCAGGATGGGGCCGGTCTTGGCGACATTCACCCCGCGAGGCTTCAAGCACTGGACGTTTGAAAGCTTTTACAGCCAAGTCGATGAGGCCTCTATCAGCATTGGTGGCGATGGTGAATCGGTGTCCCGTGGGCTTGAGTGGTTCAAGGGTAAGCCGTTCATGGCTCGCCCGAATACCTACCTAGTCCGCTGCTCAACTCGAGATAATCCATTTGCCCCGCCTGAATACTACACGCGGATCGGTGCGAATTACTCCACGACTCTGGCTATGCAAGAGCTCGAAGGGGACTTCATCGAGATTTCGGGCCTCGTCTTCAAGCGGGAGTGGCTTAGCAAGACGGTTCAGATTGCACCCGCTGACGCGTGCCGTGTTCGCTATTGGGATAAGGCTGCTACCGCCGATGGTGGCTGCTATACCGTTGGCCTGCTGATGGCTCGCGACAATCAGGGCATCTATTACGTTGAGGATGTTGTTCGCGGCCAATGGTCCGGCAATGTCCGAAATCAGATGATCTTGCAGAC
>CAZMXB010000727.1:1680-1889 GCA_964569855.1 uncultured Rhodoferax sp.
GCCAAGCGCGACGCGTTCCTGCATGGCGGTACGGTGTTGACCTACATCGAGCAGGAAGGGGCGTTTGGTAAGGAAGTCACCGACCAACTTATCGTGATGCTCAGCGAGTTTCCAATCTATCGCGATATCGTTGGCGGATCCCGCTGGAAAACTAAAGGGGCGGTCAGACTGCCAGGCGATGCCAAGATTCAACGGGCCATTCCTTTCGC
>CAZMXB010000728.1:0-1887 GCA_964569855.1 uncultured Rhodoferax sp.
ATCCCGTTTAACCGGCACTTCTACGTCTTCACCCCACCGCGCCTCCTGGCCGAGATCGACGCCGAACTCAAGCAAACCACCGACCGGATCTTGGACATGATCAAGGGGCTGAGTGCATGAAAGGGCTGGCAGCGCACTTATTTGCATATAATCTAGTGCAACAACACCCCCCACGCCTCTCCACGATGCGCACCAGGGGGGTTACTTTTTGTGCTGTCCAAAACGCATGGCCAGCCACCGATGCAGCCGGAGTGCCCCTATGACGCACTTTGGCAAACCCCCACTCTCCACCACTCAGCAAATCGATTTGCTGCGCCAAAGGGGCATGCACATTGCAGACACCGACAGCGCTCGATATCACCTGCATCACGTCAACTACTACCGACTTCGCGCTTACTGGAAGCCATTTGAAGAAGCAAGCGCCGCAGAGGGCGAACACCGCTTCATCCCAGGCGCTGACTTGGAGACCATCCTCGGCATTTACAACTTTGACCGGGAACTGCGGCTACTGTTGCTTGACGCCATCGAGCGGGTCGAAATTTCACTGCGCACACGCCTGGCCAATGAACTGAGTCTGCGTCATGGACCGTTTGCACATGAGAACCCTGCTTGTTTTGCCAAACACTCTGTCTGGCAAACCAGCCGCGATGAATTGGTCAAAGAATACGGCCGCAGCAGAGAAACCTTCGCAGAGCATTACCGCCGTCAGTATCCGACTCTGACCACCCCACCGCTGTGGGTAGCGTGCGAACTCATGTCACTGGGACACCTCTCACGCTGGCTGCAAAACCTGGCAGCCCCAAAAGACCGCCAAGCCATCGCACAAGCCTACGGGCTGGACGAAAAGGTGCTGGTTTCTTTTGCACACCACCTGACCATTGTGCGCAACCACTGCGCCCACCATGGCCGCGTCTGGAACCGCAAGTTCTCTTTGAAAATGCTGATCCCTGGCAAAAAACCCGCAGGCCTATCGGCTGTTTTCAACCCCGACCAAGACCGTCGTGTGTACAACACGCTGGCCATGCAAGGTCAAAGTGTTGCTGCACAACTATCCACACATCAAACCCATGCACATGGGATTTCCGGCGGACTGGGAAGAAATGCCCATCTGGCAAGGGGCCGCGCCATGAGCTTTCCAAAATATCCGGCGTACAAGGACAGCGGGGTTCAGTGGTTGGGCGCGGTGCCTGAGCATTGGGAGGTTAAACATATCAAACGACTATCGCCTGTTCAGCGAGGCGCAAGTCCAAGGCCTATTGAAGATCCCAAATATTTTGATGATGAAGGCGAATACGCCTGGGTCCGTATTACTGATGTATCGGCTTCTGACGGTGTTTTAAGAGAAACACCGCAAAGACTGTCATCGCTGGGCAGCTCGCTGAGCGTAAAACTTGAACCAGGTCAGCTATTTATCAGTATCGCTGGAACAGTTGGAAAGCCATGCATTACGGGAATCAAGGCCTGCATACACGATGGATTTGTTTATTTCCCGAGATTGGATATCCAATCCAAATTTCTTTACCGAATATTTGAGGCGGGCACTTGCTACGCAGGTTTAGGCAAGTTCGGGACACAGCTGAATCTAAACACCGACACGATAGGCTCG
This sequence comes from uncultured Rhodoferax sp., assembly GCA_964569855.1. Classification (GTDB taxonomy): domain Bacteria; phylum Pseudomonadota; class Gammaproteobacteria; order Burkholderiales; family Burkholderiaceae_C; genus Allorhodoferax. The sequence goes on from CAZMXB010000728.1 coordinate 1,607, forward strand.
ATCCAAATTGCAGTGCCCCCAGCCGTGGAGTCATCAAAAATCTTGCAGTTCCTCGACCGCGAAACCGCCAAGATCGATGCACTTGTGGCCGAGCAGGAAAAGCTTGTCGCCTTGCTCAAGGAAAAGCGCCAATCCGTCATATCGCACGCCGTGACCCAGGGCCTCGACCAGTCGGTGACCATGAAGGATTCGGGCGTCGATTGGTTGGGAAAGGTGCCTTCGCATTGGGAGGTCAGGAAAGTTAAGCAACTTACCTCTCGAATTTCGAGTGGAAAAACGCC
>CAZMXB010000729.1:0-1883 GCA_964569855.1 uncultured Rhodoferax sp.
GCGCAGCATCAGGCCGGCTTGCGCGCAGGCGGCGGCATCGGCGTCATCCACAAACAGAAGATGCAACGACGACATGCCGCTCTGCTCGCACCACTTCAGCACCGCCTGCAGCAAGGCGGCGCGCGCCTCGGGCGTGCGCGCCATCAACCGGGCTCCTGGCACGGGCGTGAACGGCACAGCGGCTATCGCCTTGGGGTAGTAGGGCAGGCCGTGCTGCGCATAGGCATTGGCCCAGGCCCAGTCGAACACGTATTCGCCGTAGGAGTGGGCCTTTTCGTAAATGGCGCAGGCCGCGACCAGTACGTCACGCTGGCAAATAGTGAAGAAGTGGGGCTTCCAGCCGGTCTTTGCCATAGCACTGCCGCTCAGATGCAAAGCAGCCAGATAGGCGTGGCGCATGAAGGGGCTGGGGTTGGCCTGGGTTTGCAACAGGGCGTCCCACGCGACGGCGTCAATTTCCAGCGGCGACGGCACCACCCGGATGACATAAACTTCATCCATGGCGCACCCGTGCGCGGGCACCGCCCCCAAGGGGCTGCGATTAACGAAAAATTCCTGGTTCATGACTCTCAAACTGTGCGTTGCGCAACTCAATTTCATTGTGGGTGATCTGGAGGGCAATGCCCAGAAGATCATTACCGCGGCCAGGGACGCCCACGCGGACGGCGCGCGCCTGCTGCTGACCCCCGAGTTGTCGATTTGCGGCTATGCCGCCGAAGATCTTTTTTTGCGCCCGGCGTTCATCCATGCCTGCGATGATGCCGTGAAAGCGGTGGCCCATGCTCTGGCCGGGTTAAAGGATATGACCGTGGTGGTAGGGCACCCCAGTGGCGGTGACAGCCGCACGCGCTCGGTGGCCGTGCAAAACCGCTTCAACGCGGCCAGCGTGCTGCGTGAAGGCCAGGTGGTAGCCACCTATGCAAAGCGCGAACTTCCCAATTACCAGGTGTTTGATGAGCGGCGCTACTTCACGCCCGGTAACGGCGTGTGTGTGTTCGAGGCGGGTGACGCAGGGCAGCGCATCCGGGTCGGCCTGCTGATTTGCGAAGACGCATGGTTTGAGCAGCCGGCTCGCCTGGCACAGGAGGCGGGTGCGCAATTGCTGGCAGTCATCAATGCCTCGCCCTTCCACGTAGGCAAGGGCTACGAGCGCGAGGAGATGATGCGCCAGCGTGTGCAACTGACCGGGCTGCCGCTGGTCTATGCCCATCTGGTGGGTGGACAGGACGAGGTAGTGTTCGAGGGGCATTCGTTCGCGCTCAACCCTGACGGTACGGTGGCCGGTCGCGCCCCCAGCTTCAAGGAAAATAGCTTCGTAGCCCTCGTGGATACTGCGCAGCAAGCTATAAAAATAGTAGCAAACGTGGAACCGGTTCGCGCACCGGAGCACGACCTGTGGGATGCGCTGGTGCTGGGCGTTCGCGATTACGTGGGCAAGAACGGCTTTCCGGGCGCCATTCTGGGCCTGTCCGGCGGTATCGACTCGGCGCTGGTGCTGGCGATAGCGGTGGATGCGCTGGGAGCGGACAAGGTGCGCGCGGTGATGATGCCGTCACCCTACACGGCCGATATCAGCTGGCTGGACGCCCGCGAGATGGCGCAGCGCATGGGGGTGCGCTACGACGAAATCTCGATCGTGCCCCAGTTCGAGGCCTTCAAGGATTCACTCGCTTCAGAGTTTGCCGGGCGCGCGGAAGATACGACGGAGGAGAACATCCAGGCCCGCATCCGCGGCACGCTGCTGATGGCGCTGTCCAACAAGTTCGGCAGCATCGTGCTGACCACCGGCAACAAGAGCGAGATGGCCACCGGCTACTGCACGCTGTATGGCGACATGGCTGGCGGCTTCGCGGTCATCAAGGACGTGGCCAAGACCCTGGTCT
>CAZMXB010000730.1:0-1882 GCA_964569855.1 uncultured Rhodoferax sp.
GGCGATCGCCACCCTGACCGGCGAGAGCCGCGTGCTCAAGGTGGACATCCTGCACGACGTCGGCCGTTCCATCAATCCGGCCATTGACATCGGCCAGATTGAAGGCGGCTTTGTGCAGGGCATGGGCTGGCTGACCACCGAACAACTGGTGTGGAACGACAAGGGCCTGTTGACCACCCATGCCCCCAGCACCTACAAAATTCCGACGGCAGGCGATGTGCCACAGCACTTCAAGATCGACCTGTGGCCCGAACCCAACCGCGAGGACAACGTCTTCGGCAGCAAGGCCGTTGGTGAGCCACCTTTTATGCTGGCGATCAGTGTTTATGAAGCGCTTAGGGATGCGATTGCCTCGGCAGGCGGCGGTGGGCCGGTGCGGCTGACCTGCCCAGCGACCGCGGAGAATGTGTTGCTGGCGCTAGGCGGGTGAACACACTCGAACTCAGCGCCTATATGCGCGATGTGTGGGGTCGCGCACGGATGATGTGATGGCCTGCCTGTAACTTGGCTACTGGATCAAACCTTTCTCCATTTTTGAATAGCAAGGAGCCAGTAGCAATGGAAACGAACGACGGCAGGAAACATTTGCACGATGTGGTGAACGACTTTGACGTAGCGATGCTGGTAACCCATACCGCGAACGGAATGCACGCACGGCCGATGGCCATTGCCCGCCTGACCAATGGTGTAGACGCCTACCTTGTGACCAACATCAACTCACTCAAAGTCGACGAAATCAGCGTCAATCCGCAGTCGACCTTGACTTTTCAAAGTGACGGCAAATTCGCTTCGGTGCGCGGTGAGTTAGCCCTCTCAAAAGACCCGCAGTTGATTGAGAAGTTGTGGAAACCAGCCTGGAAGGTATGGTTTCCGGATGGCAAAGCGGACCCCAATATCGCGTTGCTGAAATTTACTGCGCAGGACGGTGAATATTGGGACAACGCCGGTATGCAGGGGCTCAAGTACGTTTACGAAGCAGCCAAGGCTTACGTGGCCGGCGAAACGCCGAACGCAGACGACGACCAGCACGCCAAAGTCAGCCTCTAGCTCCGGGGTTGGCACAAGGCGCCTTGACCAGCTGATGCGATGCAGTCCTGCCCGTCAAGGGCAGGAAGCCAAGCGCTGTTAGAAGTGGTATTCCACGCGAATCATGGGTGTCTTGGCAAACGCACCGCGACCGGCGACACCATCGCTATCGTTGCCAAACTTGTTTTTCCAGTACTGGTACTCCAGACCGACTTTCAGGCTCTTGGGCGCCATGCCCAATGCACCGCTCAGGTCGTACATGACTTGCATGTCGATATTGGTTTCCGCTGCGGTGTCGCCACCCGTCTCGTTCTTGCCTTTGGCGGCAATCACGTTGGCAAAACCTTCAAATGAGAACCCGCTTGCTCCCAGAGGAATGCCCCATGCTGCACCCAGCATGGCGTGCGCGTCGTAGCCATAACGCGGGGTCGAGACCTTGCTAAAGGTGTTGTACGGCGCATTGCTTTCCCACAGCAGCAGCAGGCTGACGTTCAGGAAGCCGGGCACATCCATCATGAAAGTGGGGCCCGCCACCAGCATGCGCTTCTTGGAGTTGTAGCCGGCGTCGGTCTTGGCATTGTAGTCAAAACCAGCGGTGATGCCCACACCACGCACCGGACCGAACTTGTAGGGTGAGCCAGTGAGCTTGTCCAGTTCTACCGTATTGCGGTAAACGATGTAAACCTCTTGCGCGCCATTGCTGGAACCAGCGCCCGCCGGGTCTTTGCTGTCTGACAGCAGCATGTCAACATTGAAGAAATTGGTGCCGTATTTGTAGCCGCTGATATGGTTCAGATGGAAGATGTCTTTGCTGATGGCGTTGTTGTTGAAGGGCTCGGCAAATTCGGTTCCATAG
>CAZMXB010000731.1:0-1877 GCA_964569855.1 uncultured Rhodoferax sp.
ACGCGCGCGGACGGCCAGCATGAGGTGGCACGGTGATCGTCGACGGTAGGGCTACACGTTCTTCATCCCGGCCTTCAGCTTCGCGGCGTACCCCTCGTCGGAGAGCTCGGCGTGTGCGTCGCTCGCCGCGTCCAGAAAGTCATCGTGCGCACCGTCGGGCGCGGCGTGGCCCTCGTCGATGACGTTGCGATTCCACGCCGCACGCACAAGGCCCACGTTGAGCGCTCCGACCTGCGACGAGAACGGGCCCCACCGCACGATCTTCGCCTCCGACGGGCGGCGCGAGACCACCCTCCACCCGTTGAGCAGCCGCTTGAACGCGTGCACCTGCGCAAGGCCCGCTTGCCCCGGGTCCTGGGGGATCACCACGACCACGGCCTTCCCGTCGAGCTCCGCGGTCGCCTTCACCAGTGCTTCGACCTCGTGGGGCGCGCCGCGCAGCGTCCGAACGTCGTCGATCACCCATCGCGGAACGATGCCCTTCGGTCGACGGTGCATTCGCACACCCTGCGTCGGGTCGCCGTCGACCGTCGCGCCGAAGTCCCACGCGCGCACCGACGCTTCGCAGTCATCCGGCAGCGATTCGAGGATGCGCCACCACGTGCGGTGAAAGAGCTTCCCTTCACCGGCGCACGCGTCCCAGTCGCCCTCGAGGAGCCGCGCGCGCGTCACCGGGTCGAGCGCCATGAGCTGCGCGCGATATTCGGGCCCGAGGTACGGGTTCTCGTCGAGGCGCCCGGGGATGTAGCTCCGCGACAGCGCGTAGGAGACGCCCTTCGCGACGCGTTGGCCGTCGGGGTCGAACCACAGCACGTCGCCCCCCGCGGCGCGCTTCTCGATCCACTCCACGAACCGCGCGCGAACCCACTCGAGGTGCGGGCCGTCGGGGTTGCCCGTCGCACGCAGTCGCATCGGGAGCCCCGACGCGGACCTCATGCGCGACTGCATGTAGCGGTACTGGTACTCCGTGAAGTGCGGCAGTTCGTCGAACCCGACGAAACAGAACTCCGCGCCCTGGTAGCGGTGCACGTCGCGGTCGCTCTCGAGGTACGCAAACTCGATCTGCGCGCCGCTCGGGAACACCCAGACGTGCTTGCTCTCGTTGTAAGTGCCGCCGAGGCCCGGGTAGATCTTGCGGCTCTTCGCGACGAGCGTGCGTTCCAGCTCCGGAAAACTGTTGCGGAACAGGATCGCGCGAAACGCCGGATGATCCACCCACCGGAGCGGCGCGACGACGAGATACTCACTCTTTCCGGGTCCCGCGGCACCGCCGAGGAACAGCTCGTATGCGCCGCAGGCGAGCGCGCGCTCCTGCATCGGCAGCGGCACCCACTCGGTCGCCGTGGTCTTCGCAGGGCGCGACCTCGGCGTCGGCGCAGCGGCCATCACGGCTCGCGTTCCTCCGGAGCGTAGACGGTGATCGCCTTCCCTCCCGACGTGATATCGACCTTGCGCGGTGCGGCGACGCCGGTCACCTCGGCGAGCGTGCGCGCGGCGGCGACCATGCCCTTCGCGTCGGGGCCCTTCATGCCGCCCGACTCGGCGCGACGGTACGCGTTGAGCAGCATGGCGCGGATCATCTCGCGGTCGGCGTCCGGATCGACTGTCTTCGCGCGCTCAGCGAGCCGCAGCCGCACACGGCGGACGTACTCCCACACGCGGCGACGAGAGCGACCCCACTGCGCTGCGAGATCAGGCACGAAGTCGGCGGGCGCTTGAGCACGCAGGATCAGCGCTTCGATCGTGTCGAGCCACGCGGCGGGAATGCGTTCGCGCGCGCGCGCGATGTCGGCTGGTGACGGTGTCTTCTCATCGTCCATGAGTCACCCCTCCTTCGCCACGGCCACCAGCGCGTCGAGAAGCTCCTCGCGCTTCGA
>CAZMXB010000732.1:0-1875 GCA_964569855.1 uncultured Rhodoferax sp.
CTAGCCGCGCTCTGCGGCTGGCCGACACTTCCCTGGTCGGAGGTGGCGCCATGAAGGACCGCTTCCCCTCCGCACTATGCCGGCAAACCGAGCGCGACCTCTGGTTCCCCAAAGAAGGCGACCGCTGGACCGCCGAAGCCGCCATCCGCATCTGCCACACCTGTCCCCACATCTCCGACTGCCTCAGGTTCGCGCTGTCCATGTCGGACAACCCCGAAGGGATCTGGGGCGGCATGACACGACGACAACGAGCAGCGATCCGCCGATGACAACACCAGGAGACACCATGAGAACCGCCACCCCCGTACGCAATCGCTGCCGCGCAGTGGCAGACGCCATCAAGGAAGACGCCCCCTACTCCGCAGCCCCCGAACTGTGGCGTGCGCTGACCGTCGCCGTCGACGGACTAAACCAGGCGCTGGCGGGGGTCAACGTGTTCGCCGCCGACACCGTACTAACCGCGGTCGCCGAAGAGCTGGGCTGCGACCTCGGCGGCATCGAATGACCGAACGCAAAGTGGATCTCACCGAGCAGGTCAGGAAGATGCAACTGGACGCCGCCTGGCTAGCCGGTCAGTCATATGAGCGTGAAGCCATCGTCGCGTGGCTGAATAGGCTTGCTGATCCATGCGGGGTCATCGTCATTGACATTGACGACATTGAGTTGATCGAACGCGGCGAGCATCTACGAGGCGACGATGAGTGAGCATTGTGAACATTGCACCGACTCATGCGACTTGTATTTCGACATTTCTGATCGTCCACATACGTCAGGTAAGTCTTCATGGGCGTCAGATCATTGCCCCTATTGCGATGAACGTGCCGCCATCGTCGCGTGGCTGCGTGAGTGTGCCCAACGGTACGCCGACATGTACGGCCAGCCCGTCGATAGCCTACCTGCTCACATGTACGCCGGATGGATCGAACGCGGCGAGCATGTAAAGGGAACGGACGATTCTTCACACGTTTCCGGAACATGCAAAGAAGGTTGCGACGATGAGTGACCCCATCGACTGGCAGGGCCGCCGACAGCACGGCACCCGCAGCTCGTATTCCGGAGGCTGCCGCTGCACCCCCTGCCGCCAGGCCCAAGCCGAAGCCAACCGCTACTACGACCGGCGCAAGAGCCAGGAACGGTGGGGCGCTGTCCCGCCGCTGCTGGTCGACGCTGAACCGTCCCGCAGACACGTCCAGGCGTTGATGGCCGGCGGCATGGGGCAGCGCCGCATCGCCGAAGAATCCGGCGTCGCCCTGACCGTCATCCAACGACTGATGGGCTGGTGTACCTCCCGACCTGCGAAGAAGGTGCATCCCGAAACTGAGGCGAAACTGTTCGCCTGTGACCCGTTCGCCCTGGCCGACGGCGCCCTCATTCCGGCAGGCCCGGCAGCCCGCAAAGTGCGGGCGCTCATCGCCATCGGCTGGCCGCGGCTCGCCCAAGCCAAACACCTCGGAATGAGCCAATCCAACTTCGGATACGCCGACTGGGATGACTCCCATACGATCACCGTCCGCCGAGATCGCGACATCGACCGCATGTACCGGCAACTCTGCATGACCCCCGGAACGTCGGTGCGGGCCCGCAACGAAGCGCAACGCAAAGGGTGGCCGCCGCCGCTTGCCTGGGACGACATCGACGCCGGCACGTTAGCCGACACCGAAGAAGGCGCCGGCTGCACCCGCTGCGACGACATCGAACACCTCCTCCCGTTCGAATCACCCGTCCACATCGCCACCCGGCTGGGCTACACCAGCCCCACCATCGCCCAACACCTGCGGCGCCACGGACGCCCCGACCTCGCCGCCAGATTCGAACGTTCTAACCAGAAGGAGTCGGCATGAGCGATCAAGGCTTCTGGTTCTGCGCCAACTGTCA
>CAZMXB010000733.1:0-1872 GCA_964569855.1 uncultured Rhodoferax sp.
GCGCCAGCGGCCACTCGGGGAAGGTGTTGGTGGAGAAACGCTGGTGCACCAGGCCCAGCGCGGAGACGCAGCGCAGATCGCTCAGGTCCTGGAAATACACCCCCACCTGGTCGGCCAGCAGCAGGCCTTTGTAGACCACGGTGCGGCTGCTCATGCTGGGCACGTAGTACTCTTTGCTGTGCTTGAGCTGCAGGTTCTGGATGGCCGCGCTGGCGGTCTTGCGGATCACGTACAGCTTGCGCTCCAGCGCGTCCTGCACGATCACGTCATTGCCGCGGCCGATGAAGACCTGGCGCAGGACCGGCTCCTTGGCGCGCACGTTGGGCGACATCGGCATGTCGCGGTTCACCGGCACGTCGCGCCAACCGAGCAGCACCTGGCCCTCGGCCTTGATCGCGCGTTCCATCTCCTGCTCGCAGGCCAGGCGCGATGCGTGTTCCTTGGGGAGGAAGATCATGCCGACGCCGTATTCGCCGGGTGGCGGAAGGGTGACGCCCTGGGCAGACATTTCTTCGCGGTACAGCGCGTCGGGCAACTGGATCAGGATGCCGGCGCCGTCGCCCATCAGCTTGTCCGCCCCGACCGCACCCCGGTGATCCAGGTTCTCGAGGATCTTCAGCGCATTCTTGACGATGTCGTGCGACTTGGTGCCCTTGATGTGGGCCACAAAACCGACGCCACAAGCATCGTGCTCATTCGCTGTGGAATACAAACCGTTGTTCTGAAGGTGTTGGATCTCGGCTGCCGTGGTCATGGCGTTCCTCATGGGTATTTGCGGGACAGACCGCCGTGAATCAGCGCTCAGTCCTCAACTGATTAAATGCAATGGATTCGAAGAATACTGCAATGCAACAAAGATGCCAAGCAATTTAATTGGGGTCAGATTCCAATTGTTCGCACAATAGAGCCATCATCTGTAAATTAGGGACATATAAAAATAATAGCAATAAGTCTAGTATTTACGAGGGCTAGTGCTCTATTTGAGCAATGGCAATTTGGCGGACAACGGGCGCCCCGGAGTGCTTTTCGACACTCTGCGCGAGGTCATTTTTTGTAGACTTTTTACAAAATCGGGTTCACCCAGCGCCCAACCCCGCATAACTGAGTCGGTCAGCGCCTGCTCCTGCCCGGTGCTGATACCTGCCTGCACCAATTCGGCGTAGGCCACTTCACGGGCAAACGGGGTGTTGCCCAAGGCCCAGACCAACGGATGCGGCGTGAGCAGCTTGTCGGTGCGCAGACCAATGTAGTGACCGTGGCTGGACCACGGGTAGTCGCGCGCCTGCGCCACCATGCCGGCGCGCACCGGGTTGAGGTCGATATAGGCCATGCAGGCCAGCAGGTAGCGCTCGGTCTGGATCAGCGTGGATTTGTATCGCCCCTCCCACAGGGTGCCACTGCGTTTCTGGCTGTCGTTGAAGTAGCGTACATAGCGCCGGCCCACCGCCTGCATCGTCTGGGGCAGCCCATCCGTGGTCTGCGGCGTGGCCAGCAGGTGAAAGTGGTTGTCCATCAGCACATAGGCGTGGATGGCTACGCTGAATTTGCGGGCGTTTTCGTCCAGCAAGTCCAGCATCATCTGGCGGTCCGCCGTCGTGGCAAAGATGGCCTGGCGGTTATTGCCCCGCTGGATGACGTGGTGGGGATGACCCGGCAGGGTCAGGCGGGGAAGGCGGGCCATGGGGTGGGCAGGACAAAGCGGGTACCCATCAGCGCCGTCAGACCGAACTCATGCAGCAAAGCCTGCAAGCGCTGGGCCGCAGCAACGTTGGGCTTGTCGGTACGGCGGGCAATGATGAGTTCGTTCTTCATGCTGTGCTCCCACCCCACCAGCTCGGTCACGGTGACCTGGTAGCCGCTCGCCTCCAGGTA
>CAZMXB010000734.1:0-1866 GCA_964569855.1 uncultured Rhodoferax sp.
GTCTTCATAAGCAACGGTGACCAGGTAGATCATTCGATCTGAGATAAGAGGCATGGTGAAAGTCCCATCGGCTGGTTGAGCGGATGGGGATATAGTATCCAACTAATTTGGAAACGCAACAACAAATATCAAAATAATTTGGAAATATTATCTCTTGCTGGTATACCTGTTCAATGTCAATTCTATCAATTGAGACCAACGCCAAACTAAAACTATAGGTAGTACTTGTGGCAAGGTTCTCTATATGTTCTATTAAAAGTTAATAACTGGGAGGTGGGGAAATGCAGGCGAATGATGTTTGGCACCGCCGTCAGGCGCTGGCTATTGCGGTCAGTCTCCCTGAAGACCTTGAGGATGCGAGACTAATTCTAAGGCTGACAACCGAATTGTTAAATGGGTTTATTTCTCAAGATCAACGAACTGGCGTAATCCTACCTTTGACCCGAACGCCAATTGCCTCTGGCAGTTGATACTCGGGCTTTTCGGCCTCTTTCCTGAGTTTCAGTACCAAATCCATGGACATTCCACGCTCTTCCCCGTGGTAAAGCCAATCAAGAGATAGGCCCGGAGCTAGCGACCTTATTTTGTTGGCTACATCGATGGAAATAGGGAACCCGTTTTCCATATTTCCCAACCTTTGATTGGAAATACTTAGACGTCGAGCAAATGCGCTTTGGTGTTCGTTAAAAATAGCTGCTCGTAATACGCGCAATCGAATTGCGCGCGGATTCCATTTTCCGCCTTCATCTCTAATCGCCATTTGGCGAGAATTTGGCTTAGATTCTTTTTTCGAAATATCCGTCATAGTTTGACTTGACCTATCCAAATTAATTGGATACTAGAGCGGTATGAATGATGCCTGTAGAGTCAGCCTTAGCACAACCAGAGCAGTAATGGCAGCGCTTGGCGGCACTCGCGCAGTTGCACAACTTACAAACAGAAAATATTCCGCCGCCGCAAATTGGCTCCTTTCAATTGACGGCAAAGAGCCCGCTTTCCCCTCAAACACTTACGTTGTGATGAACGAGGCGCTTGCTGCAAAAGGTAAGACAGCTTCTGTATCACTTTGGGGAATGGTTTCCGCTCCTAGTGATCAAGCAGATGAGCTTGCTGTAGACCAAAGTCATGAGGGCGGCGCCCCATGACCCCGCGCCTCCGCTGCTCCCGCGATCTGGCGGTGAGGCTTGGCGCATCAAGACAGCGCCCCCGAGCTACTCACATCGTCATCATCTGCCGAGACAATTCAGTTTTGTTCTGGCGCATTGATCCTGTGCTGTGGGGGCGAGGCGGACGAGTTCGGTTGTCGGCAAAGACAATTGGAACTCCGCTCCCGTCTCAAAATCGCGCTCAAGAAGACATGCGTCCCATATTTGATCATCTGTGGAGGCGGCGATGAGCAACCTCACCATCGACAGTATTGTGTTTGCGCCATCAGGCTCAATTAGCCGCCCCCTCGGGCTTCTCGACGGGTTGAGCAAGGAGCAAGGCGTTTTCTATAGCGGACTTAAGAGCCAGAGCAGCGGGTATGCTGCACTTGAGATGGGCCACAACCGACGCAACATTCAGGACTGTTTCATTGGGGCCGGGGACGTTGCCGCTTGCGAGCAGCGTAATGCCAATGATGCCATTCAAGAAGGACAAGGAAGGCGCACCGTCGAAATAGATGATGGGAAGTGGCGAGGGCGCCAAAGCAACATCTTTATTAGCGAACTTAACCGAACCAAATTCTGGGCTTGTCATCGTTACATCCTCTCGTTGAAAGCCAGACTTGGCCTTTCCTGCAGGGCTTTTGTCAATGCCTGGAGGTTTTCATGAACTTCTACGACGCCACCAACGAGCGTTGGATAACAGACAACGACCCGATCC
>CAZMXB010000735.1:0-1415 GCA_964569855.1 uncultured Rhodoferax sp.
CCCAAATGAGAAGTGGTTGACGGATATAACAGAATTCCAAATCCCTGTCGGCAAGGTCTATCTCTAGCCTGTGATCGATTGCTTCGATGGCCTAGTGGTCAGTTGAACGATTGGTACGCGACCCGACTCTGACTTGGTAAATACGATGCTAGACGAGGCCATCGAGACGGTTGCGCCCTCTGCAAACAGGCCTGTAATTCGGGTAATAGTCCCCTAGAACCAAAGGTGTGAGAAGTAGAATTTTTGTGAGCGTCCAGTCCTACCGTCTTGACGGAACACAGTGAATCAATCGCCGTTTATTTCGTCCACGATTTCGTCGTTGTCGTAGAACTTACCGATGGCTTTGTCGAGCCTCTTGAGTAACGCGTTCAGCGTTTCGCTTTCACGACGAACCAGCACTGCGACGGTATTGTGGTTGTCGGCTGCGGTTGCAGCGCATTCGATGGGGTAGATCGCGCCAATCGTGATGTCGCCGCCGTCAGCGATCAATGCTTCGATGTTTTTCATACATCAGCATTGTGCCGACTTCAAACCGCTTGCCATCTGTGCGGCAACAACTCCTCGATCTGGGAGTTGGGGTGGTTGTGGATGCGAGCCAGCACGTCACGCAGGTAGGCCCATGGTTCCACGCCATTCATTTTTGCACTCTGCACCAAACTCATCACCATGGCCGCACGCTGTCCAGCCAGCTCACTGCCGATGAATAACCAGTTCTTCGCTCCTAGCTTCCAGGGCTTGATCTGCTGCTCCAGATGATTGTTGTCAATGGCCACCGCGCCGTCACTGAGATGCAGTGTCAGTGCATCCCAGGCCTGCAAGCTGTAGTCAATCGCTTGGCGCACCTTGCTTCCAGGTAACACCTGGGAGCCAACGAGCTGCATCCACGCCTTGAGCTCATCCCACAGCGGCTTGCTCAGTTGCTGACGCGCCTGTTGCCGCTGCTCTGCGCTCATGTCCGATAGCAGCCCTTCTGCTTGGTAAATCCGCGCAAATCGTTGCAAGGCTTCCCCCGCCAAATCACTTGCGCTGGGGCCACCACGGCTGAGTTCCTCGAATTTACGTCGAGCATGCGCTGCACACGCCGCCGCCTTGCGCTGCGGATACACGCGCGTATCCAGTACCGCGTTATAGCCCGCGTATTGATCGCACAGCAACGTACCCTGCCAAGGCGGCTCGGGTGTTGGACTATCTTTGCTACCGCCCAGAAAGGCCAGTGGATATTGCCCCCCGCGTCCGACACAGAACTTGTAGATCACGCCCCGATGCGAACCATGCGGGCTGCGTGCGTACGCCCACATGTAGGCCTTCTTGGTCTTGCCCGAGCCGGGATCCAACAAGGGAATGGGAGTCTCGTCCGCATGCAACTCGGTGGCACTGAGGATGAAACGCCGATGCGCCTCATACAGTGGCTCTAT
>CAZMXB010000735.1:1425-1848 GCA_964569855.1 uncultured Rhodoferax sp.
CACCGCTACGCGCATTGATCTGTTCCTGCCGGTAGTACGGCAGGTGGTCTGCAAAGCGGCTGATCAGCGTGTGCGCCACCAACCCGCTGGCGGGGATACCACCATCGATCACGTCCAGCTCTGCTGGCTCCTGGCGCAGTGTCTGGCAGCAGCGGCAGGCCCATTTGCCGTAAATATGGCGATGCACAAAGAACTCCGCCGGCACGATGTCCAGGCGTTCGCTCACATCCTCGCCAATGCGCTGCATGGGCTGGGCGCAATCCGGATTGGGGCAATGGGTGTCGTCGGGCTCGTGGCGGTGCTCCACACGGCGCAGGTGCTCGGGCAGTGCCTGACGGCGGGGTTTGCGCGGTGACGATTTGGGCGCTTGGGCAGACGGGGGCAACTGTGCTTGCAGCGCTGCGAGTTGCGCTTGCAGGCTGG
>CAZMXB010000736.1:0-322 GCA_964569855.1 uncultured Rhodoferax sp.
CACTCGCCACCCCGAGGATGGCGCCAAGCGAGTAGCGCCTGCCGTAAGTGATCGCCGATCCAATAGACTGTGGGTCGTCCGCCTTCGGTTTCAACGAGATGGAGCTGCGTATCCATTCCCCTGATTCGTGCATGAGCAGCGTGTCCACGTGAACCACCCCGTTTGTGTCAACCAACTGACTCACCGCCAAGCCGTTCTTAGCCAACGCGCCCTTGGTTGCATCGATGATCGCCCCCAAAGATGCGAAGCGGGACTTGAAGAATGGGTTATCCTTGTCCTGCTTGATCGGGGAAAACTGAGACTGTGCCTGCCCCAACGCCTT
>CAZMXB010000736.1:355-1846 GCA_964569855.1 uncultured Rhodoferax sp.
CGGTATGTTTGTAGTTTCCATTCAACACCCTCCTTATGTTTCCTCTATGGACTCCGTAATACTTGGCTGCATCAGCCATTGACTGAAACACCATCCCGTCATTGATGCACTCGACGGGCTTGCAGGTCTGGCCAGGTCGCCGGATGGGGATATCACAGTCAACCAGCCTCGCCCATATCGTCGTCATAGACACCCCGCACCTTTGGGCAATCGCCACGGTTGACAATCCCTGCTCCACGTACAGACTTCGCAGGTCTGCCTCGCTGATAACGTCTTTGTATGAATGGTTGGCCTTACCCTTGGCCCCGGGTTTCCCTTTGAGGCTCTTTGATATGGCCTCGTTCCACCACCGTTTCTCTACCCGCACGCCATCCCCGCCGATGGTGAAGTTCGCCTCGCACCAGCCCATCCGTTTGTAGTAATCAATCCACTCAACCTCTCGGATGTAGGCTTCTTCCTCTGACAGATTCCTCGCCAGCAGGAAGGATCGGAAGCCGTACTTTTTCACGATGCGCTTCCAGAACGCGCTCCGGTTTCCGGTCTGGTGCTGCCGCCCATTGCACCCCTTGCCGACATAGAACACCTTGCCATCAGGAGTGTGATGAGCGTAGACGTAATAGAGGTTCACCCTACCCCCTCACTCCGTTCACCCGCGTTCCGACCTTGCGGTATTCCTCGGGCAGCATGTCTACTTTCAGCACCTTGAATTTCCACACGCAGTAGATCGTCACGCCGGGTATCTCGATCGGCGGCTTAGGCTGCGGCAATGCACCCACCGCCGCCTGCAGCTTCTCGGTGTCAGCCTTCGGCACGAAGGTCAGCGTTCCCACATCTGACCGGACCCTCTTCTGTTGGTCAGGGACTTCAACGGGCTTGGGCGGCTCGACGAACACGGGCGCCGGGGGAGGCGGCACGGGCGCCGGGGGCGGCTCGTTGAGCGCCGCTGCGATGATGGCCGCTTCACGCTGTTCCCTTTCCCACTTCTCCCGCTCTTCTCGTGCCTTGCGCTCTGCCATCTCCCTCTCAATGCGGGCCTTCTCTTCGGCCAAGTCGTTCAGGCGTTTGATCTCCTGCCGCTTGCGCTCTTCTTCTTTGTTGTAGGCCAGCACCTTTGCCTCGTAGGTCTCGTTGGCCTTGTTGAACGGGTCCGTCAGGTCGGTGAAGTACCGATCTAAGTCCCTGCCTGGTACTTCTTGCGCCATGACTCGGCGTCCTTCAGGAATCCCCGGATGAGCGTGATGTCATTGCTGGCCCTCTTCGCTGATTCCGGGTCGGTCACCGTTGCGGCATTGGCGTACCCGACGAACCTCTCTCCCTCGACCTTGAGGTTCACCAGGACGGGGTTCTGCTGCGGCACTGGCGTCAGCGCCACCGTGGGTTCGACTTCTCCTGCTACCGTGTACTCTGCCTCTATGGTCTCCATAATTCCCTCCTTCACCTTTCTATGTTGCGGGGCGGCAGGTCCGAGTCCCGTTTCCCCGTCTTAGATTC
>CAZMXB010000737.1:0-1845 GCA_964569855.1 uncultured Rhodoferax sp.
CAACGACGCGACGGACGCCGACATCGACAGCCAGCGCAGCGGCGGCCTGATCACGCTGGTGTTTGCCAACGGTAGCCAGATCGTGGTCAACCAGCAAAGGCCCTTGCATGAGATCTGGCTGGCATCGCGCTCCGGTGGATACCACTACCGCTTCGATGGGTTGGCCTGGCAGGACACCAAGGGCGCAGGCGAATTCTTTGCTGCGCTTAGCCGCGATGCCAGTGAGCAATCGGGTCTGGTGCTGCGTTTTCACGCTTGAGGTCGACGCTGCGCGCGGCCTCGCGAAGCGCCGATACGTCGAAAACGTCAATTGCGGAACAGATCCAGAATTTTGTTGCGCTCCTCGGGCGCTGGCGCCTCCTGCGGCGCCGCGCCGGGCCCCGTGCCGCGATCTTCAAGCCCCACGCTTGCTACGCCGGCATTGCGGGCATATTCGTCGTAGAACCATTCGCCTCCGACATTGACCACGCCTGCGGGCACGGTGGGCTCCATGACCGGGACCCCTTTGAGAGCCCGTTCCATAAAGCTGATCCACACTGGCAGGCTGAGACCGCCGCCCGTTTCGCGGCTACCCAGGTTCCGTGGGGTGTCGTAGCCTATCCAGGTAATGCCTGCGACAGTGGGCTGGAAGCCAGCGAACCAGGCGTCCCAGGCGTCGTTGGTGGTACCGGTTTTGCCATACAGGTCTGGGCGCTTCAAGGTGGCTTGGGCGCGTGCTGCCGTGCCTGATCGCGTGACCTCCTGCAGCAAACTGTCCATGATGAAGGCATTGCGGGCGTCGATGGCGCGCGGGTTCTGCTCTGTGGGAACCGGAGTGGTTTCTGAAATGGTCCGACCCTTGAAGTCTGTCACCTTGGAAATGAGCCAGGGATTGACACGAAAACCGCCATTGGCAAAAACCGAGTACGCGACCGCCATCTGCATGGGCGTCACCGAACCCGCTCCAAGGGCCATGGTCAGATAGGCTGGGTGCTTTTCTGCATCAAAGCCGAAGCGCGCGGCCCATTCCTGTCCATAGCGCGGACCGATCGCCTGAAGAATGCGGATGGACACCATATTTTTCGAGCGCGCCAGGGCGGACCGCATGGTCATCGGGCCGTCAAATTTTCCGTCGTAATTTTTGGGCTCCCACGGTTGGCCGCCGGTGAACCCGGAATCGAAGAACAAGGGCCCGTCGTTGATCACGGTGGCCGGTGTGAAGCCCTTTTCCAGCGCTGCGGAATAGATAAAGGGCTTGAAGCTAGACCCTGGCTGGCGCCAAGCCTGCGTCACGTGGTTGAACTTGTTCTTGTTGAAGTCAAACCCCCCCACCAGTGCCTTGATGGCGCCGCTGCGCGGATCAAGCGCAACGAACGCGCCTTCCACTTCAGGCAACTGGGTCACTTCCCAGCCGTCCTTGTCGGTGCGCGCTACGCGGATGACGGCGCCCCGCCGCAGCTTGATGTTAGGAGGTGCCTTGTCGCTCAGACCCGACTGGATCGGCTTCAATCCATCGCCGGAGATCTCAATGGTGTCTCCATTGCCGCGAACGGCAATCAACGTGCGCTTGTTCACTTCAAGTACCACCGCTGAAAGCACGTCGCCATTGTCCGGATGGTCGGCCAGTGCGTCGTCAATGGCGTCGTCAATCTCTTTAGGGTCTGTGGGAAGCTCGACGAACTGCTCGGGTCCGCGGTAGTGCTGGCGCCGCTCAAAGTTCATGATGCCGCGGCGCAGAGCGCTATAGGCCGCATCCTGGTCGCTGGCGCTCAGTGTGGTGTAAACATTCAGGCCGCGTGTGTAGGCCTCGGCACCGTACTGCGCAAAAATGAGTTGGCGGGCCATCTCCGCCACGAACTCTGCATG
>CAZMXB010000738.1:0-1380 GCA_964569855.1 uncultured Rhodoferax sp.
CTTTTGAAGCCCGAGCCTTCCCTGGACGAGATTCCCGTCGAATGTCTGCTGCTTCGCTGTCAGACACTTCTGGCAATGAGATCGGCCGGAATACTCACGCTTGGGCATGCACTTGATGCCAACGCGCGTGACCAGATCTCAGTTAAAGCCTGCGGGCAAGAGTTGCCTACGCTCATTGCGGGCCTGGACCGCTACACTAGGGACAGTGCCTTCGACTGGCCAGGATACTGGCGATGGCACGATGGTGGGTTCGACTTCATTTGCGTCAGACTTCCGGCATTCGAGCGCCTCAGTGAGGAGGCACGGTCCATTCCGGTAAATCGCGACACCCTTGGGCTGACAGGCCGTGCGTTGGCGGGCATCGGCTTTACCCGGCTGGGACAGCTCGTCGATGCGATGAAGGACGGCATTGACGTGCCTGCGGGCGTTGGTCGCAAGAAGCTTTGCGAGTTTCTTGGCATGCTGGCCGATTTGGCTGACCGAATTTGCCCTGACGGGAGCATCGCGGGTTTTCTTGCTGAAACCGACCCCGATGGCAGCATCGCTGACGACGATGCAGGGCTGTCGTACGCCGACCTGCCCGATTGCATGACCTCTCTGTCAGTCGATGTTCTCCACGTCGGGATCAAGTGCAAGCTGCTCACTGGCGCTGGAGTCAGAACGGTCGGTGATCTCGTCCAGACCGAGCTGAGTCAACTGATCGCTATTCCGGGACTTGGCAAGCGAACGGTTGATAGGGCTTTTCTCGGACTGCATGCTCTCGTTGAAGCCACGACCGACAAGGAAATCAACTGGGCCGCATACTGTTCGAAAATGGGCTTGCCACTGATACCGGAAAGTCCGTTCGAGAGCGGGCAGGCTTTTGTCGGCGGACTGCGATCAACATTCCTGAATCTTTCAGAATGCCTTGATGATGCCATGCTTCGCGACATCATCGCTTCCCGACTTATCCTGCCCCCCCAAGATCAGGCTACGCTCGAGGAAATCGCAGAGCGGCACCGGCCACTGGTGACCCGCGAAAGGGTGCGCCAAAAGAAAAAAAAGCTGCTGCGGCAGGTGGCGGGCGCAGGAGTGTGGGGCGAAGATCATGGTCTCGGGGTCCATTTCCACCCGACCTTTTGTAAGTGGTGGAAGCGGGCGGCGGATGAATTCCGGGGCTCCGAAGAGATAGACGTTGAACAGTTTCTGCAAAGGCTGGCCGCGGTGTGGCAAGTAGATGTCGGACTGATTGCTCCCGAGATGCCGATTATTCTCGCGATAGTCACGGGTGAGCCCCAGATGCCACTCGCCTACCGCACGACGCTCCGGCTCGATGCTGCGTTGTTCGGCATGCGACCTGAGGCAAGATCCATCCCTGTTCGTCACCTGCGTCGTGGACGA
>CAZMXB010000738.1:1390-1843 GCA_964569855.1 uncultured Rhodoferax sp.
TGGCGGGGTTTCCGGAAGGCTGCTTGACCACCTAGACCGTTTGGCCGGCTGTCTGTCTGACGGTCAGCTTGACTGGCAGGCTTACCGGGAATGCCTTGAACTCGAAACGCTGCCGGAAAATGTCACCTGCGATCCGAACCTGTTCGCGCTGACATTCAGCGCCGCGATCTGTGCCATGCTGGAGCGCATGAAGCCAACCCCAAGGGCCGCGGAGATATTCCGGCAAAGAACAGGTGTTGAGGAAGTCAGCCGACCTACGCTGGAAGTGGTCGCGGACAGGCTCAAAACCTTTGCTTCGACGATAAAGCGCGAAGAAACCGTTCTGCTTGAGGAGTTGAATAACCTGCTCGTTGACCGGCAATTGGGCGAATTGCCATTCTGGATTGACGGCGAATGGCTATCACTGTTTCGGCAGTCCGCCGAGACCTATCGCTCCTGCGGCAACGACTACAG
>CAZMXB010000739.1:0-1623 GCA_964569855.1 uncultured Rhodoferax sp.
CTCGTAAGAGGGCAGATTTACAGTCTGCTGCCATTAACCACTCGGCCACCTCTCCTAAGGTGAACCCCGGATTATGCCATGGGTTTGTGGCCGTGTCACATCAACGCACCCAGATTTTTCCAATTCGACCCAAAAACAGGCGGCATCTTGCGGGCCGACTCAAACGGGCGCCTGGTGCGCGTCACGCCACGCCCGCGCCTGCGAAAAATGGCTACAGCCGATGAATGGAAGGGGCGGCCGTAGTGCTGACAGAGGCGAGGGGTGGTTGGCCGTCAGCACCAGGTGGCGCCTAACGTCGATCAGTGGTCTTTTGCTCTGGGCATGAGCACCCCACAGCATGAAAACTGCAGGCTGGGCCTCATCGGATACCTGGCGAATGATGGCGTCGGTCAGCTGCTCCCAACCCTTGCCAGAATGGCTGGCGGGCTGCCCCTCCTCCACCGTCAAGCAGGTATTGAGAAGAAGAACGCCTTTTTGCGCCCATTTCACCAGGCTTCCGCCAGGCTGTGGCGCGGCGGGGATGGGCGTGCCAAGATCGCGCTGCAGCTCCTTGAAAATGTTGCGCAGTGAAGGCGGAAATGGGACACCCGGCGCCACAGAAAACGCCAAACCCTCGGCCTGTCCGCGCCCGTGGTAGGGGTCCTGCCCAAGAATCACAACCCTCACGGCTTGCGGCGGCGTCAACTGCAGGGCCCGCAACGGTTGCGGCGGAAAGATGCTCGCCCCGGCCTGAAGGCGCTGCTGCAGAAAGCCCAGCAGGCCCTGCCCCGCAGCAGACTGGAAAAATCCGTCCACTAGTGGCTGCCATCCGGGGGCCACCGGCCAGGCTGAGGGATCGGCTGTCTGCAACTGAGCGCCGACAGGCACCGATCGAGGTGTTTCCTCCGTGCAGGCGGGCTGGTCCGACATGGGCGATGGCATGGATGCCAGCTCCAATCGTTAACCGAACAGGGTGGCCAAGGCCTCACCCGGATCCGGGGCTCGCATGAAGGCCTCGCCAACCAAAAAGGCGTTGACGCCGGCGGCGCCCATGCGCAGCACATCTTCACGCGTCAGGATGCCGCTTTCCGTCACCAAAAGCCGATCACGAGGCACCTGCGCCTTGAGCGCCAGCGTGGTGTCCAGCGAGACCTCGAAAGTCTTCAGGTTGCGATTGTTGATGCCGATCAGCGGCGTCTTCAGCTTGAGTGCGCGCTCCAGCTCGGCGCGGTCGTGCACCTCCACCAGCACCGCCATGTCCAGGCTGCGGGCGATGGCCTCCAGGTCTTTCATCTGCGCGTCATCCAGGCAGGCGGCGATCAGCAGAATGCAGTCCGCGCCCATGGCCCGGGACTCATAAATCTGGTACGGGTCGACCATGAAATCCTTGCGAAGCACGGGCAGCTGACAGCTGGCGCGCGCCTGCTTCAGGTAGTCCACATCACCCTGGAAAAACTGCGCATCGGTCAGCACCGACAGGCAGGCTGCGCCGTGCTCGGCATAGGACTGCGCGATGTCGGCCGGGATGAAGTCCTCGCGCAGCACGCCCTTGCTGGGGCTGGCCTTCTTGATCTCGGCGATCACCGCCGCCTGGCCGCGAGCGATGCGCTGGCGCAGGGCGCCTTCGAAGTCGCGGGTGAGCAC
>CAZMXB010000739.1:1633-1840 GCA_964569855.1 uncultured Rhodoferax sp.
TGGACTTCCGGCGGCGATCTTGGTTGTGAGCGCGCCCACAAAGTCGCGTGTCAGCACGCGCGACTCGGCATCCGCACGCACCACGGCAAGTGATTTGCGCCGGATGGCGGCGGCCACTTCGTCGCGCTTGACCGCCACAATCTTGTCCAGAATATCGCTCACGTCATTTCCTTATTTGTTGGGGTCAGAGCACATCGCTGCGCGAGT
>CAZMXB010000740.1:0-1239 GCA_964569855.1 uncultured Rhodoferax sp.
CTTCTCCGTCTCGCCGATGAAAGCGTCGGCCGTCATGTTGCCGCGCAGGCAGCGCTCGGCGATCTGGTGACAGCACGTCCCCCAATCGGCCGCCTCGCTCGTCGTGTCGGGCAGGCCGTCGGTAAGCGCGAGCGCCCCTGGACACGTCCAGTTGCGCTCCGTCGCCGACGCCGACCATTGCGCGTGCTCGCGCTCGCCGTGCGTCGCCATGGCGTCAGCCCTGCCCGAAGCGGTGCGGGGCGGCCACAGCGGCTTCCCACGCCGGGATCGCCTTGCGCAGCCGGTCGACGATGATCGACGAATCGCCGGCGAACAGATTGCCGGACCACTTCTCGAAGCCCTGCGGCGGCGGGCCGAGCACCGACGAGAAGATCGGCAGGTTGTCGGCGAACACCGCGTCGAGGCCGTACTTGTTGCTGTAGGCTCCCATGGCGCGCTTCAGGCGGTCCAGCAGTTCCGCGGGCGTGCCGTCGAGGCCATCGGGCTCCGGCTGCTTCACATCGCCGCCAGCGGCTTCCGCAGCCTCGTCGGCCGCGTCCTGCGCCGCGACGTCGACCGGGGTCGGCGCGGGAGCCTGCACGGGCTCGACGGCCTTGGGCTTGCGGCCGCGCGTCGCCTTGGTAGGCTCGGCGGCCTTCTCGGCGTCGTGCTTCTCGACTGCTTCGGCCGCGTGCTGGACGGCTTCGTCGACAGTCGCCTGCGTGAGGGGGGCGGCCACCGCGGCTTGCGCCCATTTCACATCGACCTCGCGGACGAAGCCGAGCGCGCGCATGTGGTCGCACAGGGTTGCGGCGCGGTCCTCGCCGTCGGGCAGGATGATCTCGATTTTCAGGCTCATTGCGTAACCTCTTTGATAGGCGCCCATTTGCGCAGGAGTAGTCGCTGCATCGGCTCGTCGATCGAGCCGGCCAGCGCCGCCACGCGCACAACCGGTTGTCGGTTCTGCGTGTAGTTCGTGATGCGCAGAGCCATCTGCGCCATGTCTTTCGGGGTCGCCGACGTCTCGACGAACACCAGCAGCGCGGCGGCCGACAGGTCGATCGCCTCCCCGGCCGCCTGGATCTGCGCGAGGAAAACGCGAACGCCCGCGTCGTCGCGAAACGCCTGTTCGGCCTCGGCGCGCGCGGCGGTCGTCGATTGGCCGTCGAGCCGCACGGCGCCGAACTGCGCGAGGCCTTCCATCAGGGCGTCGCCGACGTCGCGGTGCGGCGGGACCGCAACGGCATCCGGCGACTGCGC
>CAZMXB010000740.1:1249-1837 GCA_964569855.1 uncultured Rhodoferax sp.
TCGCGGACCGCGTCGACGATCAGGTCGGCTTTGAGCGAACCCGTGTGGCGGCGCAGCGGCCCGAGATGCATCTCGAGCTCGGCCGTCGTGCCGTCGGCGATCGCTTCGAGAACCGCCTTGGCGTCGACCGAACTGTCGATCTCGCGCGCTTTGGCGGGATCAAGGAGCAGCGGCCACGTTTCATAGACGGGCGACGTGATGCCGACGTCCTTCTGTGTCCGGCGCAGCGAAAACCCGTCCAGACGCGCCTTCAGCTCGGCTTCGTTTCTGCCGCCGACGATGATGTCGATCCAGCGCCACTGCGAAATCTTCTTCGGTTTGACGATGCAGTAGCGCCTCAGGAAGTCCTGCGCGCGGGTCACGTCCGGCGCGTCGCCGAACGCCTTCAGCCGTTGCGGGTCCAGAGCGCGCAGCATCGGATAGAGATCGAACAGGGAGTTCGGGGCCGGCGTCCCGCTCAGACACCAGACGCGGTCACTGCAACTCGCGATCGCCGTCAGCGTGTCGAGTTCGGAGCCCCCGTTCACCAGCTCGCCGTAAAGGGCGCGCGTGCGCGCCGCATCGAACGCCTTGGCGAAGTGCGATTCG
>CAZMXB010000741.1:0-1825 GCA_964569855.1 uncultured Rhodoferax sp.
TGGCGGAGGTCGCGGTCGGTTTGAACGGCCAGGGGCAGTGCGTTCAGCCAATGCGCCAGGCGGCAACTGTGCTCCTCAATCCGGAAATCAAGACAGCTTTTTGACCAGTACCTGGCTCTTGCGGTCCCAGTTGTATTTGCGTTTGCGGGCATCCGGCAACCAGTCCGGGTCGACCAGCACAAAACCGCGTTTGATGAACCAGTGCATGGTGCGGGTGGTTAACACAAAAATGCTTTCCAGCCCGGCTGCCTTGGCCCTTTGTTCCACACGTTTCAAGACCCGTTCGCCATCTCCCTGGCCTTGCACATCGGGTGACACCGTAAGGGCCGCCATTTCTGCGGTGCGCGCTTCGGGGTAGGGGTACAGGGCTGCGCAGGCAAAGATCACACCGTCGTGTTCGATGATGGTGTAGTTGCCCACATCCCGCTCAATTTCGGTGCGGCTACGCTTGACCAGGGTTCCGTCTCTCTCGAACGGTTCAATCAATTGCAGGATGCCACCCACATCGTCCACCGACGCCTCGCGCAGGCTCTCCAGTTTTTCGTCCACCACCATGGTGCCGATGCCGTCGTGTACATACACCTCCAGCAGGATGGAGCCATCCACAGCAAACGGGATGATGTGGCTGCGCTCCACACCGTTTTTGCAGGCCTTCACGCAGTGCTGCAGGTAGAAGGCGGTGTCAGTGGGCTGGTTGGCTGACGGTAGTTGGGCCAACAGTGTTTCAGCCGCTGCCAGGGGCAATTCTGTATCGATAGGGTTGTCGTCGGATGCTGCGTCAAAAGGCCGCGAACGAATACCGGGAATCTCGGTGACAAAAATCAACTTGTCGGCCTGCAAGGCGGTGGCAATCGACGTTGCCACCTCTTCCATGGTCAGGTTAAAAGCTTCCCCCGTAGGTGAAAAACCGAAGGGCGACAGCAACAGCAATGCACCCATGTCCAGCACCTTGGTGATACCTGCAATGTCAACTTTGCGCACCAGGCCGGAGTGTTGGAAGTCCACACCGTCCACAATGCCTACGGGCCGGGCGGTGATGAAGTTTCCAGAGATCACACGTACCGTGGAATCGGCCATCGGTGTATTGGGCAGGCCCTGGCTGAACGCCGCTTCGATTTCATAGCGCAGCTGCCCGGCGGCCTCCTGGGCGCAGTCCAGCGCCACCTCGTCCGTGATGCGCATACCGTGGGAGTATTTGGCTTCATGGCCCTTGGCTTTGAGTTGCTCATTGACCTGGGGCCTAAACCCATGCACCAGCACAACCCGGACGCCCATGCTCTGGATCATGGCCAAATCTTGCGCCATATGGGGCAGTTTGCCGGCGGCAATGGCCTCACCGGCTATGCCCACCACAAAGGTCTGGTTGCGAAACTTGTGGATATAGGGGGCGACCGAGCGGAACCAGGGCACGAAGGTGAAATTGAAAACAGTGGTCATGGCACGCGGCTTGGGGCTGCAATGGGCAGCATGGCTGGGATAATCCCTGATTCTCTACGAAGTTTTTACCTTGACCATCAGTTCCCTGCCCATCGAGTTTCCCGAATCGCTCCCCGTCTCTGGCAAACGCGAAGAAATCATGGCCGCGCTTGGCCAGAACCAGGTCATCATCGTCTGTGGTGAGACGGGTTCAGGCAAAACCACACAACTGCCCAAGATCGCCTTGGCGATGGGCCGCGGCAAGCTCAATTACCCGGCGGGTCAGCGTGCCAAGTTGATTGGCCACACGCAGCCGCGCCGCATTGCCGCCAGCAGCGTGGCCAAGCGCATTGCCGAAGAACTGAAAACACCGCTTGGCGAAGTGGTGGGTTTCAAGGTGCGGTTCCAG
>CAZMXB010000742.1:0-1824 GCA_964569855.1 uncultured Rhodoferax sp.
GCTGCTGGGCACGCTCAAGCTGCGCCAGGCGGCGGGTACGCTTGGTATGGACGACGTGCGCAAAGTAGATGATTTATTGGTAAAAAAAGCCCCTTAGCGCAATACCATCAAGCGCTTGTAGCTATAAAAATAATAGTGGTGGGGGTATAAATCAGCGGTTCAGGGCATAGGAACCACATTCCTTCAAGCGACTTTGGAGTCTTCTTGTCTGATGCATTGAATGGGGTCTCGCGCGCGCCAAAGCCGCTCGTCATCGTCTGCACCGTCGGGACCGGGGGCGACATACAGCCCTTCATCAGCGTGGCCCAGGGTCTGTGCGAACGGGGGCACAGCGTACTGCTGTCGGTGCCAAAGTCTCATGAAGATGCCGCCAAGGCATCCGGTGTGCCATTCGAGACCGCTGGCACCCATGAAGAATTTCAGGCAGCGTTGAACAACCCCGACCTCTGGGATGAACGCAAAGGATGGGGGGTCATCTGGAGCGGCGTGATTCCCCACCTCGAAGATCTGCGCAACGCCGTTCAACGCTTGTCCACCCATGGGCCCTGCGTGGTGCTGAGTCACCCCATTCTGGTTCCCGTGGCAGCGTTGGCAAGGTCGGTGCGGCCCGATCTGCATATCGTGGCCGCTTACCTGGCTCCCTCCAATTTGTGCAGCAGCCACGACCTGTTGGCCATCGGTTCCTTGGGCATTGCCCCGTGGATTCCGCTGTCCTGGCGGCAGTTGCTCTGGCGTTTGATCCACAAGCTATGGATCGATCCGACCTCCCTGCCCAGCTTGAACGCCGCGCGAAGCAAGCACGGCTTGCCCCCAGTGCCGCACTTCTTCGAGCACATGCTGAAGGCGCCCAACGCGTCTGTGGGGCTGTTTCCAGACTGGTTTGCCGCAGCGCAACCGGACTGGCCGCAGCCGTTCTTCGCTGGCAATTTCTTGCGTGCCCCGATGCAGCCCGCTGTGACAACACCGCTGCCACCGGATTTGGAGCAGTTTTTGTCGGACGGGGATCGGCCCATCGTTTTCACCCCAGGGACGGGCCACCAGCACGCTGCGCGCTATTTCGCCACGGCTGTGGAGGTCTTGAAGCGATTGGGCCGGCGCGGCTTGTTCATCACCCCATATAGCGCCCAACTGCCCTACCCTTTGCCAGCCAACATCCTGTGGCAAGCCCATGTTCCGTTCACGGTGCTGCTGCCACGCGTTGCCGCTGTCGTGCACCACGGTGGCATAGGAACCACGGCCGAGGCTTTTCGTGCTGGGGTGCCTCAATTGGTCGTGCCGTTCGCATACGACCAATTCGATAACGGCCTGCGCGCCAAACGCTTTGGGGTCGCAGACGTGTTGGTCGCCAAACGCTTGTCCGTCCGGCGCATGCAGCGGAAATTGGCACGCTTGCTTGCCTCGCCAGAGGTAAGCCGCGCCTGCGATGCAGTCGCCAAAAAGATGCAGCAAGGCCCAGAAATGCCGTGGCTGCTGGATCGGGTTGAGTCCGCACTGGGTATTGCCCCGGAAAATGGGGAAGCCGGATCAGACCGGTCGACTTAGGGCGTTTGGCTGAGCGTGCCTGCAGTTGCCTGGGTGATCAAGCCGTGGTGGCGCCTTGCGGATGTGCCTGCAGCATGGTGTCGAGCGCGAGCGCCGAGTGCGCATAGGCAGCGCCCGCGCGCATTTCGGCCGACACCCAGATGGCTTCCATGATCTCGGCTTGCGTGGCGCCGGCTTTGAGCGCCGCCTGCGTGTGCCCGCGAATGCAGTACGGGCACTGCGTCACATGGGGTCTCCTCGTTTTCAGTGCAATAAGTGACGGTACGCAAAGCTAGCACTGGC
>CAZMXB010000743.1:0-1823 GCA_964569855.1 uncultured Rhodoferax sp.
CGGTGGCGGTGCGCGCCGGGCCGCTGTTGGCGGGCTCAAGCGCGTCGGCCATGAACACCTTGCGCACCGACTTCTGTAGGCGCTCGATGTCGAGCAAGGTCTGCTGCAGGTTGCCGGCTTGGGTCAGCGGTTGCAGGTTGTCAATGTCGCCGACTACCAGCACCTTGCGCGATCCAAGCCGCACGTTGTGCGGATTAAACACGCCATCGTCGACGGCCTTATAGGTGCCGGCGCCCGCGTGGATCTCCATGCCCTGCGTTTGCAGTAGCACGGTCTTGTTCAACTGGCGCAGGTCGGGGAGTGCGACGTAGGCCGGGCCGATGCCGTAAGACGTGCCCGCCAGCACCATCCAGCGCGGCACGATGCAGGGGAACTCATTGAAGCCGCCCTCGCGCACGACGTGCGCTTGATCGCGCTCGATGATCAACTCGGCGAAAGGCATATTCAGCGCGAAGGGGCCGACGTTGTCACCGCCGCGCGGATAGATGCAATAGACGAAGCAAAACGCCTTGCCCGGATCGTCGGTGACGGACTCGCGCACCTTGTCCGAGACGCGGCCGGCGCCGAACTCGTTGATCGCTTGCTCGGCGGTCAGGGTGTACTCGCGATAGATGGTATCGACCGGGCCGCCCGACTTGGACGCATAGAACACACTATCTGCGAATTCCCATTGCTCGAACTGGAACCCGCCCGCGTCGCCCTCCGTTACGAACATGATCGACTGCCCCGACGCGACTTCATCGATCAGGCACTCGAACGAGACGGCATCGAAGTTCGATCCGTGGATCAGCTTCCACAGTTTGCGCGAGCTTTGATTGAGCCACAGCTTCGCGGCGTCGTCGGCGCCGTCGACTTCAATCTCGAACCACTGCGACGTTGCCGGCATGCCGCCGTCCTTTAGCGCGGCGGCCAGGATGCGCGCCGAGTCGGTGCCGGTCGAGTCCATGAGATCCGCTTGAGCGGTGGCCGCCCAGCTGGTCTCCGTCTGGCCGTTGTTGCTTACGCCCGCGCCGCCCGTCGAGAAGCGCGCCCCCCGGATGGGGAAGGTGTAGGCGTAGCAATCGCGCCAGATCCAGGCCAGCGCATCGCGGTCGCTCTTGCCCTTGGTGAAGCGTCGAATGTGGAAGGCTGGATCACTCATGCGACCATCTGCACCGTGGTTACGCCGTTGCGGACCGTCGAGGTCGCCACCGGGCGGCCCGTCGGGGTGTAGTCAGCGACCGGGATGATCGAAGCGCCCGAGCGGGCGCGGGGCTGGTTGTTCGGCAGCTTGCGCGGATCGCCGCGGTTGCCGCGCTGGGCCAGCACCCAGGAATTCGTGCGCGCCAGGCGCGACGACGCGATGCGCGCCTTGCCTGCGTTGTCGGTCGCTTGCTTGCTCGGGTCGACAGTGTCGGCCTTGCTGCCGCCCAGCTGCACGCCGCCGCCCTTGGTCGGGTCGACCGTGCCGTCGGGGCGCCGCAGTACCGGGCCCGCGACGCCGCCCGCATTGGACAGCCCGCCAGTGACGAGGCCGGCGACGGCCTGCGCGCCCGGCAGGATCGATCCGCTGGCGATGCCGGTGAATATGTTCGTTGCCGCATTGGCGACGCCTGCGAAGCCGCCGCCGCCGGTGGCCGTGATGCCGGCACCGTTGCCAGGCGAGAGAATCGACCCGACCGCGTTGCTTAGGCCGCCATTGGCGACCCACTGCGTGCCCTTGCCGATGCCGTAGCCAGCGAGCCCGCCCTTGAGGGCCCCGAGCACGCCGCCGCCGTTCATGGCGCCGGTGGCCGCGCCGATGCCGGCCGCGACGAACTGGCCGCCGGGCAGGAAGGATGCGC
>CAZMXB010000744.1:0-1818 GCA_964569855.1 uncultured Rhodoferax sp.
AGATTTAGATATTAAAGGTGCCGAACTACAGGTTCCATCAATTTCTACTGGTGACGTTATGTCAGTAACTATTAATTTCACGGCTCAAGGTTTCGACCCTGTACTTGCATCTAATACTTACGATCTAGCACAAACCAACGATCTAACAGTTACGTATTACGCTTAATTGTTTTTTCAACCTCCGCGGCTTGATCACCGCGGAGTCTTTTTCCAAATGTTAATAATTATTTAAGGATAAAAATCCATGGCAGATACAAGCCTATCACTAAAGTCACTACTAGTACCAAGTAAGACCGTAGAGGTTGAATACCCGGGGCTAGAGGGCTTTAAAATTGATGTAGTTTTCCTATCGCGCGAAACTCTAATCGGTATCCGTAAGAAATCTACTAAAACTACAATGAAGAATCGTCAGCCTATCGAGGAATTAAATGATGATTTATTTTTACAGTTATATGTAAATGCTTGTATTAAGGGCTGGAAGGGGCTAAAGCTAGCGTATGTTAATGAACTAGCACCAGTAGATCTAGAAGGTCAGGATATGGAGTCTCTACTTCCATATAGCCAGGATAATGCTCTTTATCTAATGAAGTCATCTTCTAACTTTGATTCATTTATCAGCGATACAGTTGGTGATTTATCAAATTTCACGAAGAACAGTACATCCGCTTAAATAAACAGTTAGCATCTTACTTCGGAAACAGTGAACTAAATGTTACCAAAGAGGTATATTTAGAAATGTGCGAAATGATGGGTAGCGAGCCTATCGAAGATGAGATGCCTGTTGAGTTTGACGACTTGTATACCGATGTGCAGCAAGCACTAGGTATATATTATAAGTTAAAGGACGAATGGGATACCATGAATGGTAATTACTTAGGTAAGAACTATGCCGGTATTCTGGATATATTCGATGTACTGGAAGTTCCTAAAGAAGATGTTAGAACAATGTTTGACTTAATAGGTATTATTGACGAACATAGGTCTAAGGTTATCAGAGAGAAGAAGCCAAAAACGACATAACAAAAGCCCTCTATGGTTAGCTATAGAGGGCTTTTTCATTTATAAGCAAATTTAGCTGTTGACAATACACGACCTCTATGATATAATTAGGGGTGATAAAATAAGTACGTGTATTATTTCGGTAATCTCACGTTAGATTGCCCGTTATGGAGAAGATATGGCAAATAATATTAACATTGGAATTAACGTTAGTTCTAATGGTACTACTGATGCAGAAACAAAAAAGGCTGAAGCTCTTAGTAAAGCATTAGCTGGTGCCGCCGCATCTGCTTCTAGAATTCCAAAAGCTACTGCTGCCGCTAGGCAGGGTGTAGCAAATGCTAATGCTGCTAATCCTCAGATTGATACCAGTGGTGACTCTGGTAAGGCAAGAGCGATTGGCGCCGGTACTGGTGCTGCATCAAGAGATTTCGCTAAGACTGCTTCTGGTCTTGGCGGGCTTGTTCACGTCTATGCTACTTTTGCAGCTAACTTATTCGCTATTAGCGCTGGTTTCACCGCATTATCTAAAGCTGCCGACGTATCTAACATGGTCAAGGGTCTTGATCAGTTAGGTGCCGTAAGTGGCCGTAATTTAGGAGCGTTAGCTAAACAACTATCTGCCGTATCTGATGGAGCTATTTCTCTAAGAGACTCTATGCAAGCTGTAGCTCAGGCTAGTTCTGCCGGACTATCTTCTGCTAATATTCTAAGAATGGGTGAAGTAGCTAGAAAGGCCTCACAAGCTCTAGGTAGAGATATGACGGACGCTATTAGTCGTCTAAGTAGAGGTATTACTAAAATCGAACCAGAACTACT
>CAZMXB010000745.1:0-388 GCA_964569855.1 uncultured Rhodoferax sp.
TGCCCGCTTCACGGTAGTTCAGCAGCAGAGCGCCACTTACTCGAACACCCCTTGGGTGCGAAACCTGCTTGGCCAGCTCAACCCGAGACCTCCGATACATCACCCTAAACTGCGCGTCTCGCGCGACGTCAGAGTTGTCGATTTATATGATCTTTCAGGCTGGCAACGGCACGCCCCCAAGTAGGAGTGTTCAAGCGCAAATTGACCGAATAATCAGGTTGCGGCGGATGCACTCACGGTCTCAGCCCTTTCTCGATGGCTTGCACCGCGCGTTTGCCTTCTGCCGACAAGAAGGGGACAAGGCGGGTATAGGGCAAGGTAACGTCCACGATGTCTTGGCAAAATTGTAAAGGTGTTGGCAAGCTGCCTTTGAATACAAGACCCTCTC
>CAZMXB010000745.1:398-1166 GCA_964569855.1 uncultured Rhodoferax sp.
AGACATGGAATAGCCAGTATTCTGCAGATTCAAAGCATGCCGCGTCATCTTTGTGCATTTGCGTGCGACCCACTTTTAAGATTAACTTTGACAACGGCGTTGTTCGCCAATCGTTTTTCCAAAGCGTGTTCAGTTCCGGCTTAAACCATTGGCTGGAATCTACCTTCTGACCATCGGTCAGTCGATAGGTTGCCATCTCTACGCCATACCGCATGCCATCACCACATTCAAATCCAATCGTAGACCTCACCACGACATATGGCCCTGCGGTATGCAACAGACTCTGCTCAAAGCTAAGCGCCGGCGGAGTCTGGTCAAATCGTTGCCGAAAACTAGATGCACAGCCCATAAGGGTTTCCGTGTTGACCAACAAGTCCGCCCAAAGTAAGCGGTTCACTTTTGCCACACCGGGCTCGGTACCAAATAACTGAATACCCAAGATGACCGCTTCCTCGCTGCCCTTTAACTTCGGCCCTGCGACACTGAAGGCCGCACCCCGGTTCTTGGAATCTGTTGGCCGTGCGGCGGGTTGTAGCGCGAAAAAACGTCGAGTGTTGTAGTCCGCATCTGGGCTACGACTTGCAATCACTGGAAAGCGTTTTTTGCCATCCAGAGATTGCCATTCGCCAGTGAGTTGCTTGTCCCGGCATGTAAGCGTAAGGCGCCCAGAGGGCTTGTTGTCGCCGTCAAACTCTGTCCAAATCGGTTGCGTTGACTCTTGCTTTAGCACCATGTCAACCATGCTCACACGGTAGTACATGCTCCCAA
>CAZMXB010000745.1:1176-1818 GCA_964569855.1 uncultured Rhodoferax sp.
CAATGCGGCGCTCTTCTGATGACTTGTCGGGTTTTGGGTCTAAGGCCATAGTGACGGGCGCGTTACCGACCTTTCCAACATAAACACCCGGATCGCAATCGCTCTCTTGGGCATGGACCGCACCCGCAATGCAAAGCCACATTGAAACAACGAATCTTTTATATCGAAATGGCGACTTTTTCAAGACGGATTCCCTCCTTCTAGTTCGATCTGCGGTTGGTCCCAATCACGTATTGAGTGGGGACGCTACACGTTAGCATCGACACTGAGTTTAGTTTCAATCTGCTACGGAGCTGGCCTACAAACTAACCTGGCGGATGAGAAATCCAACCACATGAGGCCAGGTGCGGCAAGGGGGGGGCTCACGCGAGCAGCTACTTAAAGTCAGCAATAGAGCGACCAGTTCGGATAAATCAGCACACGCGTTCAGCCCAACGCCGGTGCTCGCTTTGACAGAATACTTGACTCAAAGCTGCCGTCAATTCTTGCTTGCGAATGACTGGTCTGGAGCGGGCAGATCAGAAAGCTGAAGACCCGCTTTGGGCCTGATACGGGTACAGGGTCAGCGCATCGGGTCACGCTCCCACCGCTGTCAGGAAAAGACGCATAGCGGCCATCCGCACCGTCTAACTGCTTGCCATT
>CAZMXB010000746.1:0-281 GCA_964569855.1 uncultured Rhodoferax sp.
CGGCATAGCCTGGTGCTGTAGGCGTGTATGTGACAACTGCACCTGACACCGCAGTATTTCCCGGCACAGCCACACCGTCGCACGTCATTTTAATATTGGCAGTGGACATGTGTTCACTGGCCGTGAAGCTGACAGAGGCGGCATAGGCGGCACCTGTTGTACCGTTTGCGGGGCTAATGGCCGGGGATGCGGCCAAGGTCGGGGGTGTACTGTCAGTTGCAGTTGATCCGCCTCCACCACCACAGCCCGCCAATAGTGCAAGAGCTGCAAAGAGTGTTGAA
>CAZMXB010000746.1:291-1808 GCA_964569855.1 uncultured Rhodoferax sp.
GTTCAGTCCATGCTTTTTCTTGGCCAGCGTTGGCAGCATGAAAGCGGTTGTTCCTTTGGGCGGTCATTGGCGCTTCAAGTCCACGCTGCACGCACCCAACTTCATTTGCAGGGCGTTGCCGTTGAGCTTGCCTGTGTAGGGGCCATGTCTGGATTTTTGCCAGCCCTCTGGCGTCATGACCGTCAGATCAATGCTGACTTCATCCGTGAACGGATCGACATTGCCAGAGTAAGCCGTGTGACCACCAGACTGCAAAAGCATCTTGCCGCTCAGCTGGGCCTGTGCATCAATGCTCAAGGTCAGTGGGAATTCTTTCTGAGCAGGGGCGGTGCTGTCTTCCCCTTCGGGCCTGGGACAAATGACCGAACCAACCCAAGAGCCGACGAACTTCTTCTCTGCAATCAGATGTGACCGAAGATCGCTGTACACCCGAGAGCCCAAATTACTGGCAATCAATTGGGGTAGCTTGACCACAAAGTCTTTGCCGTCCGAAGTCACTTGCGCTGACCATTGGCTATCACTGACTTCCCACTTCTCGCCAGTGGGCGTGGACAACGAATATTGCCCCTGACAGGAGCGCAGCTTGCTTTCTTTGTCGTAGGCCGTTTCGACCGTGGTGCCAAAAGCCAGTTTGATGCCGTCCAGGTACTTTTCGACTTTGGCCTTGGTCTCATTGGGCAAGGCACCGCTCGCATTGACCGTGGCAATGACACGTTGGGCAACGATCCCTTTGAGGGTCTTGCCTGTGTCACCACTGGTGCAGTCAGGCGCTTGCTTGCCGCATCCGGTCAAGACCAAACCGGCCAGCGCTAACAGGCCCATGTTCAGTGGTGCCCCCCATGGCGTTTTCTTTTGCATGTTGATTCCTTGTTTCATGCGATGGTTCTAAATCCATTATTTATACCATCGTTTATTTACCTATCGTTTAACCTGTCGGACAGTTTCGGGATGCCTAAATCCCGTGTTCAACCGCCCAAACCAGACGCAGCCCAGCGCCTTGTGGGCCGCAACATGCGACGCATTCGGTTCGAAAAACGTATGACGCAAATGCAGGTTGCGGAGCGCTCTGACACGACAGCTGTGTGGATTTCTGGGTGCGAACGTGGCGTGAGGAACATGAGCGTGGGCTCCTTGTCCATGATCGCTTTTGCTTTGGACGTGCCCATGGCAGCGCTGCTGGACACCACAAAGCATCCAGAACCGCCACGAGGCGAACGGGTCTATTCACGGAAAGTGACCAAGACCTGAAAGCCGCAGTCGCTCGCGCACTTGCTCATACACGCCAGATGGAACCTCTGTGACGTGCATGGGCAATTCCACAGCCAGTAGCCGTTTCCTGAAAACAAGCCATTGCCTGAACCTGGCTGTCAGGGCCTGCGTCAACGTGTCGCGGTAGAAAGCATCCGGCTTCTCATTGACTTGCAGTTGCTTTCGGACGACCAGCGGCCAGTCGGACGTTTGTGCGCTTCGCCACAGTTGTTCACCCAAGATGAATTCCAGTGGCGCGGCTGGGTGCA
>CAZMXB010000747.1:0-1807 GCA_964569855.1 uncultured Rhodoferax sp.
CACATGGCATTGAATTTTTAATGAACCTGACACGGTGGTCGACGATGCGACCGGTGCGATGGTCTTGCCAAGGCAAGCACCAAAAACAAAAGCCCGGCTCCTTGCGGAAACCGGGCTTTGAGGTTGTGAGCAACCTGGAGGGGCTACATGCCACCTCCACCCAGTTTGAGCGATGTTTCAAAAGAGTTCTCCAGCGGGAGCTGTTTTGAAATGACGCTCGGCAGATGATCCAAAGACCAGCTGCTGCCTTGATAACTGCAATCGGAACGCTGCGAAATGAACGCGCACAACAAACCACTGCAGGCGGCTGCCTGGTGTATGGTTTTGGGTGTTGGTCGGTTAATCACGATGAGCTCTTCAAATGTTTGCTTGGTTAATCGGTATTAGTTTGCAGTTCGGCTTGCGCTGAAGTACCTGCGATGGGATGAAATGTAAATTAAATTTACTGTTCTTGTCAACACGTGCGAAAATTCTGCAACTTCTGTTGTATCCATGCCACCACAAACCCACCACCAACTTCGTTTAAGAAACCTTCTTACTTTGCACCAGGCGTTTGTTGCGCGCATGGTTTCGCAGGGGGTAGCGCCCTCCGGGCTGGAACGCGCTTTCGCTGCCAGTATTGAAATATCTGCAAGCCTGTGGAGCCAAATCAAGGGTGGGCGCACCGTAGGTGATGCGCTAGCAAAGCAGATTGAAAGCAAGGCAGGCAAGACCGTTGGATGGCTTGATCAGGTACATGAGGAAACGGCTACTGACCCGATGGAGGAGAAGTTCATTGAGGCGTGCCGCAAGGCTTGGCGCGCCAGTGACAAGCAAGGGCGATCGGCTCTAAAGCAGTCCGTCGCCTTGGCCTATAGAGTCACCGTGAATAGGTGAGGTCTGGCCAGCAATCTTTATATTCCCCGACTGACTTCCTGCAAGAGCTCGCATCAAAACCTCCAAAGAGAAAGGGCGAACCCACTGGGCTCGCCCTTCACATTGGCATTAGGCCGCCGTGGCCAACTCCACTGGCGCCTGCGCATAGTGGTCAAACTGCATCGAATAGCTGGCCCGCCCTGAAGTCAGGGCACGCAAGCTACCGATGTAGCCAAACAGGTTCTGCAGCGGCACCATTGCGTGGATGACCGCGGCATTGCCAACCTGCTCTTGCAGGCGCACCTGGCCCCGTCGCCGATTCAGGTCACCAATGCAATCGCCCACATAGTCCAAGGGCGTCGTCACTTGCACCGACATCACCGGTCCCAGCATGACCGACGCCGCTGCCTTTTGCGCTTGCGCAAAGGCCGCACTGCCCGCCAATTCGAAGGCCAGTGTCGACGAGTCGCGCTCGTGGAAACTGCCATCTTCCAGCGTCACCAGTACATCGACCACTGGGTAGCCAGCCAGCACACCGGCGCGCGCCGCGCGGCGCACACCGTCTTCTACGCCCGGAATGAACTCTCGCGGAATGGCTCCGCCGGTGACCTCACTCTCAAAGCGCAGACCTTCACCACGCGGCAGTGGCTCCACGCGCAGCGCCACTTCGGCAAATTGGCCGGGTCCACCGGACTGCTTCTTGTGCACATAACGCACGCTTGCAGCCCGGGTCACGGTTTCGCGCAGGGCAACTTGCGGTTGCCCTGCATGCACCGATACGCCAAAGCGGCTACGCAGCTTCTCCAGCGTCACTTCCAACTGCAGCTCACCCACGCCCGACAGCAGCGTTTGCCCAGACTCGCTGTCCTGGCTCAAACGCAGACTGGGGTCTTCGTCCACCAAGGTGTGTAGCCCGCGTGAAAAGCTGGCCTGGTCTTCGCGCGCCATGGGC
>CAZMXB010000748.1:0-1806 GCA_964569855.1 uncultured Rhodoferax sp.
TTTGAAGTGCCAGAAGGCGTACTTCGCACAGTTGGCGGGGGGCGCAGCATGCCTGTTGCTGTGCGTAGGCCTGTTCGGTTGCGCCTCGGATCCGAGCACTACGTCAACGAGCGGAGCAGCTCCGGCCGCAGCAAGACCACCCACCAAGGTGGCTAGAGCAGAAGGTGAAGAGACAGATCTTCGAAATCGGGCCCGACTTCGCTTCGAACTGGCTATCAGCTACTTTGATCAGGGGCAGACCAACGTCGCGCTTGACGAGTTGAAACAAGTACTCGTGCTTGACCCCAACTTGGCGGAAGCGTACAACCTTCGCGGGCTGATTTACATGCGGCTGAATGACACGCGCCTGGCCGAGGAGAGCTTTCAACGGGCTCTTGCCCTTAATCCGGGTGATTCGGGGACACTGCACAACTATGGCTGGTTCCTGTGCCAGCAGGCTAGGTACCCCGAGTCGTTCCAAGCCTTCTCCCGGGCTCGCGCCAATCCTATGTATCTAGACCGGTCCAAGACGTATCTTGCCCAAGGATTGTGTGAAGCACGTTCTGGTGACCGAGTCAAGGCCGAGCGCAGCCTGACGCGTTCTTACGAAATGGATGCGGGCAATCCGGTCACAGGCTACAACCTGGCCTTGCTTCTGTATGGCCGCGGTGAACTGACACGAGCCCAGTTTTACATCAGGTTGTGGTTGGGGATCAAGGTGGAACGGAAGCTGAACAATCCCGAAGCGATGAGGCAACTTGGAGACCAGTTGAAACGGCGATTCCCGCAGACGAAAGAAGCCGGACGCTACGAACGCGGAGAGTTTGATGACTGAGCGTGTGGAGGACACCACCATTTCCACTGAATCGATGGCGCGGCCAGATCTCGGCGCCGGAGCCCGGTTGAAGCAGGCACGCGAAGCGGCGGGCATGCATGTCGGTGCGCTGGCCGTAATGCTCAAGGTGCCGGTTCATCGTCTGGAAGCGTTGGAGTCCGAAAGATGGGACTTGCTCCCCGATGCGGTCTTTGTCAGGGCGCTAGCGGGCAGTGTCTGTCGTGCGCTCAAGGTCGACGCTGCGCCAGTGCTTGAGAAACTGCCTTATCCGGCACGCCAGCCTGTTGCGCCAGATGACGGACTGAATGCCCCCTTTCGTGGTGCGCAAGGCCAAGGGCCGGTGACACTCGCTGCATCTCAACTTTCGAGACCCCTGGTCCTGGCCGTACTTGCTTTGCTACTCGGTGCCGTTGTCCTGGTGTTCTTGCCGTGGTTTCAGCGCCTTGCCAGTCCCACGCCCGTGGGTAGCGATCGGACTGCGGCATTGCCGGCGCCCATGGCCACTGTGGACAAGGCAGCGTCCATGTCAGTAGAGCCGGTACCGACCTTGGCAAAAGGGCCCGAATCGGTTGCAGCGTCAGCCACTGGTGTGCCCGCCGTGTTGCCAGCGTCAGCCCCAGTGGTAACCGCGTCCTCTGTCCTGGCTGGAGCCCCGTCCACACCTGCGGAGGCGGGAAGACCGATTGACCAGTCTGGAAAGACTGCGTCAGAGAACATCATCGTTTTTTCGGTCAGAGGGCCGTCATGGATCCAGGTGACGGATGCCAAGGGGACAACCATTCTGAAGAAGGAACTCAGCCCAGGAGAAATCGCTGGCGCATCAGGTGTCCTGCCGCTGAGTGTTGTCGTGGGCCGTGTCGATGTCACAACGGTAGAGGTGCGGGGCAAGCTTATGGATCTGGCCGCTTTGGCGCAGAACAACGTCGCTCGATTCGAGGTGAAAGAGTGAATTCGATCGTTCACCCCATCCCCGCGGCATTGCCGCAGACTCG
>CAZMXB010000749.1:0-1800 GCA_964569855.1 uncultured Rhodoferax sp.
GTAACGGACATACCGCCCCTGCTCATCGATATGGATCTCGCTCCGAATGGATGCCTCATCCAACCGCGATTTAGCGACGCGACCAATGTCCAGTGGCTTGAGCTTGCCATTCGGCATGCGTCGCACTGCACGAATAGAACTCGTGCCAAAGTCTATGCAAAGTACCCCACTCATTGCCTTCTCCCTGTTTCTTTTCTAAATGTCCAATTGAACGATCTATGCCGCTGTAACCAATGTTTGAACCAACGTACGCTTCGATCCATCCGCCCGCCTGGCGAGCACTCCGGAACGCAATACCTTCACCTGCAAAGGTGGTGGATCGAACGGAACCGCCGTGTGATGTGCAAGGGGGTCATATGACACTATTTCGCCCACCGTGCCCTGCCGCTCAACATTCACTGATCCGGCAGCCCTGTTTAACATCAGGCTTAACGAGGCAGCTTGATCCGGGTCAGCTAGTCCGCTGACAAAGGCATCCCAAGCGGGTAACAAGCTGGCAAATGCAGCTTCGGCCAAATAGCTCTGATCTCCACCGGTTTCCGGCTCAGCCTCAGCAGACAGCAGTCCAGCCAGGGCAGGATCCAAAACTGCTGCCAGCTTAATTTTCTCTGGTGCTTCCGGATATGCGGCTGCCCACAAAAACACCATTGGCCGGTATTGACGAACGGCGTCCGCTCCAAAACGCCGTATCGAGTCACTGACCACCGACAAGGTTGCAAGCATTGCCTCGTCGATGTTTCCGGGCAACTGCTTTTTCAGACTCTTCATCGCAGCCGCAAACTGGGCCAAGGCGTTTAGCAAGACAGGTTGAAAGAGCAACGCAGGTCTGGATTTCCATGACTGTTCGTATACGACATAGCCTGAGTGAAGCAAGGACACGGACGCCTTCTCATCGTCCTTGAAGTTACTGGCCGCACCAAGAATCGCCCCCAAAAGAAAGCTAAGTGATTCAGCAACTTGTTCTACAGGCGCCGCATCGGGCGTTCGCAGGAGCTTGGGGGCATCCTTGAGCAAGGCGCTTAACCTCAGACTGTCACCACAATTTCTTATTGCGCCTGCATAAATATCGACAACAAAATTGGACCAATCTGGCGATGCAGTTCGAGCCCACTTCAATAGTTCAGGTGTGAGCTCGGCTGCCAGTGTGAGGTCATGCAACTCCTGGACAATGTACTGAAGGGCCCAAGGCGTTTTTAGTTTCGAAAGTGCCGTGACGGCTGCATGCTGTTCGTCCAATTGCGGCAGGGCTTTCAAAGCCAATGGCGGACTTGTAGACCACCGGGTCAACTTCAACGACTTCTTCTTTGCCTCCTTAACACCAATTGCTGTGGCCAGACCAATCAGACTAACGCTCCTCAGCGCATTGACCTCGTCTGACTCTTGCGGAAACTGCACTGCCAGTAGCGACGCCATGCGCCCGGCTTCATCCTGCCATTCATCAAGCTTAGGTGCTGGCGCATCTAGCAGTTGACGCAAACGTGCGGATGGCTGGACTGGCAGCTCAGTGGCGCTCAATGTCTTATCTCGATCAATAGTCATTTCTGTGGCCTCATAAAACCCGCACAAACTCAGCGATTGCCCGAACCATCCCTTCATCACCCGCGTCCAGGACGATGGGTGAGAAATCCGGGTTCAATGACGTCAGTACCACTTGGGCGTTTTGAAGCTCTTCGTCATCAGCCGCCGACTTCTGGCTTTGGTACACCTTCATGGTGTATTGCCCTCCCGTCTCTGCGTCCGTCACCCCGGAATGCCAAACCAGCAACTTGCGCCCTTGCTTCGAACCGCCGGTAACTGGCC
>CAZMXB010000750.1:0-1798 GCA_964569855.1 uncultured Rhodoferax sp.
CCGCCGCCGCCCTCTTCGGCCGGCTGAAAGATCAGGTAGACGGTGCCGTCAAAGTTGGCCTTTTTGGCGAACTGCTGGGCCGCTGCCAAAAGCATAGCGGTGTGGCCGTCATGGCCGCAGGCGTGCATCTTGCCGGCGTGTTGGCTGGCGTGGGCAAAGGTGTTGAACTCCTGCATCGGCAAGGCGTCCATGTCCGCCCGCAGCCCGATGGCGCGGCTCGAAGTGCCGGCCTTGACAATGCCGACCACCCCCGTTGTGCCCATGCCGCGGTGCACCGGGATGCCCCACTGCGTCAGCTGGGCCGCCACAACGTCGGCGGTGCGTTGCTCCTGAAAGCACAACTCGGGGTGCGCGTGGATGTCGCGTCGGATCGAGGCGATGGTGGGCGCGGCGGAAACCAGGTCGTCGATGAGCTTCATGTCGGTCTTGTAGGTTGTGGTGAAACGATAGGGGAGCCTAATCGGCATTATTGCGCCGCAGGGCTTACCATGGCGCCCATGCGTGATTCAAACACTTTTATTGCCATCAGGCCAACACACGACGTGCTCGGCGCCTGCCCCCACGACTGCCCCGACACCTGCTCGCTGGTCACTACGGTGCAGGACGGTGTCGCCACCCGCGTGCACGGCAATCCGGCCCACCCCCAAACCGATGGCGCGCTGTGCACCAAGGTGTCGCGCTACACCGAGCGCACCTACCACCCCGAGCGCATACTGCACCCACTCAAACGCAGCGGTCCCAAGGGTTCGGGCCAGTTTGAGCGGGTCAGTTGGGAGACCGCGCTGGACGACATCGCGGCAAAACTCAGCACCATCGCCGCGCGTGGACCCGATGCGGCAGAGGCTATTCTTCCCTATAGCTACGCCGGCACCATGGGGCTGGTGCAGAGTGAAAGCATTGCGGCACGGTTTTTCAACCAGTTGGGCGCGTCCCTGTTGAACCGCACCATCTGCGCCACGGCGGGTGGCACCGGCATGACCCACACCTTGGGTGGCAAGGTGGGCATGCGGGTAGAGTTTTTTGCCGAATCCAAACTCATCATCATCTGGGGCAGCAACTCCATTGCCAGCAACCTGCACTTTTGGCGCTACGCCCAGGTGGCCAAACGCAACGGGGCCAAACTGATTTGTATTGACCCGCGCAAGTCGGAAACGGCCGACAAGTGCCACGAACACATCGCGCTACTGCCCGGCACCGACGCCGCGCTGGCCCTGGCCGTGATGCATGAGCTGATTCGAAACAACTGGCTGGACCACGACTACCTGGCGAACTTCACGCTGGGTTGGGACGCCCTGCGCGAACGGGCACTGCAATGGCCACCCGAACGTGCTGCGGCAGTGTGTGGCATTGCCGTCGAACAGATCAGGTCGCTGGCGCTGGACTACGGTAGCTGCATGCAGCGTGGCGAGCCTTCCGCCATCCGGATGAACTACGGCTTGCAGCGGGTGCGCGGTGGAGGCAACGCCGTGCGCGCCATTGCCTGCCTGCCAGCGCTGACCGGCGCCTGGCGCAACCGCGCGGGCGGCGTGCTGTTATCCAGTTCCGGACAGTTTCCGGTGGCACGCGCCGCGCTGGAGCGGCCCGACCTGCTGGCCGGGCGCACACCCCGTACCATCAATATGGTGAGCATTGGCGACGACCTGCTGCGCCCTGCGTCCCCGGAATTTGGCCCGGCGATTGAGGCCCTGGTGGTCTACAACAGCAACCCGGTAGCGGTGGCACCTGATTCCAGCAAGGTGGTGCAGGGTTTTGCACGCGAGGACCTGTTCACCGTGGTACTGGAGCATTTCCAGACCGA
>CAZMXB010000751.1:0-1797 GCA_964569855.1 uncultured Rhodoferax sp.
GGGGCTCGGCGACGGGCTCGGCGACGGGCAGCGCGGTCGCTCGGATTGTGGCAGCTGTCGCGGGGGCGGCGGCTGGAGCGGCGGTTGCGAGTGGGGTGTCGGACGCGCTCAGCGCGGTGGTAGAAGCCGCTGGAGCGGCGGTGGCTGTTGCGGTAGCATCTGCGGCAGCTCACGCGATTTGGAACGCTGTCGGGTCCAGCGCCGGGAGCACTACAGCCTCAGGGGCCAGCCCGGTTACACTCGATGCCGCGGCGGTTGCGCGGCAGATTGTGGTCAGAACAATGGAGGCGGTGGTTGTGGTGACAAGCCGGGGCCTCGCATCCAAGGTGGTAACTGACGGGTAATCAGGCGCCGTACCACGAACGTACACATAAAAACGGGGCGCACTGTGACTGGGGTTCCAGATGACGGCATCCTTAAAGCGTGGTGGGAATCGAGTGTGGTTGGGGTTGCCATTGTGGATAAGGACGGTCATTTCCTTCGC
The DNA here is from genome assembly GCA_964569855.1 of uncultured Rhodoferax sp. Lineage (GTDB taxonomy): Bacteria > Pseudomonadota > Gammaproteobacteria > Burkholderiales > Burkholderiaceae_C > Allorhodoferax. The sequence goes on from CAZMXB010000751.1 coordinate 485, forward strand.
GCTAACCCTGCCATATGCCGTTTTCTACAGTACACCGAGTCGGAGCTTAAACACAGGCGGTTCCATGACATCACGCATCCTGAAGACGTGGTGGACGATGACCAAATGGCGCGCGATGTTGCCTCTGGTCGAATCGAAGGTTACGACATGGCAAAAAGGTACCTTACGAAACGGGGTACCGTGGTATGGGCAAACCTGCGGGTCGTCGCGCTCATGGACGGGGCCGGCGGATTTGTGGCGTTTCTCTCGCAGGTTTCCCCGGCATCCTTTTCGGCCGATGGCGGGGAATCAGCCCCCCAAGTCACCAAGCGACCATCATTCGGTTGGTTGAAGGATTACTGGATGCAGATCACCGTGGTGATGGGGGCGGTGGCTACCATCATATCGCAAGTGCTGGATAGACTGGGGAAACACTGATGTTCGTTCTGTACCGCAAGAGTATCCATCCGGAATACACACTGGGCGAGCTGCACATCGAAGATGAACGCATCGGGTACACGCTGGAGGACCCGGTGCGCGAGTTCCGTATCGGCGACACGTGGAAGTGGGACAAGCTGCGGAAGATCGCCGGGCGCACCGCCATCCCGTCCGGCACCTACCCGCTGAGCCTGACGATGAGCAGCCGGTTCGGCGTGGTGCTCCCGCTCCTGTCCAATGTGCCTGACTTCACCGGGGTGCGCATCCACGGCGGCAACTCCGTCTACGACACGGAAGGGTGCATCCTGCTGGGGCTGTCGGGGCGGACGGACAAAGGGTGGGCGGGCGACTGCGCGCCGGCCGTGGCGCGGTGCAAGCTCCTGATCGAACGCGTTGCGGCGATGGGCCAGCCGACGATCACGATCTACAACCGGGGGACGTGATGCGCTATGTGACAGCCTTCTTCGATTTCGTCGACGCGCGTCTGATCGTGCGTCGGATCATGCTGGGCATCGTGACGTGGATGTTCGTGGACTCGTACGTGTGGGCGAAGGGTTTCGCGCTACACCCCGGCATGACCGGGATCGAGCTGGCGGCCGTCATGACCGCCGTACTCCTGCCCGCGACTGGCCTGCAAGCTGCGGTGTTCAAGATGTACGGGGACACGAGGAAAGAAGATGGTACTGCCTAGTGCGTTACTGACGCGAGTTGCGTGGCACGGCGCGGCGCTTGTGATGGCGTTCACGATGGGCTACGGCTGGCGTGCGCACAACGCGGCGCTTGAGCGGGCTGCGGTCGAGGCCACGACGAAGACGATCACGGACGAACGGAAGGACAAAGCAAAGGATTTGGAGGATTTGCAACCGACTATGTGGAGACTCAGGATAAGCCACTCA
>CAZMXB010000752.1:0-1795 GCA_964569855.1 uncultured Rhodoferax sp.
CCCGCATCGGCTGTTCTGGCCTGCGGGTTTTTGCGTTTCTGAGGTCTGAAATGGCCAACCTCACGCCCAAGCAAGAGGCGTTCTGCCTGGCCTACATCGAGACCGGGAACGCCAGCGCGGCCTATCGGCTGTCGTACAACGCGGGGGGCATGAAGCCGGAATCGGTCAACCGAAAAGCCAAGGAATTGCTGGACAACGGCAAGATCGCGGCAAGACTGGTTTCTATTCATGCCGAGCACCGCGGGCGGCACCGAATCACGGTCGACGACCTGGTGTCGGAACTTGAAGAGGCCCGTGTTGCGGCGATGACCGCCGAGACCGCCCAGGCGTCCGCGGCCACTGCCGCGACGATGGGCAAGGCGAAACTGCTGGGGTTCCTGACCGACAAAGTGGACGCGACCGTGACCTACAAGCCCCTGCGGGCGTCGGTCGATGACTTCGTGTGAGCCTCACCCCAACACAGCGGGAATTCGCCCGAAGCCGGGAGCCATTCCCGGCATTCGTTGGCGGGTTTGGGTCTGGTAAGACGGCAGCGGCCATTGCCCGCGCAATGGCGCTCAAGGCGCATTTCTACAGCTGCGATGTCGCCTACTACCTGCCGACCTACCCGCTGATCGAGGACATCGCGTTTCGGCGGTTTCCCGATCTGTGCGACCGCAAAGAGTTTGCCTACAAGCTGAACAAGGCCAGCGCCTACATCGAGTTCCCAGGCGCCGGGCGAATCGTGTTTCGCACAATGGAAAACCCCGAGCGAATCGTTGGCTACGAAGTGGCACACAGCGTGGTCGACGAACTGGACACGCTGCCCATTGAGAAAGCGCGCACGGTCTGGAACAAGATCATCGCGCGCAACCGGCAAAAGTGCAGCATGCCGAACACGGTCGCGGTCGCGACCACGCCCGAGGGGTTTCGGTTTGTGCACGAGCGATGGGTGAAGAGCCCGGCGCCCGGGTACGTGCTGTTTCGCGCCAAGACGATGGACAACGAGGCGAACCTGCCGGCCGGGTACATCGACAACCTGCGCAACAGCTACCCATCGCAACTGCTGGCCGCCTACCTCGACGGCGAGTTCGTCAACCTGACCGCCGGCAGCGTCTACCCCGAGTTTGACCGGGCGCTGAACGCCAGCGCCGAGACGATCAGGGACAAGGAAACGCTGCACGTCGGGATGGACTTCAACGTCAGCCACGGTGCCGCGGTGATCCACGTGCTGCGCGGGGACGACCCGCATGCGGTGGCGGAACTGACCGAGGTGTTCGACACCCCGGCGATGGTGCGGCTGCTGACCGAGCGGTTCAAGTCCCGCGGGCACAGCCTGATCATTTATCCGGACGCCAGCGGGAAGAACAGGAAGAGCCAGAACGCCAGCGAGTCCGACTTCGCGCTGCTGCGCCAGGCCGGATTCACGATCTGCGCAAACCCTGGCAACCCGGCGGTCAAGGACCGCGTGCTGTCGGTGAACGCGATGCTGCACAAGGACGGGCGGCGCCGGTATCGGGTGAACCCCGAGACGTGTCCGCACCTGGTCGAGGCCCTGGAAAAGCAGGCATACGACAGGCACGGCGAGCCGGACAAGACCAGCGGCATGGACCACGTTCTGGACGCGGCCGGCTACGTGATCGTCTACCGATACCCGATCGCCAGGCGCACGGCCATCGTGACGCAGTTGCGCATGTAGCACCCGCCCCACCCAACCCCAAGCCCGCCAGGTTCGCCTCGCGGGCTTTTTGCTTTGGATCTCATGAGCACTGTTGACACCCCATCGAACGAGGTTCGCGCGATGGCGGCCAACATC
>CAZMXB010000753.1:0-1793 GCA_964569855.1 uncultured Rhodoferax sp.
TCTCCGAGACCTTCCTGGCTGTGCAGGCGGGCGAGAAGGCCGTCCTGCAGGCCTCCCAGGCGCTGCGCGACGCCGAGGCGGCACACGAGGCCCAGGTGCGGGTCTACCAAGGCGCCCAGAAGCGCCTGGAGGGCTTGCGGACGAATCTGGCGGCCATGCAGATGCACAACCAGGTGATCAAGCGGGTGCGCGAGGCGCGGCCGGTGGTGGCCAACAAGGTCTGGGCGCTGGTGCTGTCGACCGTCAGCCAGTATTTCAGCCAGGTTCGGGGCACGCCCTCGGTGGTCACGCGCGGCGAGAAAGGCTTCGCGGTGGACGGCAAGTCGGCCAAGTCGTTGTCCGGATCCACCAAGGACTCTCTCGGGCTGGCTATCCGGCTGGCGTTAGCCAAGACATTCCTGCCCAGCTTGGGGTTCCTTATCTTGGATGAGCCCACAGCAGCCTGTGACTCTACTAGAACGGCCTCTATGGCAGGTGTTCTGGCGTCAGCAGAATTCGATCAAATCTTGCTGGTAACGCACAGCGAGCAACTGGACTGCTTCTCATCCAATCTGATTCAGTTGTGATAGCATGCCGTTGCCCTCACCAGCATAAAACCTATAATGAAATCCGATCTTCTACCCGGCGCCTGCTACGGGAAATTAACCATACTGAGGGAAGGCGAGCGCTCGAAATACGCTCGCCAGTTCTGGGTTCTGTGCGCCTGCGGGGTTGAGCGGCTGATGAGCGCGCACCCCATACATCAGGGACGAGTAGTCTCGTGTGGCTGCCATGGCAGGCTTATTTTAGGTGAGACGTCCCGGCGCCACGGGCAGACTCGATCCCCTACATACAAGGTCTGGGAGAACCTGCGTAGACGAACCCGGCGAGTGAACGGAAACCGAGCCCACCGCTATATCGCCCAAGGTATTTCTTTCGACCCTGCTTGGGCCTCTTTTGAAGTTTTTCTGGCGGAGATGGGGGAGAGGCCCAAGGGCAAATCGATTGATAGGATCGACAATAGCCGAGGGTACTCAAAAGAAAACTGTAGATGGGCAACGCCTACAGAGCAGGCCCGGAACAGGGTCACAAACAGGGTGTTCACTTACCGAGGGGTTGATCTGTGCTTAGCCGCCCTAGCTCAGCTTGCGGGCTTGCCCGCTGTAAATGTCAGACAACGCCTGCGCATTGGCTGGCTGCCTGACCGAGCGTTTGGGCTTGCCGGGGTGGCAGAGAAACCCCGCAAAGACCTTCCTTAGCCCCTCTGCTTGGGCTGCTCAGTGCTTGCGATTTCGACCAGATCCTGATGGTCACCCACAGCGACTTGGCGGATGCTTATTCGTCCAGCATCATCCAACTCTGACAGCGTGTCGGCCCAGGTGGTGCTCTGTACCAGGATGGTCTCTCGAGGGGCTTTGCCTTTGGCCCACCGGACCCAGTAGCGGATTCGGGCGCCGAGCCCAAGGTGCAGGGCCGGCACGGGGCCGTCTTTGTAGTCCACCTCGGCGATCGTGTCTCCCTCAGAAGGGGAGAACCTGGCGTGGACCATCACTTTGTCTTCGAGGGTTTTCGTGGCGGCTTGAGAACTGCCGGGGCTTGCTTGATTGTCTCGCAGGAAGCCCACAGTAGCTTCCAGTTACCTGCCAGGCACTGCCACTTCTGGGCTCCTCGGGTGGGGCCCAGATCGTCGTAGATCATCTGGACGTCCTTGTGCAGCGCGAAGTGCAGCTTGGTGGCCAGGCTTGTCGTCTGGTCCTTTGGACGGGAGTCGCACTCGGACACGTTGTCCGCGCCATACCAAACCTCTGCGCCTT
>CAZMXB010000754.1:0-1789 GCA_964569855.1 uncultured Rhodoferax sp.
AGTGGCGTAGCGTGTGAACAGTTACGTGTTTGCTGATACCAGCTTGTTCAACAGCCATCTTCAGTTTGCGCCCCAATCTCTCTTCGAACAAATGGTGGCGCCGTTCCACACCTGTGCGTGGGTCAATAGACAGTGTTTTTGATGGAAAGACCCAATGCCATGCCCACGACTGACCTGCTCTGGGATATTTGGCATCCAACGCATGAGGCATGAAAACACCCGGGCGACCAGCGGCTCGGTCAGCGGCCCAGAGACTGCGTGCCATGGCGAGTTGTGCTGTAAGCGATTTCACCAACGACTTCGGCAACATGACTACCCGATCTTTGTCGCCTTTGCCGCTTCGGACAATGACAACATGACGGTCAAAATCCACATCCTTAACTCGAAGGCTCAAGCCTTCGGCCAAACGCATTCCCGTTCCGTAAAGCAGCCTCGCCAAAATTCCCTCAACTCCCTCCATCAAAACAAGTACAGATTCAACCTCTGGTACCGTCAGGACAACAGGTACTCGTTTTCGTTCTGGTGGGCGTCCAATAGATTGCAGCCAGCTTAGATCTTGGCCTATGACTTGTTTGTAGAGAAACAGCAGCGCATTCAGGGCCTGGCGGTGAGTTGAAGGCGAAACTTGCCTCTCATTGGCCAGCATAGTAAGAAAGGCCTCAACTTCGGGCTTGCCCATGTCCTTGGGATGACGCATGGAGCCGTTAAGCCCGTGCCAACGAATGAAAAACCGCGCCCAATAGAGGTAAGCCTTTTCGGTTTGAAGGCTATAGTGGAGGTAGCGAATGCGCTCACGAAGTTGGTCGAGCAGGCGAACCGATCGTAAAACTGGAGCGGCGACTTTGTCAGATTCAATATACCTGTACATAAACCCAGTATATCGCACTAAATCTATGAAAACAAACGATTCTTTGATGAATAGCGAAAGGCGTTATCCGACTGGCTCCCGTGTTATCCGGCAAAACTGCCGGATACATCAAAGTTAAACGGCTACAGCATGCAGCCTGATCTTTATCCAGTGGTGGGGTATTTCCAGAATGACACACAGGTCGATATTCGGCTGTTCCTAGAGATGGTTCCAGAAGAAGTAGTCCTCTCTCCTGGGCACGCTGTTGAACTGCTGGCTCGACCGAGCGCGGACCTGCTTCCATTGGATATCGAACCCGTTGATGGCGGTTTTCACATTCACGCCCATCGTGACTGGGATCCCAATTGGCATGTGCGTTTCTGCGGCCAGGTGATCCGGGCGGGGCATCCGACTGTTCTTAAGGAGTTTGAATGAACGCGAGCTTTTGGACACCGTTTAACAGGTCGTCCAACACGGACCCGCAACCGCAGGAGGCGGCTTCGCCGCAACTGGTGCGGTCCGGTTGCCTTCAACGTTAAAACTCATGCTTAGTAATGGCGCCATTGCCCTAATCGGAACCTACCAACGGTACGTGTCACCGCACAAGGGCTTCTGTTGTGCATACCGGGTTCAGACGGGAAGATCATCGTGCTCGGAATTCGCACGGAGGGCAATTCGCAGGCTGGGCCTCATAGAAGGACTTGCACTTTTGCGTCTGCGTTTTGCCGCGTGCACGGTCTCGGCCGCGGTGTTGAGTGAAAATCAGAAAACGGAGGAAGTGAAAAATGAAGCCTGTCCGCTATTTTCCAAAGAAGGCGCGTCTTGCATGGGCAACGGATGCGTCGGCGCATGTCCCTGGCCTTGAAGTGGCGGCACGAGTTTTAACTGGTTTACAGGGACTTCCCAATAAATCAACACAAATTTTGGTTGTCAAAGGTAGTT
>CAZMXB010000755.1:0-1787 GCA_964569855.1 uncultured Rhodoferax sp.
CCAGCGCCAGCGTGTGGCCATGGGGCGCGCCATCGTGCGCCAGCCGCAGGTGTTCTTGTTTGACGAGCCCTTGAGCAACCTGGATGCCAAGCTGCGCGCCCAGACCCGCCTCGAAATCCAGAAGCTGCACCGCGAACTGGGCATCACCAGCCTGTTTGTGACCCACGACCAGGTTGAGGCCATGACATTGGCGCAGCGCATGATCGTCATGAATGGGGGTGTCATGGAGCAGTTTGGCACGCCCGAAGAGGTGTACACCCGCCCGGCCACGACCTTTGTGGCCAGTTTCATCGGCTCGCCACCGATGAATCTGTTGAAAAATGCGCCCGACGCCAGCCCCGGCATCATCACCGGCGTCCGCCCCGAGCACCTGGACATCACACCGACCGGCTGGGCCCTGCAGGTTGAGGCCGTTGAAATGCTGGGTGCCGAACGGCTGGTCTACGGACGCTGGGCGCACAGCGCCACCGACGAACTGGTCATCATCCGCACCGAGGAGTCCCACGCAGTGCCCACATTGGGTGCCACGATCCATGTCACGCCGCGCCCGCACCGCATTCACCACTTTGACGCAGCCACCGGCAAGAGAACAGAGACCCCATGAGTGACACCCCCGAGGCCCTCGACCTGCCGCCCTGGCCTTACCCGCGCTGGGTTGCGCACCGCGGTGCCGGCAAGCTGGCGCCGGAGAACACGCTGGCGGCCTTGCGCCTGGGTGCGCAACACGGTTACCGCATGTTTGAATGCGACGTCAAGCTTAGCCGCGATGGTGTGCCATTCCTGATGCACGATAACTGCCTGCAGCGTACAACCAATGCATCAAAAGTGCTTTCAGCCCTCGTGGAATATGCGCGGGCCGCTCCTGATTCAGGAGCAAGTCCCGTCAGCCTGGTGGGCGCAGACTGGCCCTGGGGCCAGTTGGCACAGCTCGATGCGGGCAGCTGGCACAGCCGCGTCTTTGCCGGCGAGCCCCTGGCCACTTTGGACGCCGTCGCTGCTTTTTGCATCCGCAACGGCTATTGCCTGAATATCGAGATCAAGCCGACACCGGGCACGGCCCGTCACACCGGCGAAGTGGTGGCCCGGCACGCCGGGCGTCTGTGGGCCGGGCAAACCGTGCCGCCGCTACTGACCTCGTTCGAACCCGACGCCCTGCGCGGCGCCATGGACGCCGAACCCGGGCTGCCGCGCGGCCTGCTGTTGGACACACTATGGACCGGCTGGCTGGAAACCGGACTGGTGCTGGACTGCAGGGCCATCGTCTGCAACCACACCCTGTGGGACCGCAGCAGCGTCACGCAGGCCCAAAGCGGGGGTTTTCGCACGCTGAGTTACACCGTTAACGATGAATGGGCGGCGCAGCGCCTGATCGATCTGGGAACCGACGGCATCATCACCGACCGGGTGGACCTGTTCAGCCCGGTCTGACAGCATTGTAGTCACCAAGACGCACGAATCGTTCGATTGGTGCTATATTTCTGCCATGCAAACCTTTTCTGCCAATCAGGCCAAGACCCAATTTGGCCAGTTCATCGACCTGGCCCAGCGCGAGCCCGTCCGCGTGATGCGACGCGACCGGGTGGTCGGCGTCATGGTGTCGGCACAAGATTACGAGGCCATGCGTGCCTTCTACGCCAACCGCCTGCAACACACGCTGGCCGAATCCGCCTCACAGGCCGAAGCGGCTGGCATGACCCCCGAACTGTTGGACACCTTGCTGCGTGACGAGTCTTAAGCTGGTCGTCGACACCAATGTGCTGATTAGCGCGGCACTGTCCAGCCAGGGC
>CAZMXB010000756.1:0-968 GCA_964569855.1 uncultured Rhodoferax sp.
GAGTCACGAAATACGCACGCCCATGAACGCCATCATCGGCATGTCGCACCTGGCCCTGGGTACGGAACTGACGCCGCGGCAGACCAATTACATTCACAAGATCCAGGGTGCCGGGCGGCACTTGCTCAACATCATCAATGACATCCTGGACATTGCCAAGATCGAGGCTGGAAAGCTCACGGTCGAACGCATCGAATTTGATGTGCAGGCCGTGCTCGACAACGTCTCGGATCTGATTGCTGAGAAGTCGGCCGCCAAAGGCCTGGAGTTTGTCATTGAAGTGGCTCCCAATGTGCCTGCTCGTCTCATCGGCGACCCCCTGCGTTTCGGTCAGGTTTTGATCAACTACGCCAACAACGCCGTCAAATTCACCGAACACGGCGAGGTGGCCATTTCCATCGTGCTGCAGGCGGAGTCGGACCACGATGTCACGTTGTACTGCACCGTACGTGACACCGGCATTGGCTTGTCGAAGGACCAACAAGGCAAGCTTTTCCAGAACTTCGAACAGGCTGACAGTTCTGTGACCCGAAGATTTGGCGGCACCGGTCTGGGGTTGTCCATTTCCAAAAAAATAGCGGAGTTAATGGGAGGAGATGTGGGTGTTGATAGTGAGCTGGGTGCCGGCAGCACGTTCTGGTTTACCGTGTGTCTGGAAAAATGCCTGGCACCCCCGCGCAAACCAATGCTCTCGGCGGACCTGAAAGGCAAACGCGTACTGGTGGTTGACGACAACCCCTCGGCTCGCATGGCCCTGGGGGGCTTGCTCGCCAGCTTGGGCTTCATGGTTGACGAGGCTGCGTCAGGGCAGGATGGACTCAAGGCCCTCGCACGTGCCGACTTGCAAGGTGCGCCCTTTGAGGTTGTTTTTCTGGACTGGCAAATGCCAGGCATGGACGGCAACGAAACGGCACGGCGGATTCAGGCGCTAACCCTCAACTGCCGCCCGCGTTTGATTATGGTGACCG
>CAZMXB010000756.1:978-1784 GCA_964569855.1 uncultured Rhodoferax sp.
GAGGCTACCGGCTTTGGCCGCGAAGAGGTGATCAAAGGCGCACACGAGGCGGGCATCGAGGATGTATTGGTCAAACCCGTGAACGCCTCGGTACTGTTCGACAGCGTGGCGCGCGTTTTGGGAAGTGTTGATCCGGGGTTTGCGACCCCGGTGGCCGCATTGGCCCAGGGCGAGTCGTATGTACAGCTCGCAAGCATTGCCGGCGCGCGCATCCTGCTGGTGGAGGATAACGAACTGAATCAGGAAGTGGCGCTGGAACTGCTGCGCGATGCGGGTCTTGTGGTCGACCTGGCCGAAAATGGTCAGATCGCATTGGGACGGCTCGCCCTTGCCGCTTACGATCTGGTCCTGATGGACATGCAGATGCCGGTGATGGACGGCCTGGCCGCAACCCGGGCCATTCGTCTGCAGCCACAGTACGATTCTCTGGCGGTGGTTGCCATGACGGCCAACGCCATGCAGGGTGACCGCGACCGCTGTCTGGCGGCGGGAATGAATGACCACATTCCCAAACCCATAGAACCCCAGGATCTGTGGAATGCGTTATTGAAGTAGATCAAGCCACGTCATGCGGTCGTAGCCCCGCCCCATAGAGAGGTTGTGGCGCCGTTGCACGTACCACTGCCGTCTGCCATCGCCGGATTGGACATGGTCGCAGGCTTGCGCCGCGTGCTGGGTAAAGAGAAGACTTACCTCTCCTTACTGAGGCGTTATGCGGCGAGTCAAAAAAATGCGGTGTTTGATATTCTGCAGGCGCTGGATATCGACGATCACCCGCTGGCCGAACGTCTGGCGCACACGCTCAA
>CAZMXB010000757.1:0-1784 GCA_964569855.1 uncultured Rhodoferax sp.
ACGTCGATCACCGTTTTGCCACACGCGAATGGCATTGAAGGTCGCAATGACTTGGTCGCGTGTCATGGCCAGTATTTCGCCTTTTCTGGTATCACCCACCGCACGCCACCCCGCGGATCGGGCAAATCGCCATCAAACCGGGGAATCAGGTGCACATGTAAATGAGGCACCGTCTGCCCGGCGGCAGCGCCGTCATTGATGCCAATGTTGAAACCCTGCGGCTTAAACTCCTTGTCCAACACCAGCTTGGCGCGGTCTAGCAGGGCCAGTATGTCGCTGCGTTCCTGCTCCGTCAGAACAAAGAAGGATCCTGTGTGCCGCTTGGGTATCAGCAAAGTGTGGCCGGGAGACACAGGGTAGCCATCACGGATGGCAATAGCCGTGGTGTTTTCGTCAATCACCCGTCCTGCCGCCAAGTTGCAAAAAGCACAGGGCTTGGGAGGATTACCTTGGCCATTGGTGGTCATGTCTTGCATCATAGACACCGCCTTGGGAGAGCCTGTTGGCCCGGACGCGCGACCGATGGGCAACGCCGTGGTGGCCCCACCCATCGATTTGGAACTGTTGGCGAAGGTGCTGCAGCAAGGTGTGCGATAGAAAACCTCGTTGCTCACAATTCATCGCTGCCAAACACCGCAGCCCATATTTTTCAATCTTCTCGCAACGACTTTTTCGTGGCGCAATGCATCAATGTAAGTTCTTGGATTGCATTGCGCGAATCTGGCGGGCATTAACTCCAGCCCGAAATCTTTTGCAAATCGACATGCCTTGTAACCATTCCTATGCTGCTCAAATCGCACATCTGGGGGACTACTTGTCATACCCACGTAGTAACAAGGACTACCGTCAAGGTAGTCGGGGTTGTCGTCCCGAAATTTCCTACTTTGCAATACGGCAATGTCTAATTTGATGACGTAGACCATGAACCGTTTTGGATTGCGCATTTTGACTAGATAAAGAGCGCTCTGAACCGATTCAATTTATCGGTGCAATCCTTGTTTCCAATATGAACCTTACCGCCCTCTGCTTTGACCACGATTTGCCAATTTTTTTCGCCTGTGGCCCGCACGGCTCCAGAAACTTGCAAATCCAAAATGGCATGCGAGCTCAATACCAGAAAATCGTTTATGTGCCTCTGACCTTGAATGCTGCGAATAACCAACACGTAATAGTGATGAATTGCTGTATGTTGATCATGGGCACGGCGATTCACTGAGAATGTGTAGGTGTGCCCGAAAAAAGCATGGGCCGTCTTTACCTGCACCGTACGTAACAAAGCTCCTCTAGTAGCGACAAGGTCCACGCCATCATCATGCGGAAGTTTGGCGACATTCCAATCGCAAGCGAGCAATTCACTCATTACGGCGTACTCGCCAGCAAGACCTGTAAATTGCGTGTCCGCAGGCCGTTGCAAGTCCTGATGCGTTAGTCCAAGCATCTGTCCGGCCGCCGCAGTCAGCCTCCAGCCGCCGCTTCTTGAGCCTTCAATGATGCAGCTACGCGCTGTCGCATCCCTTTTGTGGGACGAAATAGTTGAAGTTATCTTGCTGGACAAAGCATGGACATCAGAAAATACGTGAAGATCAAAACTATGGCCGATGGCGTGTCTCGTAAAGGCAGGAGACATTGCATACTCCGCAATTGCAGTTGACTTGGCAGAGGTTCCCATCGCATGCAATACGTGAACAATCAACTGAAGAATTTGATCTTGATTCATATTCGCTTATTGAGTCCTAGGTCTTGATTACAAGCGCCTCACGTTTTGCTCTCGTCAAGGCAACGTA
>CAZMXB010000758.1:0-1783 GCA_964569855.1 uncultured Rhodoferax sp.
TGCAATTTGGTCGTAAGGAACTCCTTCGACATACAGATACATCGTTTGCTTCTGATGTGCTTCTAACCCAGCGAACTCCCGCACTATTGCTTCCTTGAAATCGAACTCCAGAACATCTCTGACAGGATTTGGAACAGAAGAGAGCCTGCAATCAGTATCTTCTTTGCTAGCACTACTTGCCTGATCCGATGATATGAACTCACTTTCTCTGCAGATTCCTTCAACGCGTCGATACTGACGGCGATAAAAATCTACAACTACATTGCGCGCCACCACTTTCAACCAACTCTTGTAGCGTACCCGCACCCTGCGACCTATGATTTTGATGCAGACCTCTTGAGCCAAATCTTCTAATTCAGGCATCACAACTCCCATAGAAGACAGGATCTGCTTAATCCTTACCGTTACGGCTTGCCAGTCAGCCTCCGCTCCGAATTCAATGCTGCGGTCAATCTGATTTTTCATCGCTGTATTCATAGCTTTCTCATCCTCACTCTGTATATGCAGCTCATTGCTGCGCGGCAGAAGAGGTGATTCGCGGCTCCGGTCAGTCAAGCCATTGCCGTCGCCCAAGGCGGCTTGACGGCCGGTGGTGCTGCGAATCAAGAATAGGAAAGCAGCAGAGCCACGAACCTAGTTAAAAGAAAGCAATCAGTTCTGTTCAGAGAGTTGGAATTGCGGTCACCGATATTCGAACGCCTAAAAATTCAGTACTGATAACCTGGGCGCAGTAACCGTTTTCAGCCTCAACCAACGACGACAAGACAGAATGGTTAGAATCAGGCGCTGAAATCTTCAGCGCGACCATCGATTGCCTTGAAGACAACAAATTCATCCGTCCAAGGAACGTATTTGTAGAAAATCTTGAGCTGCCGCCCAGACATAGTCTGCCCATCAAACCATCGAGGCGTCTCTGACATTGCTAGTTGATGCCCATTTAAACAATCTGCTAGCTCGACTTGAGTAATAGGATTTTCTTGGCATAGCATGAAGGCCAAACCCTGTTCGTCAAAAACTAGTTTCGGCATACTTTCTCCAAAACCTACTCTATTAGCTGCAGTGAGTCTTTCCAGCATACTCTGAATCCGGGCTCTATAAATAATGCTCTCGGGGTTTTCATTTTCTACTGACTCTCAAAGTCAGCGAGCTTCGCATAAAGCTCGTTTCTCATGTCACAGCTCCGGCTTCGGCATTGCCTTTGCTTCTTCCTCGCCTTACCCTTGCTCTTTCCTCGCGCGCCTTTCGGGTTTTGTCTCCAGTTATTTCCCGACTTGCCTGCCATGGCTTTCCATACTTAATCTGGTATAGAGTCAGATACTTTGCCGCCATGACAAAGAAATCCATTGGTTGGCTCATTAACACCACATCCCAAAGCTCAGCGTCCGCCTTTTCGCTCTCGTCCCCTTCTGCCCCAAAGCGCCTCAAGACCTCCGCCTTCTTATCAACATCCAATCTTCTCAAGAAGCTCACCGCCCCTTTTCCATCGGCTATATCTATCCGCGCGATTTGAGTCAGGTATTGGCTCAGCGCTTTGTTGATTGCTGTGCCCCGCCATGCAGGTTCGAGAAGGGCGAGATAAAGTTCATTTTCCGGCTCGGGTGCAAACCTGCACTCAGTAACAACTTTCATCCGATTTCATCCCTTTGTCTTTTGATCGGCTTGATTTATCAGCCCGGCAGCTAGTTCACCAGATTCGACAATGTTAGCATCCCGCCCTAGTTGCTCTGTCAGAAATCGGAACGGACTGTCACTCTTCACGCTACTTGCATCACTTTTAGGCTCG
>CAZMXB010000759.1:0-1781 GCA_964569855.1 uncultured Rhodoferax sp.
CAATGTGGCGGGCCTGATCAACACCAGCGGCGGTGCGCGCGGCACCGGCGTGGTCGGCTCGGGCATGGCCGCGGGCAACATCACCATCTCCGGACTGAACAACGCTGTGACGGGTGTCATCACCGCCAGCGGGGGTACGGCTTTAGGCGCCGCACAGAGCGGCGGAGCCGCTGGTACGGTGTCCATCACAGGCGCTGGCACGCTCAGCACGGGGGCAATCACGGCGACCGGCGGCATTGCTACCACCACCGGCCCGGGTGGCGCGGCAGGCAGCATCACGTTGAGCGGCAGCAACGCCGTCGTGGGCGCGTTGAGTACGGCAGGTGCCGCAACGAGCAATGCGCGTGGCGGCGATATCAGCATCACCACCACAGGAACACTGGGAGCCAGCACGATTGCGGCTAGTGGCGGTACAGCGATTGCGGGCACCAACCCGGGACGCAACGCAGGCAACGTGACGATCAACGCAGGCGGTACCATCACCGCCCTGGGCGCGATCACCGCCAGCGGCAGCGCAGCCACCGGCGGCGCGGGCGGCAACGCGGGCAGCATCTCCGTCACCGCTGTGGGCGGAATCGCAGGAGCCGCCATCACCGCCAGCGGTGGTGCAGGTGTGGGCACCAACGTGGCCGGCGGCAACGCGGGCAACATCACGCTGGCCAACAGCGGCTCGGGCAACATCGTCGCGGGGACTCTCGCTTCTTCCAATGGGGCTGCCACCGGGGCAGGTGTTGGCGGCACGGCCAGCGCTATCAGCGTTACAAACACTGCCACGGGCGGTGGCATCACCACTGCGGCCATCACCACCGCAGGCAACACCAATGGCGCGGGCGCCAGCGTCACCCTGGACTCGCAGGGCGCGGTCAATGTGGCGGGCCTGATCAACACCAGCGGCGGTGCGCGCGGCACCGGCGTGGTGGGCTCAGGCATGGCCGCGGGCAACATCACCATCTCCGGACTGAACAACGCTGTGACCGGCGCCATCACCGCCAGCGGGGGTACAGCCCTGGGTGCGGCGCAGAACGGCGGCGCGGCAGGTACGGTCTCTATTACGGGTGCCGGCACGCTGAACACAGCAGGCATCACGGCGACAGGCGGTATCGCCACCACGACTGGCGCAGGCGGAGCGGCAGGCAGCATCACCTTGAGCGGTAGCAACGCCGTCGTGGGTGCGTTGAGTACGGCCGGGCCTGCCACCAGCAACGCCAACGGTGGGGACATCTCCATCACCACCACCGGCACGCTGGCCGTGGGCACGATTGCCACAGGTGCGGGCACTGCGGTGGCTGGCACCAATCCCGGCCGTAACGCGGGCGGCGTCACGCTCAACGCAGGTGGCGCCATCACCGCCCTGGGCGCGATCACCGCCAGCGGCAGCGCAGCCACGGGCGGTGCGGGCGGCAACGCGGGTATGGTCTCCGTCACCGCTGTGGGCGGCATCGCAGGAGCGGCCATCACCGCCAGCGGCGGTGCGGGTGTGGGCACCAACATGGCTGGCGGCAACGCCGGCAACATCACCCTTGCAAACAGCGGCTCGGGCAACATCACAACCGGCGCTCTGGCTTCTTCCAATGGGGCTGCCACTGGCAATGGTACCGGGGGCACCGCTAGCGCCATCAGCCTGACCAACACCGCCACCGGCGGGGGCATCACCACCGCAGCCATCACCACCACAGGTGGCGCAAATGGCGCGGGCGCCAACGTCACCCTGGATGCACAAGGTGCTGTCAATGTGGCGGGCCTGATCAACACCAGCGGCGGTGCGCGCGGCACCGGCGTGG
>CAZMXB010000760.1:0-1195 GCA_964569855.1 uncultured Rhodoferax sp.
GAGGGCTTGTTATCCGTATGGGTTGGCGCATGGGGTACGTCAGCGGTTGCGGCACCCGTACTGCGGCGTCGTGTTACTACCGGAACCTGGCGGTTGGCCAGCAGCCCCCCGGGCCGGGGCTGTTGCACCGCCTTGCGGATCTTGGCTTCCAGGGCGCCCACATTGAAGGGTTTGACCATGTATTCCGATACGCCGGCCTCTATGGCGACCTGGACCTGGTGGCGTTCAGTCTCAGCGGTCATCATCAGCACCGGCAGCATGGCGTACTCGGGGTGGGAGCGAATTTTTTTCAACAGATCCAGGCCGGACATCACCGGCATATTCCAGTCCGAGATCACCACGTCAAAGGATTGGGACTGGATCAGACGCCAAGCCTCTGCACCATGCACGGCAGTGACCACCTTCTTGAAGCCCATTTGCAACAGGCTATTGGTCAGAATGCGTCGCATCCCCTCCATATCGTCCACCACAAGAAAAGCCATGCTGTCGTTCATAGTGCCCTGCCATCGGTTCATCCCGGATCGCGATGATGCCACGGTACGGCACTTGGCACCGGCACTTTTGGAAACAACGGATGCACCCACAAGGCGGGTGCGACAAGTTGGTACGATCAAACCATGGGTATGGTCAGAAGGATACTGTGGGGTTTACTCACGCTGGGCGCGTTGCTGCTGGCAACGCCCTCGCACGCTGGCGTGCGGGTGCTCGACCACGCCAGTGCGGAAATCCAGGTTGCCGGTCGCACCACGCGATCAGAAGTGCAGTTGCCCTACGGCTGGGACTACCACCACAAAGGGCTGTCCGGCACCGGGCGGTTCGAACTGCATTTCGACGGCCCGCCAGACGCCACGATGCCTTGGGGTCTGTACTTCACACGGCTGGGCAATGGCTACCGGGTCACACTCAACGGCACCGTGCTGGAACAATATGGCAGCTTGTCAGTACCCAATAGCGTTACTGATGCAAACGACTTTGGTGACTATGCTAAAGCACCTCGGTTTATCCGCATTCCCGCAAATTTGTTGTTGCCACAGAACCGCCTGGAAGTGAGCATCCGTTCCGATGGTGGTCGCCGATCGGGCATGCCCAGTGTCTGGGTTGGTCCCAAGGACGAATTGGAACCCGTCTACCGACAGGCATTTGCGATACGGGTGGGCGGTTCTGCGGCATTTGCCGGTTTTAGCCTCATCGTCGG
>CAZMXB010000760.1:1205-1503 GCA_964569855.1 uncultured Rhodoferax sp.
GCGTGTTTGCCGCAGTCCTGTGGTCGACCCAGACCGATCCACGCCCCGAGCAGCGCGGCGTGCGGGATCGCCTGTATTTATTTGCCGCGGTGGCCGAATTCGCGTGGTGCCTTTTTATAGGAGAGGCGTTGATTGAGCGGCCGCCAGTGGCATGGAGCTGGTGGGCTGTGGCGATCAATTTTGTGCTGGGCGTCTGGTTGAGCGCTCTGCTGATGTTCTGTCACACCGTAGCCGGGTGGGAGACCCACCGCGCAAGTCGCTGGGTCCAACGCTACCTGGCGGTCTTGTTGTTGATCGG
>CAZMXB010000760.1:1513-1778 GCA_964569855.1 uncultured Rhodoferax sp.
ACAAGCACTCCGCAATGCGGGCGCCATGCACAGAATGGTGGCCATTGCATTTGTGTTCAACGTGCCGATTGGCATCCATGACTTCTATGCCATGCGCATGGGTGACGCATTTGCCAACCAGGCCTACTTGCGGTATTCGGCAACCCTGTTTGGACTGGCCCTTGCGGTCATCGCGATTGATCGTTTCCGCAAGGCCAATCTGCGTGTGCGCGACATGATTGACACGCTGGCCATACGCATCGAGCAAAAAAAGCACGAACTGGCA
>CAZMXB010000761.1:0-1772 GCA_964569855.1 uncultured Rhodoferax sp.
AAAACTCATCGAGACCGGGCACGTGTTTGTCGCGCGGCCACCTTTGTTTCGGGTCGATGCACCGGCGCGTGGGAAAAAACCGGCTTCGAAGGTGTACGCACTGGATGACGGTGAGTTGACTGCCATTCTTGATAAATTGCGCAAAGAAGGAGTGCGCGAAGGCGCCTGGAGCATCAGCCGATTCAAGGGCCTCGGAGAAATGAATGCCGAGCAGTTGTGGGACACCACCTTGAACCCGGATACCCGCCGCCTGTTACCTGTGGCTCTGGGTGCAATTGACTTCGGTCTGACCGAAGCCCTGATCACCAAACTCATGGGCAAAGGCGAAGCCGCCTCCCGACGCGAGTTGATGGAGTTACACGGCGACTCGGTGGAGGTCGACGTCTGATGCCGCGCACTCTCACCACCTCCCTGTTGCTATTTTTCACTCTGTTATTTGGCGCGCGCATGGCGCATGCCGATATGTGGATCTTTGTGGATGAGCGCGGTGTCAAACACTATGCGTCCAACCCGTTGGATCCGCGGTATAAGCCTTTGCTGGGTTCCATGCCGGATCCGACCGGCCCGATCGTCTCGAGTGGTGCGCAAATAGACTCCCATTTGGCCGTGACAAGCGCGTCGATGCGCAGCATCGCAGCGATGGAAATATCCCCGGGATTCAGGGCGGTCAAGCAGCATGTGCGAACAGCGGCGGACGCCAATCAATTGGACTTTGCGCTATTGCAGGCCGTCATTGCAACAGAGTCGGGTTTTGATGCACGGGCGAAATCCCCAAAAGGGGCCATGGGTCTGATGCAGGTCATGCCGGCCACGGCGGAACGGTATGGTGTCACAAACGACAAGGCCGGCACCGTGTCGGCCAAGTTGACTGACCCCAAGACCAACATCCATACCGGCGCCCGTTACCTGCGTGATTTGGTCAACCTGTTTCCCGGTCAACTGGAGTTGGCCGTGGCGGCTTACAACGCCGGAGAAGGCGCAGTCCAACGGGCCGGCAACAAAGTTCCCAACTACAAGGAAACTCAGAATTACGTGCAAACTGTCATGCAGTTGTACAAGCGCTTGAGCTTACCTGCCCAGCGGCAGCAAATCTCGCTAGTCCGCGGCCGCGTCCGGGCTGAGTTTCGCGGCCCCACCGATGTGGCGCAAACCGAAATGCTGAATTGACCCCCTTTCATGACTGACCAAGCCACCCTTGACCTGACAGCCGAACCAGCCCGCGATGACGGAAATGTCGAACTTAACCTGGCCACCTACGCCCAACGCGCCTACCTTGAATACGCGCTGAGCGTCGTGAAGGGCCGCGCCCTGCCCGACGTCTGCGACGGCCAGAAACCCGTGCAGCGTCGCATTCTGTATTCCATGTCGCGCATGGGGCTCGGCTTTGGCGGTTCGAATGGCAATACTGGCGCCAAGCCCGTCAAAAGTGCCCGTGTGGTGGGTGATGTGCTGGGCAAATACCACCCGCATGGCGACACTGCGGCTTATGACGCCATGGTGCGTATGGCGCAAGACTTCAACCAACGGTATCCCTTGGTCGATGGCCAGGGCAATTTTGGTTCCCGCGATGGCGACAACGCGGCCGCTATGCGCTACACCGAAGCGCGCTTGTCCAAAATCACCCGTCTGTTGCTCGACGAGCTGGACGAAGGTACGGTGGATTTTGCCCCCAACTACGATGGTAGCGAACAGGAGCCCAAACTCCTGCCGGCGCGCTTGCCGTTCGCGCTGCTCAATGGTGCCAGCGGTATCGCCGTGGGTCTGGCCACCGA
>CAZMXB010000762.1:0-1766 GCA_964569855.1 uncultured Rhodoferax sp.
TGCCCTGAATGAACTATTTCCAAACTGGAAAGAACTCGGCGCTCCACTGAACCAGCCGGTTACCGACGACGCCATCCTGTTCATGAGCGAAAAGTCCGCTTTTCGGATGCCGAATTTTTTGCTGCCGGAGTGCTCACAAAACCACGGCAACTACATCATCAGCCTGGGTGCTTTGACCAAGTGGTTGGGTGAACAGGCCGAAAGCCTGGGCGTGGAAATTTTCCCCGGTTTTGCCGCGGCCGAAGTGCTCTACAACGCAGACGGTTCTGTAAAGGGTGTGGCCACCGGCAACATGGGCGTTGGCAAGGATGGCAACCCCGGCGAGAATTTCCAGATCGGCATGGAACTGCTGGGCAAATACACCGTGTTTGCCGAAGGCTCCCGCGGCCACCTGGGCAAGCAGGTCATTGCCAAATTCAAGTTGGACGAAGCTTGTGATCCCCAGTCCTACGGTATTGGTATCAAGGAACTGTGGGAAGTCGATCCCTCCCGCCACCAACCGGGCTTTGCCATGCACACCGCCGGCTGGCCCATGGACGAGCAGACCTATGGCGGCTCTTTCATGTACCACATGGAAGACAACAAGATTGTTCTGGGCTTTGTGACCGGATTGAACTACAGCAACCCCTACCTGAGCCCGTTTGAGGAGTTCCAGCGCTGGAAGACCCACCCGAACATCCGCTATTACCTGGAAAATGCCAAGGGCGAGGTGACAGCCAAGCGCCTGTCCTACGGTGCCCGTGCGATTACCGCTGGCGGTCTGATGTCCCTGCCCAAGACCATATTCCCGGGTGGCGCGTTGGTGGGTTGTGATGCCGGTTTCCTGAACGTGAGCCGTATCAAGGGCAGCCACACCGCCATCAAGACCGGCATGCTGGCTGCCGAGGCCGCCTATGAAGCCCTTCAAGCCAATCGCCAACATGACGAACTGACGACCTACCCGGAAGCCTTCGAGCAGAGCTGGGCCTTCAAGGAACTCAACAAGTCGCGCAACTTCAAGGCCTGGTTCAAGTACGGTCTGACGGTGGCCACGCTGATGAACGGTCTTGAGCAGTTCACGCTCAGAGGCCACATGCCCTGGACGATACGGCGCAACAAGGCCGACCATGAATACCTGAAGCCCGCTGCCGAATGCACACCGATTGACTACCCCAAGCCCGATGGCAAGCTCACTTTTGATCGCCTCTCCAGCGTCTTCGTGGCCAATGTGAACCACGAGGAGCAGCAACCGGCGCATTTGACGCTTAAAGACCCGTCGGTTCCGGTGAGTATCAATCTGGCTAAATATGCCGGGCCTGAGGCCCGCTATTGTCCGGCCGGTGTCTACGAGTTTGTGAAGAACGCTGACAATACAGACCGGTTGCAGATCAACGCGCAGAACTGTGTGCACTGCAAGACCTGTGACATCAAGGACCCGACACAGAATATCGTGTGGGTCACGCCCGAAGGTGGCGGCGGTCCGAATTACGCCGGGATGTAATTTGAAGCGCATTGGTTGCCACCTGGCAACAGAAATCCTTCTTGCAGAGTCGATCAATTTCGACGCGACGGGTGGAGCGCTTCGAAATCGATAGCTAACGAGGCAACCGATTCGGAGGCTGTGTGCAGATTTTGTTATGTGGAATTCCGAGTCACTGAGCGGGCCCCGGTTTCTTGCAATTTCTTTCAAATCCGTGACGCCGCTTTAGCCCAACTGTTGCTACGATGGCGGCCTTGTGAACGCCGCATCTTTGATGCACAACAAGGAAATAACCCATGCACTTGGG
>CAZMXB010000763.1:0-1762 GCA_964569855.1 uncultured Rhodoferax sp.
GAGGCTCCGGACTCGGCGGAGGTCATCGAGCGGACGTGGCCGGGCGGGGCGCGTCGCGACGAGCCGCCGAAACCCCGCACATATTCCGGCCGCACATGATCTTTTTTTGATTTATGCGCACAATTTAGTTGACGCCCTGTTTTATGCGCTTATAATGTGTCTCATCGGTAGCGCATCGCTACCGACCGCGCCTCGGGAATCAGGGGTAGGAGCAAGACCATGAGCAACATCGAAACTCTCCGCGCCGAACTCGCCGCCGTCGAGGCCGAGTGGGCCGCCAAGATCGGCGCCGCGAAGGGCCTCCGCAAGATTGACGCCGTCGTCAACGAGGCCGCCGAAGGCTACAGCCTCAGCGAGAGCGCCCAGGAGCGTCTCGCCGCCGAGTACCTCCCCAAGGTCAGCGCGCTCCGTGCGGCGGTCTTCGCGGCCGACTGGACTCTCGATGTCACCGTCGCCCGCCGCGCCGCCTGGAACGCATCGGTGCAAGCAATGGTTGCCCAGCGCCTCCCGATGACGGCCAAGAGCATGGCCGCGCTGATCGCCAAGCACGGCCACACGCTCGACGATCTCCGCCGGGCCGTCGCCCTCCACAAGCTCCCCTGATCCCACCCGGCCCCGCAACCGCGGGGCTGTCTCCGGAGACATGCCATGACCCACAACAACCGCGGCCGAATCAGCGTCGACACTGCCGGCAACTGGCGTCTGTACTGCAATACCCTGCCGGCGGGCGCTGTCCCGCTTGGCACGGTGACCCGTGACGGCGCCGACACCGGCGCCCTCGTGCGCTACGAGGCGACCGGGCTGTATGCCCAGATCAACGCCGGTGCCGTCCGCAGTCTCGACGGCCGCAAGGTCGCGGCCGCCCTCGGGCTAACCGGTCGTCCCGCGCAGATGGAGGGCGGCCGCAACGTCAACGTCTACCTCGATCCTCAGTCGATCGCAGTCGCGCAGGCCCTCGGCGACGGCAGCATCTCGGCCGGGATCCGCAAGGCGCTCAAGAGCGCGTAAGTTTCGGCGTAGGTTTCAAGGTCGAGGGCCTGCGAGCCCTCTGACAGCCACCGCTGCATCATGGGGGTGTGCGCCGTCTGGTTCGCCTCGCTCATCTATGGCGCCCTGTCCGCACGCCTATCATCCGCACGCATCCGCGCTTATCCGCGCTCAAGTTTTCGGCGTAGCATTTAGCGTCGATTTTCTTGCTGCGCAGGTTTTCCATGTTCGATGCACGTGCGGCCAAGGCTCTCGCGGCTGGCGATCATATTACGGTGGAGGGGGCGCCCGGGCTGCGGCTTGTGGCGACGGCGTCGAAGCGCACCTGGACGTATCGCTATCGCTCGCCGGTCGATGGCCGGATGCGGCAGGTGCGGCTCGGGCATTGGCCGGCGATGGGGCTGCCGGCCGCGCTGGCGGCGTGGGAGCGCGTCGCCGCGCAGCGCAACGCCGGGGGCGACCCGGCGGCTGAGGCGCGGACTCGACGTCGTGCGGCCGTGGTCGAGCGGCAGGTCGATGCGTTCACGGTGCGCCGGGCCTGCGACGAGTATCTGTCGAGCTACGGGCGGCTCGTGGCGCCGAAAACCTACGCGGAAGCTGCGCGGCTGCTGTCGCTCGAGCTGGGCGATCTCGCATCGCGGCCGGCCGCGAGCATCACGCGCGCCGATGCGTTCGGGTTGATCGACGGGATGCGCGATCGGCCGGTGTTGGCGATCCGCGTGCGGCAACTGCTCGGGGCCATCTGGGACCGCGCACTTGATGCGGGCCAGCTCGC
>CAZMXB010000764.1:0-286 GCA_964569855.1 uncultured Rhodoferax sp.
GCCCGCCTTGAACAGCTTGGAGGCGGCATAACCTTCCCACACGGTCCACTGGCCCGAGCCGAACATGCCCACACCCGACGGGCCCTTGTCCTTGAGCGCGGCCTTGAACTTCTCGGCCATGGTGTCAAAGGCCTTGTCCCAGCTCACCGGGGTGAATTCGCCGTTCTTGTCGTACACGCCGTTCTTCATGCGCAACAGCGGCTGGGTCAGTCGGTCCTGGCCGTACATGATCTTGGACAGGAAGTAGCCTTTGACGCAGTTCAGGCCGCGGTTGACCTCGGCACGC
>CAZMXB010000764.1:296-1758 GCA_964569855.1 uncultured Rhodoferax sp.
GACCATGATGCCGCAGCCGGTGCCGCAAAAGCGGCAGGGCGCCTTGGACCAGTTCAGGTTGCTCAGTTCGGCGTCAGTGACGACGTTGGCAGCCATGGCGGGCAATTCCAGCCCGGCGGCGCCAGCGGCGGCCACGGCGGCGGAATTGCGAAGAAAAATTCTGCGGGTAACAGTCATGGCGATATCTCCTTGTCTAGATCGGCGGCGGATGCGTGGCGTTGGTAAACCAGGGTGGCGCCCAGCACCCCTTCGGTCTTCTGGATGGTTTCCAGGTGGGCGGCAATGGCCCGGCTGGTGGGGGCTTCCAGCGTCACCACCAGCTTTCCGGTGGACCCGGTGGCGTGGACTTCGGCGTCGGCGATGGAGGCAATGAAGTGGGTGATTTCATCGGTGCGCTCGGGGTGCGCCTGCACGACGATGCCCGCGACATGCCACTCGTCCGGATGGGTCTCGGTAATGGGGATGGTGCGCATGGTGTTCAGTGGGGCGGGCCCATGATGAGCTGGCTCATCCAGACGATGAAACCAAAGCCGGCGACCACGATCACGGACAGGGCCGGAACCATGACGGCGGTCAGGAACAAAAAGCTTCTCAGCTCATCCTGCTTCTGGTTCTCGGGCGGGTTGCTTTGCGGCATTCAACTTCTCCTGCAAGGCCATTGGCGACCTTGATGGAAGTCATTTTTGTGTGCCTCCCTGGGGTTGGCAAGGTGGACTTGCCCCCAAACTTGAACCAGTTTAAGAATGGCCGGAGGGGCCAGCCGGTCTATTGACTTACATCAAACAAGCAGGGGCTCGGAAGCAACGCCGCGCAGGTGATAGTTACTTGGGCACCGGAGGCCGAGCTGCCATCCATCGTTCGATGTCGTCTGCCTTGCGTGGCAAGCCATCCGACAAATAGCGTGCACCGGTTTCGGTGACGACCACTTCGTCTTCTATGCGCACCCCCAAATTCTTTTCGGGGATGTAAATGCCAGGCTCCAGGGTGATCACAGAGCCGACTTGCAGGGGCTCATGGTAGGCGCCTGCGTCGTGCACATCCAGGCCAACAAAATGGCCCAAACCGTGAATGAAATAGTCGCCGTAGCCGGCATCGTCAATTACCTTGCGGGCGGCCTTGTCCAGATCTTCATAGGTCACGCCGGCTTTCACCTGGGCGAGTGCTGCTTCTTGTGCCTTGAGTACCAGGTCATACACCTTGCGCTGCTCGGCAGTGAATGTGCCGTTGACCGGCAGGGTGCGTGTAATGTCGCTGGCGTAATGGGCGAATTCGGCGGCCATATCCATCAGAACCAGTTCGCCGTCTTTCATGACCCGTTCACTGCGCGGGTAGTGGAGGATGGTAGAGTTTTCTCCCGACCCTACGATGCTGTCGTAAGCATTGCGGCGGCTGCCGCTGCGCCGCCACACGCGCTCGGCCTCGGCGCGCACATCAGCCTCGGCAACACCCGGGCGAATGAGTT
>CAZMXB010000765.1:0-807 GCA_964569855.1 uncultured Rhodoferax sp.
CTTGGCACTTTGAGCCAGATTGGTACTCTCATACAGCTGAATTTGGCTGTAGTCAAGAAGGCTGGAAGTTTATTGTCTTGGCTTATAAGCAGTTCATCTTGCCGCTAGGTTTGCCGTTAGTCTTGTCCTTAGGCTCGCTTGAATGCTAGCGCCCGGGCTATTCGCCCATTATCTGAACGCCACATTTGCGCAGCAATTCGACTGTGCGCACCAGGGGCAGGCCGATAATATTTGAGGGCGATCCTTCGATCTTATTAATCATGAAGGCGCCGATGCCTTGCAGGGCGTATGAGCCAGCTTTGTCCATTGGTTCTTTACTGTCTACATAGTTGGCAATTTCGATTGCTGATAGTTTTCTGAACTCGACTTTTGCTACTTCAATTTCGTGATGGGCGACAACGGCTGGATCATTTTTAGATGAATGATTGACCGATATTACGTGCACACCGGTATAAACTTCATGGGTATTGCCAACTAGGCGGGTGAGCATGGCAATGGCGTGGTCGCGGTCTATTGGTTTGCCAAGAATATCGCCTTCAAAAACAACTATGGTATCGGCTGCCAAAATTACATGATGTTCTTGAGCGGTGGCACCGCCTCTTTCTTGTATTAGTTCTCTAACTCTTGCAGCTTTGCTTTCTGCTAGTTCGGCGACCACTTCGCTTGGGGTTAGTGCCGCATTGATTATTTCATCGAGATCGCTGGGCAAAATTTCAAACTTGAGGCCCAAGTTTTTGATCAAATCGATTCTTCTTGGTGATGAAGAGGCCAGTATGAGATGCGGTCCTGGTATTGCTTCTGATATTA
>CAZMXB010000765.1:817-1757 GCA_964569855.1 uncultured Rhodoferax sp.
GTTGGTGATGATACTGCTGTTGATGGCATCGATTAGGTCTCCTGTCCGGTGAAATCACCGGATAATTTGTAGATTTGTACGCGCCTGTTACCGCGGTCACAAACAAATACGATACCGAACTGGTTGTCGATGGCAATGTCCGACGGATTTACTAACTGGCTTGGGCTGCTGCCCTTCTCGCCAAAAGTATAGAGAACTCTACCGCTAGCGTCAAAAACTGACAGTCGATTGTTGAATGAATCGCATACGTATGTGCGGTCAAAGCGATCGACAGCAACGGATCTAGGGATGTTTAGCTCGCCCAGTTCACTGCCCTTATGGCCGAAACTACGTAGTACACCACCCTGTTTATTGAAGACAAATATTTTCGATGAACCATAGTCTGCTAGATAGAGTTGATTCAGTCGGTCTGTAGCAAGACCCGCTGGCAATCTGATTTGGGCCTGTTGGTCGTTTTCTTGGGCGTAAATACTTTTAGCTTTTACTTCTAGTTCGGTTCGACCACTAAGTGAGCGTAGCCAGACTCCGGTTTCTGGTTGAAAGACTTGAACACAAGCGTTAGCTGAATCTGATACATATAGAAGGCCGCTCGAATCAAAAGTGATACCAGCCAACCCTGAGTCTTTGGCCTGAATGTTCTTGAATTCGCTTAAGTAAGCTCCCAGCCCATCGAAAACACGAATGAACTGATCGCTGGCGTCGCAGGCGAAGAGTCGCCCCTTCATATCGAAAGCCAGGCCGCCCGGTCTTGTTATGCTACCGCATCTGGTGCGGCTAGTTTCAGCGCTGACACCTTTAGCTGGTTTGTAAGCAACTTCGTAGAGATGACGAAGCGTTTGTTCGATGTTATTTCCGTCATAGGCAAAAACGTTTATTGTGCGAGTAACAGCATCGGCGATAGCCACTCTACCGGCGCGGCAAGTAATCACAGCCGGTTCTT
>CAZMXB010000766.1:0-1755 GCA_964569855.1 uncultured Rhodoferax sp.
ACATCGGTCCGATTGACGGCCACGACCTTGACTCACTGATCCCGACGCTGGAGAACATCCGCCTGCTCAAAGGGCCGCAGTTCCTGCATGTGGTGACCAAAAAAGGTCAGGGCTACAAGCTGGCCGAGGTTGACCCGGTGGCCTACCACGGTCCCGGCAAGTTTGACCCCAGCGTAGGTCTGCAAAAGCCCTCGGTGGCACCCAAGCTCACCTTCACCCAGGTCTTTGGTCACTGGTTGTGTGACATGGCGCAGGCCGACCCGCGTCTGGTCGGTATCACACCCGCCATGCGCGAAGGCTCCGGCATGGTGGAGTTTGAACAACGCTTCCCCGAGCGCTATTTTGATGTCGGCATTGCCGAACAACACGCGGTCACGTTCGCGGCCGGCCTGGCATCTGAGGGCCTCAAACCCGTGGTGGCGATTTATTCCACCTTTTTGCAGCGTGCCTACGACCAGTTGATCCACGACGTGGCCATCCAAAACCTGCAAGTCGTGTTTGCTCTGGACCGTGCTGGTCTGGTGGGCGCCGACGGCGCAACCCACGCCGGAGCGTATGACATCGCCTACCTGCGTTGCATCCCCAATATCAGCGTGGCCTGCCCGGCGGATGAAAACGAGTGCCGCCAATTGCTCAGCACGGCATTTGGTCAGGACCATCCGGTCGCGGTGCGGTATCCGCGCGGTGCCGGAGCCGGAGTCGCGGTTCAAACCCATCTGGACGGGCTGCCGTTCGGCAAGGGTGAGATTCGCCGTACCGGCACCAGCGGGATTGCCATCTTGGCCTTTGGTACCTTGCTGTATCCGGCGCTTGAGGCGGCACAAAGCCTGGGCGCTACGGTAGTCAACATGCGTTGGGCCAAGCCGCTGGACACCGAGTTGCTGCAACAGATTGCGCGCAGCCACGCGGCGCTGGTGACGGTGGAGGAGGGCTGTGTCATGGGCGGCGCCGGCAGTGCGGTGGCTGAAGCCCTGCATGCCGCCGGTATCGAAGTGCCCATGCTGCAGTTGGGACTGCAAGACATGTTCATTGAACACGGTGACCCTGCGCGTTTGCTGAGCTTGCAGGGCCTTGATGCTGCGGGTATCAAAGCGTCGATTGCGCACCGATTTGAAGCATTGTTGGCCCCGTTGGCGCGGGCCGCATAGTCACTCTGGCGACAGTTTCTTGCATATTCCTGAAGGCATGGGGTTGCAGGGATTATTCAAGGGAAAACCCCCACGTCCGGGGGCATGGCACTTCCTACAATCTTCCGTGACTCATAGCAGTCCTTGACACGTGGAAACTCCTGCGCGTTGAGATTGTTTCAATCCTCTTTTGGAGTACATCGAATGGATCGTCGTTCAATTATCAAAAACGCCGGCATCGCCGGCGTTTTGGCTGCCGGTGCCGCACCAGCTGTCCACGCGCAGGCCGCAATCCGCTGGCGCCTGGCTTCGAGCTTTCCCAAGTCCCTGGACACGATTTTTGGGGCTGCCGATGATTTCGCCAAGAAGGTTGGCGAAATGTCCGGCGGCAAGTTCACCATCACTACGCACGCCGGCGGCGAGTTGATGCCCCCCTTTGGCGTGGTGGATGGTGTGCAGAACGGCACCGTTGAAATGGCCCACACAGCGCCTTACTATTTCCACGGCAAGGACGAAACGTTTGCATTGGGCTGTGCCATTCCTTTCGGCCTCAATAGCCGCCAGATGACGGCCTGGATGTACGAAGGCAACGGCTTGAAGCTGATGCGCGAGTTCTACGCCAAGTACA
>CAZMXB010000767.1:0-1754 GCA_964569855.1 uncultured Rhodoferax sp.
GCAGTCATCGCGCAAGGGCAGCTTCAAGCTGAGCTTTGTTCATTGCGGAACGTCCGTTCAGATCGAGCTGACGGGCCTCATTGCGAAGCTGCAGTATTGTGCGACCACCCGCACCTTGGTGGGAGCGCAAGCCACCACGCCGACCCGCCGACATGTCGTTGATCGTCGAGCCGCTAGCCGTCACCGATTCGCCGTGCTGCGCCCGCTCCTTGTTTACGACGCGCGACGCAATCTCTGCGGCCACAGCCGTGGGTTTGCCGCCTTCCAGCAGGCGTTCCTTGACGTGGGTGTACTGACGCTTGCGTTTGGCACTCCAGGCTTTTTGTGGCATGACAGGCCCCTGGACGGTGACTTGGCTGTTGAAGGTTGGCGGAAACACCGTGCCCGTGGCGCACGGGTTCAGGGAGCGCCGTTGTCGAGCGTGGCCTGCAAACTGATCTCTGCTACGCTGGCCAACGCCTTGGACAACGGGCAGTCGCGTTTGGCCGAAGCGGCAATCTCCTGGAAGCGGGCGTCGTCCATGCCGGGCACACTGGCTTTCAGCGTCAGGCTGATGCGGTCGATCACGAAGGCTTCGCCCTGTGGCGCCAAACGCACACGGGCCTGGGTGTCAAGCATGGTGGTAGCGAATCCTGCCTTGTCGCAGGCAAATGAAAACGCCATCGAGAAACAGGCTGCATGTGCTGCGGCCAGCAACTCTTCGGGGTTGGTGCCCCTTCGGTCGTCCTGGAAGCGGCTGGCAAAGCCGTAGGGATAACGCTCCAAGGCACCGGTCTCTGTGCTGATCTGACCCTGCCCCTTTTTTCCTGGGCCCTCCCAATGCACACTGGCGTTTTTTTCAATCATGGCGGAATCTTTCAGAAAAGGTTGACGTAACGGTTCATCGTCGTAGTAAATAATGGCTTTGTCTGTTGCTCAACGAACCTACCCCACCCGCTGATCGGCGGAGACAGCAGTTTCGTGCTCATGTCTCAGCAGTCATCGGGTCCGTGCAATGAAAGCGTCGACTTATCCATAAAAAAACCCCAGGAAGTTTGTGGATAGTCCACGCTTGAGCCTGGATGACTTTGACTGGCGCTAGTGCCCAAAATTCCCCGGCAGGTCCGCTTCAAGCGGCACCGCGTTCGCTTGCAATAGTCCTCCGCTGATCCCACTGGGAATATTCGCCGCTGCCAGTCGGTCTGCCTTACGTCAGCGAAAATAGACCGTTCTCAAAGCCCTTCGGCCATTCGGCATTCCCCATAGAAATCTTCTCGTGGCGTTCAATAAACTAAAGGGGTTCATCCTGACCCGCCACTGGCGGGATACGCCGGCGGGCACCGAAATCGAGTATTGGCTGGCAGCAGAAACAGGACCGTTGAAAGTGCTTCTGACAATGGAGACCTCTGTCGCCTTCATCGAAACCCGATACCGGGCCTCGGTGGAGGCACAGATCGCCGCTATGCCCGGGGTGCAGCTGCGTGAACTCCAACTCAAAACCTTTCAGAAAAACCCGGTCTTCGGGGTCTATGCCATGCACTTTCGTCAGCTCGGGCAACTGGCACGCAAGCTCCAGCCGCATAACATTCCCCTGCTCGAAGCCGACGTCCGTCCACACGACCGGTACCTGATGGAACGCTTCATCACCGCCGGCGTATCGGTGGAGGGTGGCCGGGCCGAGCAAACCACCACCATCATGGACTGCAAGCTCAAGTCGGAGCCCAACTTTCGCCCAAAGCTGAAAGTCGTGTCTTTGGACATCGAGACCAGCGAGA
>CAZMXB010000768.1:0-259 GCA_964569855.1 uncultured Rhodoferax sp.
TCGCGATCTACGCGATTGCGTTGCTGATCTCGCTGCTGGTGGCGGGCTCGCTGTTTGCCATGTTCGCCGGTTTCTACTACTGGTGCCCCAAATGGACCGGTGTGATGTACAACGAGACGCGCGGCAAGATCCATTTCTGGTGGTCGATCATCGCGTTCAATATCACTTTCTTCCCAATGCACTTCCTGGGTCTGGCTGGCATGCCACGTCGCTCTGCCGACTACCCGATGCAGTTTGCCGACCTCAACGCCGTGGCGTC
>CAZMXB010000768.1:269-1748 GCA_964569855.1 uncultured Rhodoferax sp.
TTTCCTCTTTGGATTTGCCCAGGTCTATTTTTTCCTGTTCATTGTTTTGCCAGCCATGCGCGGCAAGGGCGAAAAGGCAGCCCAGAAACCATGGGAAGCCGCTGAAGGCCTGGAGTGGGAAGTGCCTTCACCTGCGCCCTTCCACACGTTCGAGACTCCGCCCAAACTGGACGCTACGGCGACCAAAGTGATCGGTTAACCGCAATGCTGACACCTGAGCAAAAAAAGGCCAATGCCAGAACCGGCCTGATTCTGGCGTCCATTGCCGTGATCTTTTTCGTCGGATTCATGGCGCGCATGGTTCTGCTGGGCAAATAGGTGATGCGTCTTCAGCGCGAGAACTTCCTGATGGTGCGCAAACTGGCTGTGATTGCAGTCGGCATGTTTGCGTTCGGCTACGCACTGGTGCCGATCTACAAGACGATTTGCGAGATGACGGGGATCAATATTCTGGCCTTGGGAGACAAAAACATTCCAGGAGCTACCCCGACTTTGCCCGCCAATACACAGGTGGACAAGGGAAGGACCATCACGGTCGAGTTTGATGCAAATTCGCGTGGCCCATGGGAATTCAAGCCAGCACAACGTTCGGTAGATGTCCACCCGGGTGAGCTGACGACCGTGATGTATGAGTTCCAGAATACCCAGAACCGGCGCATGTCGGCCCAGGCAATTCCCAGCTATGCGCCGCAGCAGGCGGCAGCGCACTTCAACAAACTGGAGTGTTTTTGTTTCAACCAGTACACGCTGGAGCCAGGCGAGAAAAAATCCTGGCCCGTGGCCTTCGTGATTGATCCCAAATTGTCCAGGGATGTGAAAACCATCACCTTGTCCTACACCTTCTTTGAGGTCGGTGGGAAGACTCCACCTGCACCAGTGGCCAACGCCACTGGGGCTGTGCTGGACGGGGGCCATTCATGAATGAAAAGTCCGGTACCGAAGCGGCGCGTGCGCCGTCCGTGTGGCGCAGCATCAAGCTGGTTGCCTGGTCCTTTTTGGGCATTCGCAGTAACAGTGGATACCAGCAAGACCTTGCCAAAGTGAATCCCATGCATGTGGTGGCGGTCGGCCTGGTCGCAGCGCTGCTGCTGGTGGCCGGTTTGATAGCACTGGTCAATTGGGTCGTTGCAAAATAATGGAAAAAACTTGTGGATCAGATCACTTTGTGAAGCCCATGTGCTCTGACCCCATTCGATAGATAGGAGAGATATATGAGTTCAACAACACACGGCGCAACACCGTACTACTTTATTCCCGGGCCCTCACGCCATCCAGCCATGGCTGCTCTGGGTCTATTTTTTGTCATTCTTGGCGCAAGTCAGTGGATAAACGGGGCCGAGTGGGGCAAGTATGCACTGGCCGCAGGTATGGTCGGGTGGCTGTTCGTGTTGTACCAGTGGTTCAGCCAGTCCATTGCCGAAAGCCAGGGCGGCCAATACGGCCACAAGATCGATATCTCCTACCGCTGGAGCATGACCT
>CAZMXB010000769.1:0-1392 GCA_964569855.1 uncultured Rhodoferax sp.
CCATCGCCTCGGCGTCGATCAACTCCATCGCCGGTTTGCCGTCGTCGTGCTTTTGGGCGCCCGTCGGTTGCGTGCTGCCAACTGCCATCGGTGAATCATCCTTCGTTTGCATGTTCGAATAAACTGCAGGTTGGCGGCGCACCGAGCCAAAGCGACTCGGTTCTAGCGTGGTTCTTCATCGCGCTGCCGGTTCCACGCTCAGCGCTTTGCCTGGTCCTTCCTGAAACCATGCAAGCTGTTTTGATATCCACTCTCGCCCAGCCAGCAGATTCGAGAGGCGCATAGATATCGGTCGCGTACCCGGAGAGAACCACGTTCCCTTTCAGCGTCAAAAGCAACGACACGAGATTGTGGTGGAAATCGTTTTCGCACTCGTGGGCATA
Source organism: uncultured Rhodoferax sp. (assembly GCA_964569855.1). Taxonomy (GTDB): domain Bacteria; phylum Pseudomonadota; class Gammaproteobacteria; order Burkholderiales; family Burkholderiaceae_C; genus Allorhodoferax. Next base: position 384 of record CAZMXB010000769.1, read on the forward strand.
TTGTTTGCCGCCAACACGCGTGTCAAGCGCATACGGCGGGTCAATGTAAAAAACGGTATCAGGCGAATCCCAATACTCAATAACTTTGAGAGCACAACGGTTATCAATCTGAACGCGGGTAAGCCGGTCGTGCCAAGTGTCCAAAAGTTTCATACGCCCGCGCCAAGTGCATGCCTTCTCTGCCATACCCCTCCTCGATATGAACGCACGGCTCCAATCACCTTCACTGCCAGCTTTTCCGCCAAAACCTTGGTTCTGGCGCACAAAGAATGCCCATGCCCGATCAATTGGCGGCGCGTCAGGCCCGACCGAAAGAGCCTTTCGAAACTCGTCCAGCGAGTACGGCGTCCAAATGGTCCGGTGCCGGAATTCTTCAAACAGTGTTGTATCTTGTAAAACCCTGAACAGGTTCACGATCTCGCCGTTCAAGTCGTTCAGCACTTCCACGCCGTACGGTTCAGGCAAATGCCAGAAAATAGAAGCGGCACCGCAAAATGGTTCGACGTAGACTTTGCCTTTTGGCAGATATGGCAGTATCTTCTTGGCTAGGTTCCCTTTGCCGCCGAACCACCTGAACGGCGAGATCACGCGGCTCGATGAACGGATATTTTGCCCTGATCTCGTCCGGCCCGATGACATCGATCGCCATGCCCTGATAGCGGCCCATGCCCCTGGCGCGCTGGAACTCGCGCATCCGCTCCCTGCCATGTGCGAGCCGGATCGAGCCCGTGACGTGGTAGTTCATCGGATAGTCGACTTCCGCGGCCAGCCCGCGATAGAGCTCGGCAGAATAGCGCTGCATGTTCATCAGCGACCAGGAGGACGAGAAGGTCGGCACGTTGCCGGCCGCATGCCACGTGGAGCCGGACGTCAATTCGTTCTTTTCCAGGAGGATGCAGTCGGTCCAGCCCGCTTTGGCGAGATGGTAGAGCGAGGAAACGCCGACAGCGCCGCCGCCGATGATGACTACGCGCGCGTGGGAGGGGAGTTCGGCCATACTGTCCTCCTT
>CAZMXB010000769.1:1402-1748 GCA_964569855.1 uncultured Rhodoferax sp.
CGGGGCCATCACGCGGCTGGGTTGCGCGATGTTCCCGAGGCATTGGTCGTCGATCTCGCGGACGCTCACGACTCGGTGACCACCTGCGGCCGGCCGTTTTGAACCTCTAGCCTTGTGTTGCTCCCAAAAACCTGTAGCTCCCGAGCCGCCGGCACCCAATCGACTTGTGTCAAATCGCTCGGCTTCTTGAACTTCGATGCTTTGACTTTGACCCCGTCACACGCTTCAAACGAAACGTCTCTGCAGCTGTAGCCGGTGAACGTTCGCACATGGCTCCAGCCAGATATCTTTGAATCGCTGATTCGGACGCCGACGCAGTTTGATGTAATACTGACGCTTGGCCCGC
>CAZMXB010000770.1:0-1743 GCA_964569855.1 uncultured Rhodoferax sp.
AACCGCAGCAGCTGCTAACGCTCCCGCCAAGAACTTCAGCCTTGCAGGTATGTTCGTAATCGGAGTCTGGGCATATGTCGCCGTGGGGTTGCTTTTCATGGTTATTGTCTATGCCCTCGCATTGGGTGAGCAATGGTATGTGGAATCACTTGCTGCGGCGCAACCCGTATCTTGGTACGCCTGGCCATGGAGTTGGCCTGGGCCTACGGGTGCTGAGAATGTACTCACGTACATGGGGTTATCGCAAGTTGTGGTGCAAACAGATCCATTGCTACGAGTTTTTAGTTATATGCCGAGGATTTTTCTGGCGACCGTAATCAATATCTTCGTTGCCTTTCTACCCTTGACTGTCATCACGCTCGTTGTCCGCGCTTTGATCAGGATGAGAAGTTTGAAAAGCGCGTGATGGCTGGTACGTCACAGATCAAGTGTCACCCGAAACCTCTATCGCACCGGCTAAAACTGCAGGGTGGTCGTTCCCATCCATTTGAAGGAAAACATGACCATTTGTGGAATTCTCCATACCAACGGTGACAGTGAAGCCCAGGACACCCATGGATGCGTTCTCGCTTGTGGACACACTGAGCCACATGAGTTCGTTACAACAGCGGGAAAGAGGTTCCAGTGGGAAACGGACCTTGAATGCGATTGTGACCACTGCAGGACTGCGCTGAGCGACTACTGCACGACCTATTGGGAAGTCGATAAAGCGACATCTCCGGCATAACCAAAGGAATTCAACTATGCGTGGAAAAATGGACAAGGGATACTTCATAGAAAAGCAAACCTTTGCAATTGAGGCGGTAGCCGTCGCCATCGAACGCGCGAATTTCGCAGTTGCAGCAATTCAAACAGCGAACTATGACCTCCCTAATCTTGTGAATCCAAATGAGGTCCACGACCAACTCAAATCTGCCGTGGAACGTTTGACCTCTGCACGCAGAGATTTTGAAAAAGCACGCTGGGCATCTGTAGAAACTAATTTGGAATTTGACGGTTGGTTGAGAGAAGTCGGCTGCGCAGAGCTACACATTGGTTAGAGAGGAAAATCAGCATGCGTGAATTCATATCAAAGATGTTTTCAAAAAAGTTTGCCTGCAGGCTTCTTGGGCACCGCTACGACGATCTTCGACCAGGTCGAATTCAAAGCACATCAAAGTGTGAACACTGCAACCACCTACACATTGAAGCTGGCTGGGGTTAGAGCTCCACTGAGACAAAGGAAATCAACATGGCATTGGACAGAAAATCAAAGCAAACCATCGGCGTAATGCTGGGCCTAATTGCGGGAACCTTCATTGGTATATCGATCATCTCGCCGAAATTCACCCCGACAGAGTTACGGATTAAGGAGACGGAATATTTCGAACGTCTTCGAGTGGAAGATGCGGAAAAGGATCGCTTGGCTATGCAGGGGCCTTGCAAAAACGATGACATCAAGGCCACCACCACCGGTTGAATGGTCTCTTGCAAATACGGCATGTGGACATATCCCCAGTTCGCTGGACAGCCGCTGTAGCGGCCTAAACCTTCAAGGAAAGCATGACATTACCCAAGCCGCAGGTCGCGCCAGAAATTGACATGCGAGACATTCTGGCTAAACACTACGCCGACCAAGACGAGCGGCAGCGTCGAGCCAATGAGGTTCACGGGCGGGCAGCACACGCCTATGCACGACTGTTGAGTATTGCTGAAACCAGTGACACTGGTCAAGCCTCGCGCATTGCTAGATTTGTGGCTAGT
>CAZMXB010000771.1:0-1738 GCA_964569855.1 uncultured Rhodoferax sp.
CGGGCGACGGCAATCTGATCTTCACCCGGGACTACCGCTCGCTGTACGCCACGCTGCTGCGCGACTGGTGGGGATTTTCCGGCGCGCAGAGCGAGACCGTGCTCGGTGGGAAATACGCTTCGGTGCCCTTGTTTGCGTAGTTTGCTGGGCGTGTCAACACGCCCTGGCTTGCTTGAGCCAGATCAGCGATTTGCTGGCGAATTTTGTCAACAACTTTCTATTGATCCCTATATTTCACCGGGGCTGGATGCGATTTACGCCGAAAGTCGATTCTCTGCATAAATCCGCTTCATGCCCTTTGCATACGTCATTTCACTAAAAAGCTGTTTGACGCGACAATCCAGTACGCTGACCTCCGGAACGCCCTATTCCGCGATGGGCGCGCGACACTACTTCCCGGCCGGCTTGATGTACTCGATGCGCCGGAATCGCAGTGCTGACCAGTCTTCGTCGATCGCCACCATGCGTACGCTATCGAAGCCCGCACTGCGTAGAACGTCCCAGCCGGTGTCGCGGTTGAAATCACATTGGTAGCGTTTCGACGTGCCTTTCGGATAGGCAAGCCACAGCAGCGCATCGCCCTCGGCTTTGGCCGCGAGCACTTTGGAGAGCGCGTCAACTTCGGCCCGCTTGGTCGCAAACGCGACTGCGAAACTGACTGTCTTTGCCTTCTTCGCCTCACGAAGCACGGCAACGTCCTTGAGCGCTGCCAGCTCAGGCTCGAAAGAAGGCGGCGCGCTGATGACAAGAATCTCGCGCTGTTGCTTCAAGTTCAATTTGTCGAAAACCGATGGCATGTTCGCTCCTGATGTCGGCGACGCTCAGCGTGCCTGACATGCGATTTGCCGATATGGCGTACCGGCGGATCGGGTGAGAATGTGTTCAACGCCGGAATTTGGCCGATTCCCACAGCAGCTTAAGCTTCAAGCAACAACTAGCCGTTTTCGGCATCTTCATCGTAGATGCGGCTGAAGTCAGAAAATTTTGAATTGTCGAGATCTGACTCGATCACCCGTTTAGCCGTCTCATAGTCAACGACGACACAGCACACTTCCATGCTTCCGGAGCCGATGCTGCCTCCGTCACAGTGACCAAGACCCGTCCAGCCCAGCAGGTTATCCATCCGATCCTGTATTTCCTGACGCTTCTTTACGTCTTTGGCGCTGCCCATGCCTTTGACTGCATATTCAATGATCAGAATTGCATGCTTGTCATCGCTGACGGGCTTGAATCCGTCTGCCCGCGCTACGGCAAGCGCCTCGGAAATATTTCCTTCCTCGCCAAGTCCTTTCTTCGTGCGATACCGCTTCGTCTCTCCTTCAGTACCAATCTCACCCCAATGCTCTGTAACCCAGGAGCCGTCAACCCAGGCCTCGTGATAGTGGGTCACTTTTCCTTTCAGTTTCTTGTAGAGCTTGAGCACGGTTCTCTCCGGTATGTCAGTTCACGAGCACTCAAATTAAGTGGCAGCTGAAGGTCAGTTGCCAGCGCGAGCGGGTGACCCACATTCTCCGGGATGACGCCGGTTCGGACAAGTGGCTGGCGCAGCCAAAGCAGCTGCCGCAGGCCGGGCTACAGGCCCTTGTTCCTCGACTCGATCAACGAGGGCGGCAACGTAGCCTCCCACTGAAACACCTCGCCCAGCGGCACATTGAAAACCTGGGCGATACGAAAGGCGGCCTCCAGCGACGGCGAATATTTGCCCGCTTCGATCGCGGCGATGGTCTGCCGGGTGACG
>CAZMXB010000772.1:0-1735 GCA_964569855.1 uncultured Rhodoferax sp.
ACTACATTGGAGAGATTCAGTTGCTCGACCAATTCGAGCAATACGTTGCGGTGAAAGTTGAAATGATGCGCCTGTGACTTTTTAGGTTTGTCACTCTTTCCAAACCCAATGAGATCGGGCACAACTACCCTATGGCCTGCTTCAATCCAGACCGGAATCATCTTGCGATAGAGATAGCCCCAGGCAGGATTGCCATGCAGACAAAGGAAGGTTAACGGCGCATCCGATGGGCCCTCGTCCAAATAGTGCATGCGCAAACCTTCCAAAGCGGGAAGCGACTGAATGTATTTGGGCTGCCAAGGAAAGTCTCGCAAACCGGAGAACCGATCTTCAGGGGTACGCAGCGCATCATCCCGAAGCGGATGGTGTTGTTCTCTGGCTTCGGAACGCCTACCCTGAAAGAAGGACTGAAGCAATTGTCCACAGTCGTCTGCCAGCACGCCGCCTTCCACGGTAGTTTGGTGGTTCAGACGGGTTTCGTTAAATAGATTCAGTACAGAGCCTGCAGCACCGGTTTTAGGTTCCGTGGCGCCGTACACGAGCCTCCGAATACGGGAATGCAACATGGCCCCTGCACACATGGCACAGGGCTCCAATGTAACGTACAGGCTGCAGCCATCCAGCCGGTAGTTCCCCAGAGTGCGGGCAGCTGCACGTAAGGCCTGAATTTCTGCATGTGCACTCGGATCCTGCTGGGCAATGGGCGCGTTATGGCCAATGCCGATGATGGTGCCGTCTTTGACTATTACAGCCCCCACCGGAACTTCATTGCTGGCGGCTGCAACGTGGGCTTGCTCCAACGCCAACCGCATGAATCGCGCGTCAGCGTCAGCCTGGCTGTCCGCCACCGTCACTTCAGGGCCCCGGAATGCGGGTTTGCAGCCAATCTTTGAGTTGAGGAGGTGTCAGGGGCTTGGCATAGAGATAGCCCTGCCCTTCGTGGCAACCCAGACGCAAAAGGGTTTCCGCCTGGGCCTCATCTTCGATACCTTCGGCAATAACTGTCAGATTGAGGTTCCGTCCAAGCTCAATCACCATGGAAGCGATATGGCCGCCAGACACCTGCTGGTTGAGTTCGGTAACAAAAGCTCGGTCAATCTTTAGACGGTCAATAGGGAGTTGACGCAAATGGCTGAGCGACGAGTATCCAGTGCCAAAGTCATCGATAGCAATGGAAATACCAAGCTCGCGCACCAAATGCAGTGTCTCCAGCATAAAGTCAGCATCCTCCATGGCCACAGACTCGGTAATTTCCAGTTCGAGGCATTTGGGATTGATTTTGGTGTCGATCAATGCTGCATTGAGTTTTTCAAGGAATTCTGGGTGCCGGAACTGGATCTGCGACACATTGACCGACATGCGCAGGTTTGGAAAGCCCAAAGCTTGGAGCCGGACCAACTCGTGGCATGACATGCGCAATACCCAATCGCCAATGGCAACGATCATGCCGGAAGCCTCAGCCAGCGGAATGAAGCGGTCGGGGGGCACGAACGAGCCGTCTTCATTGCGCCAACGAATTAAGGCCTCTACACCGACGACCTTGTTGGTGCCCAACATGACCTGTGGCTGATACACGATAAACAGGCGCTCGCTTTCGACCGCACTGCGCAGGCTCTGCAACAAGCGTACGCGTTCGCGGATATCAGCGCCCATCTCGTTGGAGAACACAACGAAACTGCCGCGGCGGCTTTTCTTCGCCCGTTTCAGCGCAATATTCGCGTCTTTGAGCGCATCG
>CAZMXB010000773.1:0-1392 GCA_964569855.1 uncultured Rhodoferax sp.
GAGCTGCTGTTTGTCGCCATCAACGAGGCCCGGGCCCTGTTTGCCGGTGGCTACCGCGCGCCGCACAAGCGCCTGTTTCCGGTGGCCGGCCGCAGTGGCATTGCCACCATCACGGCGCAACTGGTCAACATGCGTGATGGCGGCTTCATCAGCGCGCACGACTTCCACATCGGCAAGCTGATTGCGGAGGTGGTCTGTGGCGGCCAGGTGGATGCCGGAACCCTGGTCAGCGAGGAATACCTCATGGCTATGGAGCGCAAGGCCTTCTGCAGCCTGCTGACCAACGCCAAGACGCAAGAGCGGATCATGGGCATGATGTCCACCGGCAAGCCCGTTCGTAACTGATGAAGCTACTGCGCAACTGCCATGTCTGAAGCCACATCCCGCCCCAATCGATTGACGCGCACGCTGGCCCGGCTGGACATCGTACCCGCACCGCTGCGCCAGCATGTGCGGAACTGGGTGTTGCGCCGTGCGGTGCCCTTTACCGGCACCGCCCGTCTGGACTTTGCCGTGATGACGCCCGAGAAGGTGGAGATCGTCATTGCCAACCAGCGCCGCGTGCAGAACCACATCCAGGGTGTGCACGCCGCGGCCATGACCCTGCTGGCCGAAACCGCCACCGGCATGGTGGTGGGCATGAATGTGCGCGATGACTGCCTGCCTTTGGCCAAGGAGCTCAAGGTGCAGTTCAAACGCCGTACCCAGGGTGACATGCGCGCCGTGGCGCATTTGAGTGCGCAGCAGCGCAAGCTGATGCAGAGCCAGGACAAGGGCGAGGTGGTGGTCCCCGTGACCGTGACCGATGCCTCGGGCGAACAGCCCATTGTGTGTGAATTCATCTGGGCTTGGGTGCCATCGAAGAAGTCGGTTGCCCCCACCCCCAGCAGCGTTCCGGCCTGATGACGGAACCAACCCAGAACCGAAAAGGAGTTACTCCATGAAACAAGTGCAAGACGCCTACATTGTTGCGGCCACCCGCACGCCCATCGGCCGTTCCGGCCGCGGCTACTTCCGCAACACCCGCCCTGACGAACTGTTGGTGGCCGCCATCCGCAGCGCCATGCTGCAGGTGCCCACGCTGGACCCGAAGGCGATTGAGGACGCCATCATCGGCTGCTCTTTCCCCGAGGGCGAGCAGGGCATGAACATGGCGCGCATCGCCACCGGCCTGGCCTTTGCCAACCCGGTGGGCGGCGTTACCGTCAACCGCTTCTGCGCCTCCGGCGTGACCGCCATCCAGATGGCGGCCGACCGCATCCGCGTGGGCGAGGCCGACGTGATGATTGCCGGTGGTGCCGAGTCCATGAGCATGGTGCCCATGGGTGGCAACAAGACCTCGTTCAACCCGGCCATTTTCGAGCGCGACGAAAGCACTGGCATCGCCTATGG
>CAZMXB010000773.1:1516-1730 GCA_964569855.1 uncultured Rhodoferax sp.
GTCCCACCTGCGCGCCGTGCGCGCCCAACAGGCCGGCGAGTTCACCAACGAGATTACACCCATCGACATCATCGAGCGCACGCCCGACCTGGCCACCGGCGAAGTCCGTACCAAGACCCGCACCGTGAACCTGGACGAAGGTCCGCGCCCGGACACCACGCTGGAAGCCTTAGGCAAATTGCGCCCGGTGTTTGCTGCGCGTGGCAGTGTCACG
>CAZMXB010000774.1:0-1713 GCA_964569855.1 uncultured Rhodoferax sp.
TCAAGTTTGGCAGCGCTGAACTCGTTGCCGATTTTCCTCAAGATCGTTCGTAAAGCTAGGTTTGGCAGCAAGAAAGCGGTGATCGCGGCCTCCATCGCAAAGATGGGAGGTCTCGAAGACCCTAAGCTGGCCGAGCGGAGGTGACGAATTCTCCTGTAAGGCTGACTGGAGGCCGCACATCCGCACTTTGTTCATTTTCAGATCCAGACCACTGTATGAATTTCAGGACAAATTGCCTGCTGCAAGCTCAACCCATGAGCCTTCGATTTGCGACCATCGGTATCGATCTCGCGGATCGTTACCACGCATCATCCTTGCCAGCGCTTTTGGTAATGTTGGCCCGTGACACATTTTGGAATTGGCTGAGCGCAGAGAAGACACAACGCTACACAGAGGAGGACGCAGATGACCGAAGAGCGCTACATAAAAGTCGACCTGAAAGCGGAAGTTGAGAGCTACTTCGATGTGGCATCGGAGAGCAAAGGCAAGAAGCCTGTTTTGGAAATCGTAATGGGCGGCCCCGCAGTTGGGAAAACCACACTTCGCAAACAGAAGTTTTCAAAAGGCTACGTACTTGTTGACGCGGCAGATGTCTTCATTCGACTCAGCAAGGGGCAGTCTCTGGACTTTCCGGACGATTTGGAGGAACCCATGGAAATCGTCGGCGCGATGATTGCCCATCGTGCTGTGGCTGAGCGCCGCCATATCGTGACCGAGCTGATCGGTGCAGACTACGAGGCCACAGTTCAGCTGATCGAGGCGATGCGCTCTATTGGCTACGAAATTTCAGTGAACGGGGTCAACTGCGATGTTGAGGAGGCCCAACGTCGCAATCTGGCACGGGGAAACGACAACATTTCCTGTTACTTTGCAGAAGAGTACCAAAGACGGTGGCTGATAGAGGCGGCCGATTCGGAGCAAAGTTCATCGACCTGACGGCTCATGCGCGCACTCTTTGGGAAATCTTCAAATTTCAAGATCACAATGGTGCCATCCGAAGATACGGGGAGGCTGCATGGGAGTAGAGATTGAGCGAAAGTTTCTGGTCAAAGGGAGCGACTGGAGAACTAAGGCGGGAACAACAATAGGGCAGGGTTATCTGAACCGCGACAAGAATCGAACCGTCAGGGTTCGCATCGCTGGTGACGAGGCCTTCCTGACCATCAAAGGACCTTCGGTCGGTCCCAGTCGATTGGAGTTTGAGTATGCAATTCCAACGCCGGACGCCATGGCATTTTTGCAACTTTGCGAAGGCGCCCCTATCTCAAAGACTCGTCATGTCGTCATATTTGGCGGCATGAAGTGGGAAATTGACGAGTTCCATGGAGCCAACGACGGGCTCGTCGTCGCCGAAATTGAGCTGGACTCTGAAGACCAGGAATTTTCACGGCCGGATTGGGTCGATCGCGAAGTAACAGACGACCCAAAGTATTTCAATTCCAATCTCATCGAGCACCCGTTTTCGACATGGCGTTAGCCATGATGGGAGCAACCGAGAGGCCCCTTGCTTCTCGAGCAGCCTTAAGGCACTGCGCCAGATGCTTCCTTCATGGCCATCGCTCCACCTGAAGCTCAGTGGGTGAGCCTGCCCGGTGAGACACTACTTGCTGCCCTATAGAAAACCTATTTGTGTTCCAACTCCTGGGACCGAGCCGTCAACATGATTTCAAACCATAGCCCCCAGCTGCAGCCCGGATTCCTTGCATTCCATAG
>CAZMXB010000775.1:0-1306 GCA_964569855.1 uncultured Rhodoferax sp.
CACGCAGGCGCACATTCGAAGACCGATAACCCCCGCCCGACGGTGTTTCCAAAGGTCCCTTCAAGGCTAAGCGGGTGCGACGAATGCTGTCCAGCGTGGCCTGCGGCAATGGGTCGCCTGCCGCTTTCATGCCACCGAGGCCTGCGATTTGGCGGTCCCAGGTAAAGGGTGCCCCTAGCGCATCCAGCGCGGCCAAAGTGGCGTCAACAATTTCAGGGCCGATTCCGTCTCCGGGAATCAGAGTCGCGTGAATGGCTTGGGGCATCGGTGAAGCTTTCAAATCAAATCAGTGTGAGTGCGAATTGAACGGACACAATATAGCCCGTCGGGACCGTAGAGCAGTGCCTTGCGGGCTTTGCAAAGCGCAATTGGTGTAAGCAGCGCAAGGACTAACCAAACTTGAACAGCACCCCATGCCCGCCGCGCGGGTATTCCCAGTTCACATTCAAATGCTCGCTGCAGATGATGCGGCAGCTGCCGCACTCCAGGCAGCCGTCGGTGATCAGGGTGACGTCGCCGTTACCTTCCATTTTGTAGCAGGACGCCGGGCAGACAAAGGTGCAGCTCTTGACCACGCACACATTGGTGCAAACATTGGCGTCCTTGATCTGGATGTGCGGGCGCCCGGCATCCACCTTGTAGCGGTTCTGGAACAGCTTTTCTTCAACGTTGATAGTGATGGTGTTCATCGGATGGCCTTCCAGAGTTTGTACGCGTCACCCACCAAGCCGGAGAGTTTGCGGGTGTTGCGAAAGTGGGCGAAGATTTCGCGTTCCTTGGTCTTCTTGTCGACCCCGTCTACGGTGATCATGGTGCGGGCAGCCTTGGCCACCATGTCGGGGTAGGCGGTGAAGAACTGCGGGCTCTTGTGCAGCACCTTGGGCATGTCCCGGTACTTGTGCAGGTCCTTCATCACAAAGCTGGCATCTAGCGCCTTCTTGTAGGGCTTGAGGGCGTCGGCACGGAAACCCTTGCCAGCGGCTTTGGCTGCAATCGCGGTCTCGGCGGCCAGACGACCCGTGGTCATGGCCAGGTTGGAGCCTTCGCGGTGCACCGCGTTGACGAAGCCGCCAGAGTCGCCGACGATCATCCAGCCGTTGCCGTAGATCTGCGGAATGGCGTGGAAGCCGCCTTCCGGAATCAGATGGGCGGTGTACTCCTTCATCTCGCCGCCTTCGATCAGCGGGGCGATGGAAGGGTGGCGCTTCATCTGCTCCAGCAGAGCGTAGGGCGTCGTGCGGTTGGGGTTGTTCTTGAAGTCACCCAACATGCAGCCCACGCCAATGGCGATGGACTCCTTGTTGGT
>CAZMXB010000775.1:1316-1709 GCA_964569855.1 uncultured Rhodoferax sp.
GTACAGAAAACCCGTGCCCATCATGCCGTCGGTGATGCGCCCCACCATCTCCATGACCACGCCGGACTCTTCGCCCACATTGAAGCGCTGGCGAATGACTTCTTCCGGCATGAACAGAATCTCTTTTACGGCCAGTGCCACATTGCCGGCCGGAATCTCGCCATGGAAACCGGCCTTGCGGGCCAGCGTGGAATTCACGCCGTCGGCCAGGATCACGACGTCAGCAAAAACCTCACCCTGCAGGCGGTCACAGCTCACGCCGACCACCTGGTCGCCGTCCATGATCAGGTGGTTGACCGTGGTCTCGCAGATCAGCAGGGCACCGGCTTCGCGCACCTTGGAGCTGAACCACTTGTCGAACTGCGCGCGGATGATGGTGTAGCGGTTGTACGG
>CAZMXB010000776.1:0-1707 GCA_964569855.1 uncultured Rhodoferax sp.
CACCCCGGTTGAAGAGGAGATATCATTTTGAGCCACTCCCGAGCCGACTTCGAAGCGTGGAAGCGCATTAAGGAAAATCGCGAGCGCAATCCTCGCACTTGGCGAGAGTTTGTGGCCGACTTCAATCTGACCCTTGACGAGCAGCGCGAGTTGGTCAGTTACCTCGCGCATCTTCGCCACGAAGCGACGATCAAGGCGCTGATGCCGTGCCTGCGCTCCGATGAGGATGCAGCATGACCCTGGTCCGCCAGTATCGCAACCCCTTCAAGGTACGCCAGACTCCACAGTGGTTGGTCGCCGCGCGGCGGCGCAGCGGATTGCCGCCGTCCCCACACCTAGACATTTCGCAGCCATGCAAGAACAGGCAGCCCATCGTTAGGGCAGACGGGTCGTGCTTGCGCTGTGGCGCAGACCAAGGCGTCGCTGGCCCTGAGGAGGCTTGCAGCGGGCCATCCATAGAGCCCGTCTCACAGCGGGCAGCACTGGATCAATTCGGAGAGACACCGATGCTCAACGCAGCCGCCGAATCCGTCATCACCGACGCCATTGCGAAGATCACCAATGCAGGGGCTGCATCGCGTTCGCTCAGGGCTCGCATTGCAGCCGATAGCCGGATTGTCTGGCTGACTGCCGAACTGGACGCGATGGCCTTGCAGCCGCTTCACGGCATGGACGGAGCCCGCCAGTGGGTACGCGAACACGGTTCTGCCCGTTCCGCTCGCCGGGCGCGGATCAATGCCCTTCTCGTCGCCCGTGAGAACCAGCTGCAGGGCAACCGCCCCGGCGTCCGGTGGTGGATGCGATCTGCGCAAGCGGCGCGCGCTGCGGAGGTTCTACGGCGGCTTGGTGCGGAGGCCGATCTGGCGCTGTTCAAACTCGACCGCACTTTGCACGGGTTGGCGATATGACCCGCTTCATCCTCTTCCTCAACACCCCTGCGGCTGGCTTCGCTGTCTGCGGTGCAATGCTGTTCCTGTGCGGGTTCTGCATGGGCGCGGCTTATGAACTCCACTTCTACCCTCACCAATAGGAGCTACCGAATGCAATTCTTCACCAACACCGCCGCCCAAGGAGACGTGCATTTTGCGCGCCGCGATGCGCTGCCTGCCGGGCTGACCGCGCTTCCCGCCGACAATGGGCGGATCGTCGTCACCCACAGCGAGACAGGCCATGACCACGTGATGCTTCTGGATCGCACCCAGCCCGACGCCGAGCCCGCCGTCATCATGTACGGCACCGACAACCCGCTGGTGTCGTGGCTTCAGGTCAACCGTTCCACCGCTTTGGACCATTTGCGCCCGCACGACACTCACGAGTCCATCATGTTCGAGCCTGGCATCTACGAAGTCCGCCGCCAGCGCGAATACACCCCGGAGGGTTTCCGCCGTGTCGAGGACTAAACTCAACAAGCTCACGCCGGAACAAGAAGCGCGCCTCTCTGAGTTCCGGGATGAGTACCTGCGGCGCGGGCTCAGTTGCGATCCCGCTGACCGACAGGAAGCCGAATCCGCTATTGCTGACGCGTACCGAGCGAGCGGACTTGCTCCTCCTACGAAGTACGTTTGGCTGGCGTCTCCGATGGCCGGCGCAATTGCAGCGGCGATGCTTGCCGACAAAAAGGTCGGGGATCAGGTCTGGGATCAGGTCAGGGCTCAGGTCGGGGATCAGGTCTGGGATCAGGTCAGGGCTCAGGTCAGGGATCAGGTC
>CAZMXB010000777.1:0-1707 GCA_964569855.1 uncultured Rhodoferax sp.
CGGCAAGGACGCCGCCAGCGGCATGAAGTGGACGCGCGGCCAGCCCGACACCGTGCGCCACGTCTGCCCGCACTGCGGCGGCGAGATCCGGCAGGGCGACTACCTTCGAGCCTGGCTGGGCGCCTGGGTCTGCATCAAGACGGGGATCCGCTACGGCCAGGACCGCACCTGGCGCGACGCCTCTGGTGCGCCGATCCGTCCGCCACGACACGTCGCCTTCCAGATTTGGGCGGGGTACAGCCCGCAGCGCACCTGGCCCGACATCGTGCGCGAGTTCGAGCAGGCGCATGCCGCGCTGTCGACCGGCAACGTCGGCCCCATGCAAGGCTTTGTCAACGAGACCCTCGGCGAGACATGGGAGGTCGTCGGAGATCGCACCGAGGAGCACGCCCTGCAGGCTCGTGCCGAGCCGATCCCGCTGCGCGTGGTGCCGGTGGGCGGCCTGGTGCTCACAGCCGGCGTCGACCTGCAGGGCAACCGCTGGGAGATCGGCGTCTGGGCCTGGGGCCGTGGCATGGAGTCGTGGCCCGTTGACCACCACGTCATCGAGGGCAACCCTTCGGATGAGCGCGACTGGATCGCGGTCGAGCAGTACCTGCATCGCCGTTACCCGCAGGCCTGGCATGGTGGCTCGCTCGGCATCGACGCCATCAGCATGGACTCTGGCCACCACACGCAGGCGGTTTACAACTTCGTGCGCCAGCAGCAGGGCCGACTGCGCGTCTTCGCCGTCAAGGGCGCCAGCGAGGAGGGCAAGCCGATCAAGGGTGTGGCCTCCAGCCAAGACGTGACCTGGCGGGGCCAGAAGTGGCCCAACGGCGCAAAGCTCTGGTTGGTCGGCGTGGACACCGCCAAGGACCTGCTGCACGGCCAGCTCGGCATCGCCGCACCGGGACCTGGCTACGTGCACTTCAGCGACCAATTGCCGCGAGAGTGGTACGAGCAGCTCACCGCCGAGCAGCGGATCCTCGCGCGCACCGCGACCGGCGAAAGCTACCGTTGGGTCAAGCGCCGCCCGCGCAACGAGGTGCTCGACTGCCGTAACTACGCGCTGCACGGTGCCTACATGCTCGGCCTGCACGCCAAATCAGACCGTGAGTGGGTACGCATCGAGCAGGCCGTCCAGCCCCCCCGCGACCTGTTCTCCACCGATCCCCAGGCCGCGCCCCAGATCATCACCCCGCAGCTCGCCGACCACCCCGCGCCGCCCGCCAGGCCGCACGCCGCGCAGCACCTCCCGCTGCGCGCCGCGGCCGCCGCCCAGGCCGCCCGGCCCACCGGCAGCCCATGGTGCCCCCACCCATCCCCAAGCCCCCCCCCCCACCCCCCGCCATGGACCAGCTCACCATCGACCAGCCCACCCCCACCGAGTCCCAGCCGGCGCCCAAGCCCGCTGCCACCCGCCACGTGCTCAGCGAACTCTTCTCCGACCCCGACCTCGTCGACATCATCTTGGCCCGCTTCCTGGAACTCATTCCAAATGAGGCGGATAGCACCAACATCCGGTTGGCCAAGGCCGCTGTGCGAAGGGATTTCGGTGGCATTGATACATACGTAAGGATGTTTGATGGCAGCCCAGCGGACCGCAAAGAGGAAGTCGCGGAAAAAGTGCGCCGAATGTTCGACGGCCGTAACGCTACCCAGATCGCCCGCATCCTCAACACCAGCCGCGCCACCGTCTACCGTTGCCTAAAGCAGCCTGGTCTG
>CAZMXB010000778.1:0-900 GCA_964569855.1 uncultured Rhodoferax sp.
ATGGGCAATCTCAGTGACTAAGCTTGCAATACACTGAGCCGCTGAGCTCAGTGCTACGGTATTTGATGTGCATAAGGAAACGGTTCTCTTAAGGCCTGCATTCTGAATTGAGTAGGCGCAGCTTTTGCGATCCTTTTGATTGCCAATAAATGCAGAAAGGGACAGAATCGTTGCGCCTAACCCATCTTCCACCACGGCTTGGATGGTTGATAGTGAATCAAGCTCGGTAACAACCTTCGGATTAATTCCTGCTTTTGCAAAGGCCAGGTCAATCAGTTGACGGGTGGAATTAGACTTTCCTGGGAGTACAAAGTTCAGCTTAGCAGCCGCTGCCAAGGTAATTGTTTTCTTATTTGACAATTTAGCGGTAGTTTGTAGAAATAATTCTTCTTCAAGAATGGGCGTTTTAATTAGACTAAAGCCCGTTGCTTTGTCTGATTTATCCTTATCAGTAAGCGGGCTATCAAAAAGTAAACTCATCTCAATGCGGCCATTGGATACTAGCTCTTCGGGATGTCCGCTTAGACTTTCCACAATTTGCAGTTTGATTTCGGGATAGTACTTTTGGGTGGCGGCAATTAACGGGCTGGCCAGTACGTTCGATACGCTGGTGGGTATCCCGATAGACACGGACCCCTTGGGATTGGCCGACTCATTTTCAACCTCATGCTTGAGGTGTTCAATTTGCCGAATGATGGCTTGAGCATGACGATACAGCGTTTTTCCTGCTTCGGTAGGAGTAACCCCCCGAACACTCCGAGATAGAAGTTGGGTATCAAGCTCTTTTTCTAAATTACTAATTTGATTGCTTAGCGCAGGTTGCGCAATGAAAAGGTCTTGGGCGGCTTTAGAGAAGCTGCTCAGCTCAACAATTCGAACAAAGTACTTTAGCTGCCTAAA
>CAZMXB010000778.1:910-1707 GCA_964569855.1 uncultured Rhodoferax sp.
TTAGAAGATTTAAACTCTTTATAATTCTAGATATTCTTAAGTGATTATGGTTATCCATATCGTATCACTATACCCCAATCACTATCTCCTATTGGCCTAAAAAATCCAATCCTCCTATGATCATTTGACTACATTAATTGAGTTGATAGGCAGCGGTTTTATATGATTCATCTTTACTTCTGGACTACGCCAAATGCTTATAAGGTCTCCATACTCCTGGAGGAATTAGAGTTGCCTTATGAGGTGATACCGATTCATATTGGTAAAGGTGATCAATTCGCTGAAGCATTTCTCAAAATTTCTCCCAATAATAAAATTCCTGCAATCGTTGATGATGAGGGGCCAGCTGGTAAGCCCTATGCCATTTTTGAATCCGGTGCAATTCTGATGTATTTGGCTAATAAGGTCAAAAGCAATTTATTGCCAACTGATCCAGAAAAATATTATTCCGTACTCCAGTGGCTAATGTTTCAGATGGGCAGTATGGGCCCAATGTTGGGGCAAGCACATCATTTTAGAAAATATGCTCGAGAGCAATTACCTTACGCTATTGACCGCTATACAAAAGAGGCAACTCGTTTGTATGGAGTGATGGATAAAAGATTGGCTCAATCAAAATATTTTGCTGGAGATGAGTATTCAATTGCTGATGTTGCCATTTACCCCTGGTTAAGAGCATATAAATGGCAAGGGCAAGATTTGAATGATTGGCCCAACATTCAGCGATGGTATTCGGAGGTTCGCGCACGTCCAGCCGTGCAAAGAGGATTGGCGGTATTAGCGGAGAAAGTAGATCG
>CAZMXB010000779.1:0-1205 GCA_964569855.1 uncultured Rhodoferax sp.
CCGCGACGAACGCCTTGATGAGCGCGTCGCTCCGCGTCTCCGTGACCTCGTGCGCGCGCGGGTCGAAGACCTCGCCCACGGGCCGGTACGATGCGCGTCCGCCGCGCCACACCTGGGTCACGTCGACGATCACGCTGCGACCTCGCGCTCCGCGCGCAGCTCGCCGTGCGGGCCGCAGAACATCCCCGCGCGCTCGACCAACTCCCAGCAGCACGACTCGCGGCAACGCGGGCGCGAGTCGAACGTGTCCGCGTGGCGCACCTGCTCGGCGAGCGACAGCGTCCCGCGCGCCGCGGCGCACCCCTCGCCGTCGATGCACACCGGGTCACCGTCGCCGTCGACCGTGAGCCGCGACGAGGTGCTCGCGCAGTACGCGCAGCGGTGCGGGGCGAACGCGGGGCGCATCAGCGCGCTCCTCGGCGGTCACGGTGCTGCCGGAGCGACACGCGCACCGCGGCGACCTTCGCCTCGATGGCGAGCAGCGCCGTCTTGACCGCGCGCTCTTCGGCCTCGGTGACGACGCCGTCGGCGATGGCGGTGTCGACGGCGCACGCCATCGTGCCCGCCGCGCCCTGCACGCCGAGGGCGGCGCGGCACAGGTCGACCTTCGCCCCGGCGGCCGCTTCGATCTTCGCCGCGAGACGCCGCAGGAACGCGGGCGCGGTGCGCGGGCCGAGCTGCACCGTCTTCACCATCGAGATGACGCGCCCCGACAGTGGATCGCACATCTCACTGACGTGCTGCTTTTTGCCGCCGATCCGCTGCGCGACGTGGTCGTACGTCGTGCCGCGCTCGCGGTGTTCTTCGACGAGCGTCTCGCGAAATGCCTCCGCGATGAGCACCTGCGACGCCGCTACGGCCGCGCTGGGTGGGGGTGACGAATCCCGACGGCCGTCACCTGCCGAAAACTCATCGCCCGAACGAAGCTCACTTCCCATGACGCGCTCCCTTCCCCTCGGCCTTGCGGCCTCCCTGCTCGCTCCCCTCGCCCTCGCAGGGCGTCTCCATGCCCCGGGCGCTGTAGGCCACGACGTGCTGTCGGCGACGGCGTGCGCCGCACACGAAGACGTCGGCGCGAGAGCGCCCCGCGGCGTTGACGGTCACCGGCCCTGCGAGCGTCGCGACGACGGGGCCGCTCGCGAGGCGTGCGATCACGCGGCCGTCATCGTCGGCGACGACGAGCTGCCGGGCGTTGTGGATCTTGC
>CAZMXB010000779.1:1215-1703 GCA_964569855.1 uncultured Rhodoferax sp.
GGCGCCTTCGCCCCAGGGATTGGCCTCGGCCTTGCGGCGACGGATCGCCGCGGAGGTCTGGTGCCCCATCGGTCAGGCCCTCCTGTCGCCGCGAAGCGTCCCGAAGGGAGCCGTGCGGGGGTCGGGCGGAGCGACAGGGCGCACGCGACGGGCCGCGACCTCGCGACGCTCGGCGGCGGCGCGGTCGAGCGCGCGACACACGGCGCGGTTGTGCATCGCGCACGCGGTGAGGAACCGCGCGTCGCGACGGGTCATGCCGGTGCTGCGCAGGTGCGCGAAGTGCTCGCGGCGCTCGGCGGCGCGACGCTGCTGCCGCGAGACGTGACCGTCGACTGCGGCGCGGTAGAAGCGACCGCTCGCGTGGCGCTCCGGGGCGAGCCGGGGCTCACGCTCGCGGGGCTCGGGGCGGCGGGTGTCGGCGGGTGTCGGGGCGCTCGGCGGAGCCATCGCAGCGGCGAGGCCGGACAGCGCGACGAGGGTGCGGAGGG
>CAZMXB010000780.1:0-1070 GCA_964569855.1 uncultured Rhodoferax sp.
ATAGAATCTACCGCCGAAGGCCAGGACGGAGACTTCTACGACAAGAGCCAGCGAGCCGAGGCGCACTACAACGCAAAAACAAAGCTAACTCCCAAGCAATACAGATTCCACTTCTTCCCGTGGCACGATGAGGTTGGATATTCCATGCCTGCGGCTGGTGTCATCATCAGCCAGAAAGAGCATGAATACTTCGATCAGATCGAGGCAGAGCTTGGCAAGGTGATTACGCCTGAGCAGCGCGCATGGTGGATATCGACCCGAGACGAAACATTCTCCGGGCAAAACGAGCGGATGTGGCAAGAGTATCCAAGTACGCCGAAGGAAGCCTTTCAGCAATCGACCGAAGGCACCTATTACGCGGTTCAACTGGCCGCAGCCCGCAAGGAAGGCCGCATCGGATTGTTCCCGCACGCGGCCGGCATCCCGGTCAATACCTTTTGGGATATTGGCAACAGCGACGGAACGGCTATCTGGTTCCACCAGCGCATCGGCGCCGAGAACCGCTTCATAAAGTTCATTGAAGGTTGGGGCGAGCCGTACAGCTTCTTCGTTCGCCAGATGCAGGCGCTCGGCTATGTGTGGGGTTCTCACTATCTACCGCACGACGGCGACCACAAGCGCCAGCAGGCCGACAAGGTGGCATCGCCCATCGAGGAATTGCAGAAGTTCGAGATTGGCGGGAAGTGGGTGATCGTCCCTCGTGTCGAGGACGTGAATAACGGTATCCAGAAGATGCGCGAGGCGTTCAGCCAATGCACGTTCAACGAAATCGGCTGCAAGGATGGCATCGCCCACTTGTCGCTCTACAAGAAGGAATGGAATTCCCGGCTGGGTTGTTGGAGTGACCGTCCCCGCCATGACATCCATTCAGAAGCCGCCGATTCAATCCGGCAGTTTGCCCAGGGATTCCGGGCGAAACCAGTTATCGAAGCCCCACGACGTAAGCGCCAAACGCCAGATTGGCGTGCCTCATAAGCTAGGAGAATGACCGTGCAACCAATGACCGACGTGATGTCAGGCCAGGAACAAGAGAATCAAGCCGAGGAAAAAGCAGAAGGCGAGGAAGACTG
>CAZMXB010000780.1:1080-1702 GCA_964569855.1 uncultured Rhodoferax sp.
GTGGCTGTCTGGATCTGCTGACCTTCACGCAATGGGTTCAGGAGTGCCAGTATCAACCGGCGTGGCGCTCGAAGGCTGACCGCGAGTGCGACTACTACGACGGCAATCAACTGGACTCCGAGGTGATGCGCAAGGCCAAGGAGCGCGGATTGCCGCCAGCCATTGAGCCGCTTATCGGCCCGGCTATCGATGCCGTGCTGGGCATGGAGGCCAAGACGCGTACCGATTGGCGTGTGATTCCAGACAGCGACAAGGCAAACGACGATGTGGCCGAGGCGCTGAACTACCGGCTTAACCAAGCCGAGCGCCATTCCAAGGCCGATACAGCTTGCAGCGAAGCCTACGCCAGCGAAATCAAGGTCGGTATCGGCTGGGTTGAGGTGGCACGTGAGCAAGACCCGTTCAAGTACAAGTACCGCACAGGCGCGGTTCATCGCAATGAAATCTGGTGGGATTGGAAAGCCAAGCCTGACTTGAGCGATGCCCGCTTCCTGATCCGCCGGAAGTGGATGCACCGCAAGCAAGCGGCGCTGATGATCCCGGCCCAGGCGGAACTGATCGAACACGCGGGCGCCGGCTGGCAGCAGTTTGACCCCGGCATGTTGAGCCTTGAAGGTGGCGC
>CAZMXB010000781.1:0-1700 GCA_964569855.1 uncultured Rhodoferax sp.
GCCAGACTGATGCGCCCGCCGTAAAGCATGCGGGCCACCAGGTCCCGGCCCAGATCGTCGGTGCCAAAGAGGTGCTGGGCGGTCGGTGGTGCCAAACGCGCCTTCAGGTCCACATCGTTGATCCCCACCTTGTAGAGCATCGGGCCAAAAATGACGGCCAGGACCATGAAGCCCAGGACCCAAAGGCTCCAGTAGGCCAGCCGGTGGCGCTTGAACCGGCGCCAGGCCTCCTGCCATGGCGACACAGAAGTGATCGCCTTGCCCAATTCGGGAGGCGGCGTGCCGGCGCCAGTGGCGTCCGGGCTAGCGGTAACTGATGCGGGGGTCGAGCCAGCCATAGAGGATGTCGGCAATGAGGTTGAACAGGACCACAAGACAGGCGAAGACGAATGTCACCGCCATGATGACCGGCGTGTCGTTGCGCAGAATGGCATCGATCAGCAGGCTGCCGATGCCGGGCACGCGAAAGATCTGCTCGGTCACGATGGCGCCGCCAAAGACGGCAGGCATTTGCAGGGCCACCAGGGTCACGACCGGAATCAGTGCATTGCGCACCACATGCTTGGTAATGACCACCCTTTCGGTCAGCCCCTTGCTGCGCGCGGTGGTGACATAGTCAAGCCGCACCACGTCCAGGACGGATGAGCGCACATAGCGCATCATGCTGGCCGCCTGAAACAGCCCCAGCACAGCCACCGGCATGATGGACTGCTTGAACTGCTCCCACCACCACATCCATCCTGTCGACGAAAGGTCGCTGCGGTACACAAACGGCAGCCACCCGAGGTAGATGCTGAAGAACAGGATGAAGATGATCCCGGTAAAGAATGTGGGCAGCGAGAACCCGATGAAGGCCAGCGTGCTCGCAATCCGGTCGAACCAGGAATAGGGCCGCACGGCGGCCAGAATGCCCACCGGTAGGGCGATCAGGATGGCCAGAACCTGCGACATGCCGATCACCACGATAGTGGTGGGCAGACGCTGCAGGATGAGTTGGTCCACATTGATGCGGCTCACGAAGCTGAAGCCCCAGTCGCCCTTGACCATGCTGGACAGCCAGTGCAGATAGCGCTGCCAGACCGGGTCGTCCAGGCCGAATTGCGCCCGCAGAGCCATGCGCACCTCGGGCGGAACGTTGGGGTTGGTCGCCAGTTCTTCGAACGGGTCGCCGGGCGCCAGTGCCAGCACCGTAAAGAGCACCAGACTGATGCCCAGCAGACTGGGCAGCGCGATCAGCAGACGCCGGATGATGTAGTTCAGCATGGGAGAGGTGGCCGGACCTGAGGGCCGGGCGCAGTGGCCCGGCCCTCAGGTCGGCGATTCAGTCAAAGGATCAGGCGTCGCGCCACCAGTAGCCCATGTGCGCAGTGAGGTTGTCCCACGGCGAGATGGTGGTCTGCAGCTTGTTGACCAGGCCGACCGGACGGGGGCGGGCAAACAGGGGAATCACATACCCGTCTTCCACGACCAGATCATTGAGCTTGATGAACATGGCGGCGCGCTTGGCCGGGTCCAGTTCCACCTGGGCCGCTGCAAACGTGGCGTCGTAGTCCTTGTTGCTCCAGCGCACCAGGTTGCGGCTGGACCACTTGTTGGCCTTCTGGGAAGCCTCGTTCGTCGTGAACTGCTCCATGAAGAACTGCGGGTCGGCCTGCGTCATGGTGGTGGTGAACATCTGGATGTCTGCCCAGAACTTCTGG
>CAZMXB010000782.1:0-1699 GCA_964569855.1 uncultured Rhodoferax sp.
ATGTCCCCGGTCCGCTTCTTGAGCGAGGACGGGGTGGGCGCGTAGTCGAGCACCTGGGTCGAACCGATCGCGGAGTACGCCTTGTCGGCCGTGGTGTTGTGGACGAACGTCGGGGACATACCCTGGTCCGCGAGCTGCTGCCACGAAGTGAGGATCTCGTTCTGCGCGTCCTTGAGGAACTTCTTGCCGGCCCCGGTGGTCAGCTCGGGGATCTGGTTGTAGTAGCCGTCCGTTGCGAACCCGACCATCTTCGTGAGGTCATCCGAGCCGGCGTACAGCGCGTTGACATAGGGCACGATCTTGTCGTTGGTCTGGGTGCGCACGATGTCATCCCAGCGCGCCGAGGGGGTGCGGGCCTCGAGCTTCGTGGACCGCTTGATCTGCTGGTTGAGCGTCGACTCCTTGCCCCACTTGTCGGTCAGCTTGCGCGCCGTGACCGAGAGGTCGAGTTCAGGGTTCGGGGGCAGCTTCGTGGGGTTGGCGAGGGTCTCATCCATCTTCGTGAGGAAGCCATCGAAATTGGCCTTCTTGAGCCCCTTGCGCAGCACCACGGTCGCGCCCGTGCCGCGGGGTGACGGCCCCACGTCACGGAGGTAGGAGTGCAGCGGGCTCATGTCGAGGCCCCGCTGCTCGAGGGCGCTCATGTAGCCGTAGGCCAGCGCGTCCTTCTTGGCCATGGTGATCGAGTCGTCACGCATGGCCTGGGAGAACTGGTCGATGAGCCCCTGGGTCTTGTCGAGGTTCTCGGGGTTCTTGAGCGAGTCGATGAGATCGGACACGACCCGCGCCTTGTCGGCCGCGTCGCGCGCCTTGAGGATCTTGGTGCCGGTCGGCTTGTCGTAGAATTCGGTGCCGTGCGGGAACTGGACCGGCACGAGTTCACCCTGCGCGGCCTTGGCCTGCGCGAACTCGGCCTGCTTGGTCTTGTACCAGTCCATGTACTCGGTTTCGAGCGGGGTCGCGTTGGGGAGCGGCTCGTCGAGGGTGAGCGACTTGCGGATCTCAGCCTGGCGCGCCTCGGGGATCTCGGTCGAGTAGCGGTCGATGAGTCCCTCGGGTCCACCCGACTTGAAGTCGTTGACCTGCTGAGCAAACGGGAGCAGGGGCTCGGGCGCGTACTTCGTCGGATCCTCACCCATGAGTTCGAGGTTGCCTGACGCTCGGTTGTACTGGCGCTGGAGTTCGCGCGAGTTGCGACCGAAGGCTTCGGCGCGGAGTTCTCCAACTCGGGTGTCAGCCAGCCGGCTACCCATGGTGTCGAGGGCCTGGCCCAGCGGATTGGGCGCGAGGACCTTGATCGTGCGGGACTCGCCGGTGAGCGGGTCGATGCCGAACGGGCCGGGGAGATCGACGACTTCGGGGGCCTTGAACCCCTTGGTCAGCACCGTGGAGATGGGCCGCACCTTCTCGGGCAGGGTCCCGAGTTCCGCGGCGTTCAGCTTCGACAGCTCCTCCGCGGTCTTGACCGTCCCTGTCATCTTCGCGGCCTTCTCGGCATACGGCAGGACGTCGAGCGCGGTGAACAGGGGGTGCTCGGTGAGACCGCCGATGCCCTGGCCCCCCGTGCCGAACTGGGAGGCGATGAACGAGCCCGGGATCAGGCGGAGTCCGGGGACCTGGGCCAAGTTGCCGACCTGCTCAATTGGGTTCGTCGACTTGGACGTGGCCTCGGCCATGAGGCGCGGCACGTCGGGGAGCT
>CAZMXB010000783.1:0-1696 GCA_964569855.1 uncultured Rhodoferax sp.
CCAGCAGATCTCCGCTGCTGTTGTCATACTGATCGCGGCACCTGCATCGGGATAGGTTGCAGGCACCGGCAGCGGCGGCCGCTCGTGGGGTGGTGCCAGGCTTGCACAGCCGGCCAGCAAAACGGAGACCGCCAGCGGTAAAGCCCGCCGTAACCGGGGAAACATCGCTGTACTTGGCATTTTTGCCGACGCTGCTCATCGCCATTCGCGAAGGTGCGGTTCTTCGTGTCCGGCCCAAGGCCATGACCGTTGCCGTGGTCATGGGTGGTCTGCTTCCCATTCTGTTGGGCACCGGGACAGGGTCAGAGGTCATGACACGGATTGCGGCACCAATGGTGGGAGGCATGGTGACGGCACCATTGCTCAGCATGCTGGTCATACCTGCCGCTTGGTACCTGGTGTATCGACGAAAAGTCTATGGTGCAAGCTCGGCGCCCGTGGCCGAGCTTGTTAAACCTGGTGATATACGGTCAACGGGTTGAAGCGCCCCAGTGCTGACCCAACTGGGAGTGACGAAATCGTAATTCGTGGGTCATCCTGTTGACGGTGCCAGCTATCTACATTTTCAACCGTGGTCACCCCGGCCACGCGCAGTCACCAGATGGTGCTGTGATTGGAACCACAACAGGAGTTGATGTCATGCAAGTTCGTAATCTGACCCTTACCGCTGCACTTTTGCTTGCTGCTGCGCCTGCAGCCTTTGCAACAAGCGGCTCTCGCTGGATTGGCGGGGAAGCAGGCTATGAGCTTCACCACATGCCTGGCACAAAGAGCCGTGCTGAAGTCAAGGCAGAGTTGGCCGAAGCGCAGAAGTCCCCGGAGTGGGACCGTTGGGTACGCTTTGGCATCCCATTCAGCCAAAAGTCTGTCGCGACGGCTCGCAGTCGCGATGATGTGCGCCGTGAGGCGATTGAGGCGGTCCGAACCGGACAAATTTCTATCGGAGGTGTCTGAAAACTGGGTCTAGCCACATGTTGGTGGCAGCTCAACTACATGGAGGCGCGAGGACAAGACAATTTACACTCTTAAGGTTCCAAAGAAAACGCCCTTGCTATGGCATCAACACGAATGGCAAGCGCAAGCCTCTCCGTGAGCTGCCGAAACCAGTTCATCCAATATCCCGCAGTGAGGTTGCCCCTGAAAAGTGGAGTTCTTAGCCTTGTTGAAACTATCGACAAGGAGCCGAGAGATGACACACAAGCAGGTGCGTGCGCAGTACACGCAAGAGTTCAAGGTGGGTAATAGTCCGACAAACCCCGTACTTGACGACCGCGTGGTCGCGGCTCAGATATCGGTGACGTGACGCAGCATGCCAAACGGAACACGCCAGCCTGCGCCACTTTCGCAATCCACCGTGGCTGTACGTTGGTTGATCCGTGTGATCGTGCCGATCTGGGGCTGCAGGTATTTGTCGGTAAATGAGACCTTGTCGCCCCGGCGAAAGTCCTGGGGCCCTGGCTTGTGCACTGGGGCCTGATGGACGGTTGGAGCCGCAGGCTCAACTTGCTCGGTAGCCACGCCCGGCTCAACCGCGGCGTAGTGCACTTTCCAGTGGGCGCGGGTGGCGTCTTCGTGAATGGTGACTTGGTTACCCTTGATCTGCACCACCTTGCCCGAACGCATCTGGCCCGTGCGCCCATCCATGAACTGCACCGCCTTGCCCAGATTCAGGCGGCCAAGCACTTGCACGATGCGC
>CAZMXB010000784.1:0-1688 GCA_964569855.1 uncultured Rhodoferax sp.
AGGGTGGCGTCGAGGAAGGCTTCAGGATTGAATGCAGATGCGTCGAAGGTCATAACAAATACTCCAGTTGATGTTGCGGGTTGAGATTGAGATTGCTTGCTGTGATTTAAGGCTCACTACACCTATACCCAAGCACGGCCTAATACTATATTAGATACCATACTCGGAGATATACCGTAAAGGTTAGCTAAATAGGATTGACTAAAACCACCAGATTTATAGTCATCTCTGAGTTTGTTTGCTGATTCCATATTCATTTTGCAGTAAGATCTGTTTCTGTTATTCTCGCGTTGTGTTACGAATCTACAGTTATCCTTATAATATCCTTTATCATTATCTATCCGATCCAATGTTAATTCAGGCAGCCATAGACAAAACATATCTTCAATAAAATTTTCATAGTTAAGCCACTCTGGACAAACTTTTATACCTTTATCTATATAGTATTTATAAGATTGGTGGTATGGATCTGTACATCTACGTATCATCGAATACCACACTTTATAGAATTTGTGTGAGGGCCTTTTCATCCCTTACTCCCATCTCTCCGAACTACCCATTCATAGCAAACATAAATACCGCGACCACCATATCTTGGATAATGCTCATCCTTGATATTGTAACATCTGGTTTTCATAGATTGCCAGCTGGAATAAGTACGGGAAGTCATTTTAGCTCCCCTTGCGGTTAATCCACTTTGACATGATCTGTGCAAAGTCTGGCTTAATTTTGCTCATGATAGGAAGACTGCGGGTTTTAGTATCTGCGTTACCGGCAGCCGTATCCCAATACCATGAAGTTCCTTCCCTGACTGTATAGATTACGTCAGAGAATAGCTGAGGAAGGTCATTTGCAAGGGCTTTTCCTATTGACTTTACCATGAGCTTGATTCCCCCTGTGATTTCATCTTGCTGTCTTTCGACGTGAGCTGTGATTATGAAAGTGCAGGCAAGACCTTGTGTGCATAACCGGAGAAAATTCAGGAGATTGTTCTGAGCCACGCCGTAATCACTTGGACTTGCTGTTGGTTTATTTCCAGTCACCATTTTGAATGCCGCATTCCCGAGTTCGCTGAGCGAATCCACCACAAAGATCTTGTCACTCCCCCAGGAATCCACCGAACCGAATTTCTGCCCAGTACGATCATCAGGAAAATTTGAACAAGCTGAAAGGATTTTATGGAAGGCATTATTTTGACTACGCCCCCCATCCTGCATCTTGGTGAGGGCATCGTAAGATAGCTTGCCCACTTTATCGGCACCATCTAGAAGCCCAGCAAGTGTGATTGGTTTAGTCATTGCAACGTGCCAATGTAGATTTTTAGGAACTTCTTTCTCTTTGTCGCTCCAATAACCTACAAGAGACTCTAAGCCGTTTTCGGTGAAGAGACAGAAAACCCCCAGCGGAGGGGTTTGTTCAGCAGCCCAATCTACAAGGGTTCCAATAGCATGTGTCTTACCTGTTCCGGAAGGCCCCATAAGCATTACTTTAGGGCCCATCATGGTGGAAGCTTGTGGGAGGGGCTGGCTGAGTGTTTGATCAGTCGTAGGCATGTTCATTAAAATTCTCCAGGATTGCGAGCAGTTCGCGGTTTAATATATTGCGGTCACAGTGGTCGAGGACTTGGCTGGTTAGGAACGTCCCATCACCATGCTTAACGCATCGACGAGTCTCCACCACCCAGGGGT
>CAZMXB010000785.1:0-1683 GCA_964569855.1 uncultured Rhodoferax sp.
GTTGAAGCAGGATGATCTCGTCCGGGTGCAACTTGGTGCAGGCTTCCAGCGCCGCGGCCTCAACCCCTTGAATCAGGTGCGCCAGGCATTGCTCGGGCGTCTTTTCCTTGGCCTTGATTGACTTCCCAAAGGCGTTCACCAGGCCACCCTGCCGATTGCGCTTGGTGTGCGCCAGGATGGCGTCCCGCGCCAGCTTCACGTCCGCGGCGATGTTGGCGAACAGCGGCAGGTCATTCAACAGGCCCGCCTTTTCCTGCCCGATGGCTTGCGGGATGGCGTTCTCGTGCCAGGTGGTTGTTCTGGCCCCGTACATGACGGCCAGCAGGCAGGTTTTGGTTTGGCCGATGCTGATCCCGATCGCGTTGGCGATCTCGGCTCGAACCGCCTTCTTGTTTTCCATGTAGTGCTTGATGGCGACACATTGAAACCCGGCACGCTCGGCCATTTGTGCCGTGATGGCGAAGTGGCAGTTTTCCACGTCGTAATCCCACTGGCCCGACAGCGCCGCCTGCCTGATGACTGCGGGTGCGTTTTGGAGACTCGCGCCGCCTAGGGCGTACAGCCGCCCGGAATCGGATTCCACGTAGCGGTGCAGGACGCGGCCCAGACCCGCCACGTCGGTGTACGCCATCCGGATGATCTGCGCCGTCTTGTCGTTCAGGTCCAGCAGGTAATCCAGACTCGGGTAATCCATCCACAGGTCGCGTGGTGCGTGTCCGATGCGCCGCCAGGTGGCGATCTTCTGGCGTATGTCGCGCTGCAAGAACTTCAGCGCCTCGATATCAACGGGAACCAGGCTCAGGCTGTCGCCCTTGTTTGCAGCTCGCCATCGGGTTGTCGGCGTGCCCGCCATGTCGGTGCTGGCCACGGCCTTGGGTGGTGTCCTAAACCCCGTCCCGGTGGCGTCCAGCAGCCGCGACAGCCGCGCCGCCTTCTTGGCCAGGAATGCCTCCCGGCTTGCCTGCACGACAGGGGAAAACCGATAGCCCTTGGTGAACGTGTCGGTGGCCTTGGCATTGCTGTCGAACCGATAGGTGTCCTTCACCTCGAGGAACCCCAGGCGTGCATTGATGGCGTTGAACTGCCTGCCGAATGCCGCCGCCAATTCGGTGTGATGAAAACTCATGTAGCCGTCGTGGACGGTGTGCTGCCGGTGCTTGGTGGGACCGATCCAGACCAGCGCCGCCAGCGCCGCCTGAACGTCCTTGGCCTCGGCCTTGCACCCTGGCACGTCCTTGGCCAACTGCTTAACCAGCAGCTCAGGCGTGAACGTGTTGCGGGTGGGTTTGGGTTTGCGGGTGGGTTTCAATGCTGCCCTTTGGCCTGGTGGCCCTTTGGCTGTCGCGCTCTTACGTCGGCGTGGTCCTCAGGATGGCCGCGTACACCCTGCCGGTGCGGCCCCGCTCGTGTTGAACGTCAATCTGACATTGCCTGCCCACCAGGTCGGTGGCAGTCAGCAGGGACGGCTCCCCGTCGCCCAGGCCGCGAAGTAGGTCGGCCAGCTTCCCGCGTGGCGACGATGACAGCGCCGCGGCTTCCATGATCTCCTGGCCAGCATAGGGTCCGGTGCTGATCCTGAACACCAGGCCCACCCGATCCCCGAACACATTCCCGAACCTGCGAACGTCGATCAATTCGGCCAGGTGCAGCCCCTCGGAAACCAGGACAGGCTCGGCCTTTTCA
>CAZMXB010000786.1:0-1678 GCA_964569855.1 uncultured Rhodoferax sp.
TAACTTCATCAACGATGCGCAGACGCAAGTTTTCACCTACGGCAAAGTAGGCGCCACTGGCATAAGCAATGGTGCCTCCTTGTAAGAGTGAATTGACCTTGTGCGGATGATGAGTCAAATGCCAGCCAGCAACCATATTAGTGACACCAAGCGCTACCTTCGTGCTACCAACAAATAAACCTGCGCGAGTATTTTCTGTAGCAGAGCGGGTACCGGCACGAATCTCACGGGTAGCTAGAGCAAATTGCTTGCGCCGCTGCGAGGCCTCAAGATCGTAGGCCGACAATAGAGCCACCGACTTACTCGAACAGGTGCTGGAGCCACCGGCACTAGACTGCGCGCTCAGCAAACTATTGAGTTGACTTCTATGAATCTCTAATTCATCGACTGTATGAGGCGAGATACCAGCGACAACCGGGCGCAAGGCTCGCTTATGCGAAGCAGCAACTACTTTACCCACCCCTTGAGCAAGCAAGGGAGTAAACATGATCAAAGCACCGGAGGTGAGAGTGAGAACTCCCGCACCGCCAGACAAATGCGGTCTCTGCTCATGAGTCTGAACGATATTAACAAGATTGCCCACGGCGCCAGTAGTATTTTTGGCAATATCAAAAATGTAGAGAGAGTCTTGCAATGGCACTGGCGCGTGGAGCGAAAAGCTCCTTTATGTCTTGGCGCAGAGCAAGCACAAAGTTGATACTATCTTTGGAACCATAGCCTTTTTTGTGGGCCGCTCGGCCATGATGAATATTGATACCAAGTTCGATACCAGAGCCAATGGCGCCCACAGTCTGGCCCAACATTTGCAGCAACAAACCTTTCTCTTGGCTAACCCGATCAACACCATTAGAGACATAACTAACTTTGCCGCTACTGTTAACTCGATAAATATTGGCATTTTCAATAACGCGATGGCGATCGACTAGCTGTTTGGTCAAACCAGCAGCCGTCATACCAGCATTAGCTTCCTGAAAGACAAAATAGCGCCAGCCCCGCCAGCGTCCTTGAATGTTATTGTATTTGCGAAAATTGATACTAAAGCGCTCTAGTTCAATTTCTTTGAGAAGAATTTGCCGATTTATTTCCTCGACCTCAGCAACAGCAGCGCTAGCAGGCAGAGCTAAAGAACTTTGCAACAGAGAGCAAGCCAACAAGCTCACCACTGCTACTCTAATCTTGCTGGCTACGGCAAAGGGATGAATCATTTCGTTATTGCGCGCTCGCCTCTAATTCCTGCAAACAAGCAAAAGCTCTTGCCACCCCTGAAGCAGCAGCCTGGCGATACCAATAGATCGCTTGTTCAAGATCGACAGCCACAAATTTACCGTGCTGATAGCAAGCAGCCAAATCAAATTGCCCACGCCCTGAGCCATTCTTAGCCGCCGCTTCATACCACTTGAAAGCATCGCTATCGCTTTGCGGCGTCCCCCAGCCGCGATCGTACATATAAGCGACATTGAATTGGCCATCGCAGTCGCCCTGACTGGCCGCCAATTTAAACCAATGCAAGGCTTGGCTGTAATCGCGCTCTACTCCTAGCCCATTTAAATACAAAGAGCCCAAATTATATTGCGCCACACTGTATCCGGCCTCAGCTGCCTCTAGATAATATTGACGAGCCAGTTCGACATTGCGCTCGACCCCTTCCCGTTCACCGGCGGGCTGACAAGTTGTGAAG
>CAZMXB010000787.1:0-978 GCA_964569855.1 uncultured Rhodoferax sp.
GGCTCGATCGCCGGCTGTATGGTCACTTCCGGCGTGGTGCGTCGCAGTGCGCGGCTGCGCCTGCTGCGCAACAACGTGGTGGTCTATACCGGCGAACTCGAATCGCTCAAGCGCTTCAAGGACGACGCCAAGGAAGTGCGCGAAGGTTTCGATTGCGGCTTGAACATCCGCGGCTACAACGACATCGTCGAAGGCGATGTGCTGGAGTTCTTCGAAATCAAGGAAATCGCGCGGACGCTGTAAGTCAGGACCATGCAATCGATGGCTTCCCTCTGGCGGCAACACCGCGGGTTTCTGCTGTTCATCGGCCTGATGATGGTGTTCCGATCGGCTGTGGCCGACTGGAACTATGTGCCATCGTCGTCGATGAACCCGACACTCGTCCAGGGCGATCGTGTGCTGGTGAACAAGGTCGCCTACAGTCTGCGCGTCCCGTTCAGTCTGGTGCATCTGACGCGTTGGGGTGCGCCTGAGCGCGGCGATGTGATCACCTTCGATTCGCCTGCCGACGAGGTGAACCTGATCAAGCGCGTGGTGGCTGTGGCCGGGGATCGGGTGGCCATGCGTGGCAATCAGTTGATCCTGAATGGAGTTCCGGTGCCGCGAACCTTGCAGGATGCTCACAGGCCAGTCGATTCCGAGCTGGGCCCGTTGGATCTGCAGGTCTGGCGTGAGTCCCAAGGTAGCGTCCGCTACGAGACGGCCAACCTGCCTGCCATGAACCAGCTGCGGGACTTTGCACCGATCACGGTGCCTGCAGGCCATGTGCTGGTGTTGGGCGACAGTCGCGACAACAGCCGCGATTCGCGCTATATCGGCTTTATTGATGTGGAGCGCATCACCGGCCGCGCGGAACGCGTTGTGCTGTCGCACAACATTGACCGTGTGTACCTGCCGCGCGCAGATCGCTGGTGGCTTTCGCTGCATCTGTGAACCGCCATGCCGTCCCGCAAAACTTCCACAGCCAATCGCGGCTTC
>CAZMXB010000787.1:1041-1677 GCA_964569855.1 uncultured Rhodoferax sp.
GGTGTACTTCAGCCTGCTGGTGGGCGACCCGGTTGAAACCGAGGCCGCCCTGAACCAGGCGGCCGGGTTTCTGCGCAACGGGCTGTTCAAGCGGCTGCACATTCACACGGTGCCGACGCTGCATTTCCATTTCGACCGGACCACCGAGCGTGCAGCCGACATGAATGCACTGATTGCGCGTGCCGTGGCCTCCCGTTCCAAAGACAGCGAATGACGCAGACTGCCCCACGGACACGGGTCGTGAGGCGCCCCGTGCATGGGGTGCTTCTGCTGGACAAGCCTCTGGGCCTGTCGAGCAACAACGCCCTTCAAAAGTGCAAATGGCTGCTGAGGGCCGAGAAGGCTGGGCACACTGGCACCCTCGATCCATTGGCAACGGGTGTGCTGCCCCTGTGCTTTGGAGCGGCCACCAAGTTCAGCCAGTTGCACCTGGAAGCCAACAAGACTTACCAAGCCACCTTGCGCCTGGGGGTGACCACCACCACCGGGGACGCCGAAGGCGATGTGGTTGCCACCCGTCCGGTCGAGGTTAGCGCAGAGCAGATCCTGGCGGTGCAGCAGCGGTTTACCGGGCCGATCCGGCAGATTCCGCCGATGCACAGCGCGCTCAAGAAGGACGGCAAGGCGCTCTACGAG
>CAZMXB010000788.1:0-1674 GCA_964569855.1 uncultured Rhodoferax sp.
TGTAAAGGTAGACGTCTTCCAGCGATTTGACTTCAATTTCGATGTCGCGCGGCACGGCCAGATCGACCATGAACATCGGACGGTGACGCCGTTTCTTCAGGGCCCGCTCGACGGCGCCCAGGCCAATGATGGGCAAGGTGCTGGCCGTGCAGCTGACGACGGCGTCAAACTCGTGAAGGCGGTCTGGCAGGTCGCCCAAGCGCATCACTTCACCGCCGAAGCGGCTGGCCAGCTTCTCGCCCCGCTCCAGAGTGCGGTTGGCAATCGTCAGGCCCTTGGGGTTCTTGGCCGCAAAGTGCGTCGCGCACAGCTCGACCATCTCGCCAGCACCGACAAACAGGATCTTGATCTCACCAAGATCCTCAAACAAATTGCCCGCCAGGCGCACGGCAGCGGCGGCCATGCTGATCGAGTGGGCGCCGATTTCGGTGGAGGTTCGAACCTCCTTGGCCACTGCAAACGAGCGCTGGAACAACTGGCTCAGTGTGGTGCCCAGTGCACCCGCCGCTTCAGCCGCACGTACAGCGTCTTTCAGCTGACCCAGAATTTGCGGCTCGCCGAGCACCATGGAGTCCAGTCCGCTGGCAACCCTAAAGGCGTGGCGGGCAGCCAGGCCATCTTGCAGGCTGTAGGTGTGGGAGCGCAGCGCGTCGGCTGAAATGCCGGCCGAATTGGCCAGCCAGCCCAGTGTGGGTTCCAGTTCACTTTGCTCACCCGCACAATAAATTTCGGTGCGGTTGCAGGTGGACACAATGGCCGCCTCGGGCATCCGGTTGAGTGACTGGCGCAAACCATGCAGGTGGGGTGCGATCTGGTCCATGGCAAACGCGAACCGACCGCGCACGTCCAGTGGTGCAGTGGTGTGGTTGATGCCTAATGTCCAAACGGCCATATTTGTTCGATTAAACCTCGATTATAAAATCTCTGCCTCTTCACCAACCTGACGGCCGCTGGCGTCTGATTGCATGGCTTTCAAGGACCTGATTATTCATCTGGCCAATTTTGTGGCACCCGCGCTGGTGGTGGCGATCCTGCTCGCCCTGGCTGGACCATTTATAACAAAAAAGAGCCCGGTAGCCCTCGGATTCATTGCGCAAGCAGCTATCAATATGGTAGTGGGTTGCCTGGTGCTGCTGTTGGGCCTGTGGTTTCTCGGTGCCGATGGAAAAATGGCCACCTATGCCGTGCTGCTGGTGGCCGTGGCCACGGGACAGTGGCTGGGGGCGCGGGGCTGGCGTTGAGTGTGTGGTGCACGGTCATTTCGCACTCCACGTGCCTGACTGTTCCAATGCCTGAGCGGGTGTCAGGATGCGCAGTCCTGCCAGTGGCGTTGGCTCAAGCAGATCACGGTCACCACTGACCAGGCAATCGGCCTGGGCTGCAAGCGCGGTGGCGATGAATTTGTCATCACCCGGGTCGCGACAGTACACGGGGTAGGTTGCCAGATCCACCCAATGTGCACAGGCATTGAAGTCGTGCAGCAGGCGCTGGCGTTGTTCCAGTGTGATGTAGCGGTCAAACTTGGGCCGGTAGATGCGGGTGTGCAACTCGCCAAACGTCGCTTGCGAAAACACCAGGGTGTGTCTTGCCAACGCGATGCGCACCAACTGTGCCGGAGCGCCCTGGCTGGACAGTGCCGCGCTAATCAGCACATTGGTGTCGACGACCAGCTTA
>CAZMXB010000789.1:0-1670 GCA_964569855.1 uncultured Rhodoferax sp.
GCGCGGTTTGCCCGCCAGCGGTTTGAATGATTTTCTTGAGGGATTCGATAGCCATATGCACACAATAACACCACAGTGTTTTATTCGCAACACCACGATGTTTTTGCACAATAACAGCACGCTGTTAGACAATGCAGAAATGGATGAATTTGATACTTTTCTTGGTCGAGCACGACACGTTGTTTTGAAGGTCGGCGGCGCCAGAGTCATGGCCGAAGAAGTCAGCAAACTGACGGGGAAAAAGGTCTGGAGCACTGCGTTTCAAAACATGGTTACGCCAGCAAAAGACAAACCGCCGATGCGCTCTAGCGCATACACCGACGAAATGGCTTTGGTCGCAGGAGTTAGCCGAGAATGGCTAAAAAGTGGAACTGGTGAGCCATATAAAAACGACGAAACGCCAACTGAACCCCACCGCGCCAACGATAGCGCAGAACTGCACTACCACGTCCGCCACGCGGCACCCGCGCCGGACGGCAATGAAAAACTAGGATTATGCCTAGTCGATATTCCATGCGAATCGACCTATATACCCATATTCAACGCAACAGCATCAATGGGATCGGGACGGGATTTGCCGGAAATCGAATATCAAGTGGGTGCCATGCAGCTCAGTCACGCTTGGCTGCGTCAACACCTCAACATCAGCCACACCAACAACCTCGCCGTCATCAGCGCCGACGGCGACAGCATGGCGCCAACATTCAGCAGCGGCGATCTGCTGCTGATCGACCGCCAGGTAGACCAGATCAAAACCGACGCCATCTACGCGCTGGCAATGGACGACCAGCTCTACGTCAAACGCCTCGCCCGCGACATCGGCGATGGCAGCGTCAACATCATCAGCGACAACCCCGCCTACGGCACCCAGCGCATCACCCGCGAGCGCGCCGAGCAGCTGCGCGTGATTGGCCGCGTGGTATTTGCCTGGCGCGGCGCAAAGCTGTAATTAAACAATTAACTTAAAAGTTAACACTAAATGCCGAAAGTTTTTTATACTGGGGAGCGGTACAAAGTCGTTTTTACCGACCTGGCGCAGGAAACTTTCAAGCAACTCAGCCAAGACGTTCAACCGGAGTCGCTATTTCTCGCGCTTGTAGCCAGAATTAAAAAGTATGCCGATGCAGGCGTATTGCACTCTCCGGAACAACTGAACAATGAAGGAAATGGTTTTTTTGCCATCAAATCCCGAGGGGCATCGCTGCGGGCATATTTCTGGTACTGCCAGAAAGAACGCAGCGTAATCGTGTGTAGTCACCTGACGATAAAAAAGACGGCAAAATTAACGCCGCAAGACAAGGCGACAATGGAACACGAACGGGATAATTACTGAGGAAATAAAAATGGATTTTCTGACACAATGGCTTGAAGAAAGCCAAGGCAACGCACGCGCCTTGGCCGAAGAATCGCTGATCGTCGATGTTGCAGAAGAAATCTGGCAGGCGTTGAATCAGGCCGGACTAAGCAAAACCGATCTGGCAAAACGGCTCAACGTTTCCAAACCACGCATTACCAAGCTGCTGGACGGGTCGTCCAATATGACCCTGCGCACACTGGCCGACATTGCCTTCGAGCTGGACAAGAAAATAACCATCACGCTGAGCAATAAGAGCGCTGCGGGTGGCTGGGCGCAGAAAACAACCATCAGCCAGGCCAAACCAGCACGCCTA
>CAZMXB010000790.1:0-1662 GCA_964569855.1 uncultured Rhodoferax sp.
ATGAAAATCATTTACGGCTCGGTCAAGCCTGACGCCGGTGTGGTCCGGGTCAATGGCCAGGAAATGCAGATCCGCAACCCCAAGGAGGCGCGGGCCAACGGCATCAGCATGGTGTTCCAGCATTTCAACCTGTTTGACACCATGACGGTGGCCGAAAACGTCTGGCTGGGTCTGACCCGTACTTCACTGGACCAGGTGACTGCCAGCATCATCGCCAAGGCCACCGAATACGGCCTGGACATTGACCCGGCGCGCCCGGTGCACACGCTCAGCGTGGGCGAGATGCAGCGCGTGGAAATCATCCGCGCGCTGCTGACCCGGCCGGAGCTGCTGATCCTGGACGAGCCTACTTCGGTGCTGACGCCGCAGGCCGTAGAAAAGTTGTTTGTGGTGCTGAAGAAACTCTCCAGCGAGGGCTGCAGCATCCTGTACATCAGCCACAAACTGCACGAGATCCGTGAACTGTGCACGGCTTGCACGGTGCTGCGCGGTGGCAAAGTTACTGGTGTGTGCAATCCGCAGGAAGAATCCAACGCATCCCTGTCGCGCCTGATGATTGGCGCAGAGCCGCCGTTGCTGGAGCGCGCGGCCAAGCAAGCAGGCGCAGCGGTGATGCTGGTCAAAGGGCTGAAGCTGGAGCGCGAAGACCAGTTTGGTGTGGACCTGAGTGACATCCATCTGCACGTGCGCTCCGGTGAGGTAGTGGGCATTGCCGGTGTGTCGGGCAACGGGCAAAAGGAATTGCTGTACGCGTTGTCGGGCGAAGACTGCCGCTCACCCCGGGGCAGCATCCAGATGGGAGAGAAGGATGTATCGCACCTGCATGCGGGGCGCCGTCGCAAACTGGGCCTGCATTTTGTGCCCGAAGAGCGCCTGGGGCGTGGGGCTGTGCCCACGCTGAGTCTGGCGCACAACCTGCTGCTGACTCGCACCGAGTCCATCTCGATGCCGGGTTTTGCCGGTGGCTGGATACGGGTGCGGCAACTCGAAGCCCACGCGGCACGCCTGATTTCGCGGTTCAAGGTCAAGGCGAACGGGCCGACAGCGGCCGCACGGTCGCTGTCGGGCGGCAATTTGCAGAAATTCATTGTGGGCCGCGAGATCGATGCCAACCCCAAATTGCTGATCGTGTCGCAACCCACCTGGGGGGTGGACGTGGGCGCTGCCGCGCAGATTCGCGGCGAGATTCTGGCCCTGCGCGATGCCGGTTGTGCAGTGCTGGTGGTCAGTGAGGAACTGGACGAATTGTTTGAGGTGTGTGACCGCCTGCATGTGATTGCACGAGGCAAGTTGTCGCCCTCGGTACCGATTGCACAGGCGACGGTGGAGAAAATTGGCGAGTGGATGAGTGGCCTCTGGGATCACAGTGACGTGGCGGCGGTTGCGGAGGTGCAACATGGCTAGACTGAAACTTGAAGCTCGGCCCCAAGCGTCCGCATTCTGGAGCTATGGTTCGCCCCTGCTGGCGCTGCTGTGCACGGTGGTGATCGGTGTGATCCTGTTCGCGCTCCTGGGCAAGGACCCGGTGCGGGGCCTGCAGGTGTTCTTCTGGGAGCCCATTCGAAACGGTTACGCGGTCGGCGAACTGGTGGTCAAGGCCACGCCGCTGCTGCTGATTGCATTGGGGCTGGCCGTGTGTTTTCGCTCCAATGTCTGGAATAT
>CAZMXB010000791.1:0-236 GCA_964569855.1 uncultured Rhodoferax sp.
TCCGCGCAGGATTGGAGCCGGAGGTTGAACGCAGCTCTGCCGGCGTGAAGGCGATGCCAGCGCCGCTGCCGCCGCCACGCGAATCAGATCCGTCCGGGCACCGACGCATCGCCATCGCCGTGGCGTTGGCTTTGGTTGTGGGCTTTGCCTGGGGCATGCTGCGCCTCAGCCATCTGCGGTTCGCGCCCAGTGAATGGGCGCCTTCCACCTGGGTGGACGGTCAGGCCGGCAAGCAG
>CAZMXB010000791.1:263-1660 GCA_964569855.1 uncultured Rhodoferax sp.
CTACCGAGCCGGCTTGCGCCCTGCGCCAGGTTTTAGCGGCGCATTTGCGCAGCGGCAGATCCTGATGCGTCATTGGGCTGCGGAATGGAAAAAAGCCGGCGTTCCTTTGATTGTGCTTACTGTTCCCGACAAATCACGCATAGAAGCGGCAATGCTTTGTGGCTTGCGTGTGGCCGCGCCATTTCCAGGCCGCTTCGATGAATGGCAGCATGCACTCGCCAGCGCAGAAGTGCCGTTTGTTGATCTTCGGCCTGCCCTGGGCGCGGTGTCGCAGGCGTTTTACCGGACCGATGTGCACATGTCGCAAGAAGGCGCCGAAGCGGCGGCCGAAAGCACCGCAAAGGCAGCATTTCCCATTCTGGGCGGCAAAGGGGCGCAGCAGTTCACCTCGTCCACTGCAGCGGCTGCAGAGCCGCGCATGGGCGACTTGATCGTGCTTGCTGGGCTGGAGCATGCGCCTCGAGGCTGGCGTCCTGAGCTTGAGCAGTTGGTCCCCGAGCACATCGAGCCGGTGCGCCGCGGCGGGTTGCTTGACGAAGGGCCCAGTGCACAAGTACTTTTGCTCGGTGACTCCAATGGGTTGCGCAGCGAGTTCGCAGAACGCCTGGGCCGACAACTTGGCGGCGAGGTCTGGAATCTGAGCCAGGACGGTGGCTATTTTTCAGGCGCCATGCTGGCGGCGCTGGAGCGGCAGAAGACGCTGCCGCGCAGCCTCAAGCTGGTCCTGTGGCAATTTTCCGAATTGTCCTTGTCGCTGCCGCTGACCCCGGCCGAGCAGCGCGCGCTTGACGCCATTCGCTGAGTTCGCTTTGCTGTTCAATTCCTACCTGTTCCTGTTTTTGTTTCTGCCCGTGGCGCTGGGCGGTTACTACGTGCTTGGGCGTGTTCGTCTGCGCTGGGCGGCGCTGTGGTTGTGCGCAGCGTCGTTTGTGTTCTATGGCTGGTGGAATCCCCGCTTCGTGGTGTTGCTGGCGGCGTCCATCCTGTTCAACCACGTGGTCAGCCGCTATGTGCTCCAGCAGGCGGGCGCGCCGCGCCGCCAGGCATGGACCGTGGCGTTCGGCGTGGCGAGCAACCTGACGCTGCTTTTCTATTACAAATATTTCGTCACTTTGCTGAGCGCGCTGCAAGGCTGGGGCATGTCGGCGGACCGGCCGGACGGCATCTTGCTGCCGCTGGGAATTTCGTTTTTCACCTTTACCCAAATCGGCTACTTGCTCGATTGCCGCGCCGGTTTCGTGCAAACGCCCAGCCTGCTCAAGCACACGCTGTTCGTTACGTTTTTCCCCCACTTGATTGCGGGTCCGGTGCTGCACCACAAAGAGATGATGCCACAGTTCGATGAAACAGAAACCTACCGCTTCCGGGCGGACAACCTGTCGATCGGCGGCAGTCTG
>CAZMXB010000792.1:0-1660 GCA_964569855.1 uncultured Rhodoferax sp.
TGTCCCTCTGATTCAGAAAATGAAGTCCGCTGCGAGTGAGAAGGAAGTCGCCAAGCTCGAGCGCAACCCGAAGTCCTGCTTCAACTGTCCACACAAGTCGTACTGCCCAGGAGAGACCACCGTCATGTCGTTCTTCAAGAAGCTGAACCCCGCGCCCGCCGTCGAAGCCGCTCCCGTCGTTCAGCCCGTGCTGCCGCCCGACGCGCCCAAGAGCGAGCCGGCGCTCGCCGCGAAGCCCGTCGAGGGCTTCTCGCCCATCCCCGCCCCGCGCCGCCAGCTCATCGCGGAGCCCGCGCCCACGCCCGCAGAGAAGGTGGTCGAGAAGATTGACGCGGAGCTGGCGCGCGTCGAGGCGAAGGACGAGAACAAGTCGCGCGAGCAGGTCGCCGCCGAGGCCCCGCAGGAGAACCTCGAGCCCGTGAAGCGCGGTCGCGGTCGTCCTCCGGGGGCGAAGAACAAGCCCAAGGAGAGCGCGCCCGAGATGCAGACCGGGCCGGTGGAGTTCGTCACTCCGGGCCTCCCGCAGTGCCGTACGGTGACGGTGACCAAGGGCTACACCATCAACCTCGGCAACTACAACTCCGCGCGCATCGAGGTCTCGGCGTCGTTCGACGGCGCGGACTTCGACGCGACCTTCGCGGCGGCGCTCGCCAAGGTCGAGGCGAGCCTGGAAGCCGAGGCGGCGAAGTACGAGGCCGTGGCGAACGAGAAGGGCAAGGCGTAACGTCCGTGAGCCTCTTGCGGGCGGCGCTCGCGGCTACGCCCGCCCGCGAGCGGAAGCAGGTCTACCTGAAGGGCCAGGCGGTCGGGGAGTCGAGGGACTTGCGCCGCGTGCTGGCGCTCCCTCGGCGTCCTCGCCCGAGCGAAGCGGAGATGCGCGAGTGGGCCTCCTACGTCAAGGAGCGGCTCGGCAAGAAGACGAACTTGTGCGCTTGCGGCAGCAAGTACAAGCGTCGGTGCTGCGCGGACCTGCTGCCGGTGCAGGCGTGGGCACTCTACGAGGCGTCCGAGGTCGGAGGCGTGCTCGGTCCCATCGGGGTCGGCCACGGCAAAACGTTGCTGGACCTGCTCACGGCTCTCGTCGTTGACGACTGCCGCACCGCGGTCCTGCTCCTGCCGCCTAACCTGAAGCAGCAGCTTCTCGAAGTGGACTGGCACTTCTACGGCCAGCACTGGGAGCTTCCCAACCTCGCAGGCGGGCGCTGGCTCGTGCCTGGCCGACCCACGCTGCACGTCGTCGCGTTATCCGAGCTGTCAGGCGCTCGGGCGGCGGACCTGCTGCACCGCATCCGCCGCGGTGTCGCCATCGAGGACGAGGCGCACAGCGTGCGGAACCGCACCGCCGCGCGCACCAAGCGCTTCTTGCGGTACTTCAGCGACAACCCCGAGGCGCGCCTCTTCGCGTGGAGCGGCACCCTCACATCTCGGAGCCTTAAGGACTATGCCCACCTCTCGAATCTCGCACTTGGAGAAGGTAGCCCGACTCCTCTTCACTGGCCCACTGTCGAAGAGTGGGCAGGACACCTCGATCCGGGTGATTTTCGTTCTCCGCCAGGGCGACTTTCGCAGTTCGGCGGCGATCCAAGAGTGGGATTCGCAGAGCGAGTTGTGGAAACACGGGGAGTGGTCTCTTCTGGCGATCAAACCTCCTGCCAAGCCT
>CAZMXB010000793.1:0-1658 GCA_964569855.1 uncultured Rhodoferax sp.
AGGCCACATGCCCTGGACGATTCGGCGCAACAAGGCCGATCATGAGTACTTGAAGCCCGCAGCGGAATGCACGCCGATTGACTACCCCAAGCCTGATGGCAAGCTGACTTTTGATCGCCTTTCGAGTGTCTTTGTGGCCAATGTGAACCACGAGGAGCAACAACCGGCGCATTTGACGCTGAAAGACGCTTCAGTTCCAGTCAGCATCAATTTGGCAAAATATGCCGGACCCGAGGCCCGCTATTGCCCGGCCGGAGTGTATGAGTTTGTGAAGAATGCCGATAACACTGATCGGTTGCAAATCAATGCGCAGAACTGCGTGCACTGCAAGACCTGTGACATCAAGGACCCGACACAAAACATCGTCTGGGTCACGCCGGAAGGTGGCGGTGGTCCGAACTACGCCGGGATGTAATTTGAAGCGTAATGGTTGCCACTTGACAACAAAAATTCCTCTTGCTGAGTCGATCCATTTCGACGATACGGGTGGGGCGCTTCGAAATCGATAGCTGCCGAAGCAAGCGATTCGAGGGCTAGATGCAGATTTTGTTATGTGGAATCCCGGGTCACTGAGCGGGTCCAGGATTCCTGCAATTTCTTTCAATCCTGTGACGCCGCGATAGTCCAACTGTTGCTACGATGGCGACCTTGTGAACGCCGCATCTTTGATGCACAACAAGGAAATAACCCATGCACTTGGGTAGCATCCGGCAGCCTCCATCTACAACGGGCCGACCACGATGACGATTTTCTTCCAGGCCAATCACCTCCGTCCCGATTCCCAACCAACACCACCATCGCATACCGAACGGCTTTGACAAAGCGCACTGCGCAGCCCATCCAATCCTGAGGAGACACGACAATGAAACGCGACCCGATTTCCCCGCTGCAAGGCCAGTTTGTTACACAACCCATCAGCCAGGACGTGCTGGTTGAAAAATACCTGAAGCCGGGCGAAAGCACGATTGATGACTTGTTTGCCCGCGTGGCAAGAGCCCTTGCATCCGTTGAGGCGGAAAGCGAACGACCCAAATTTGAGGCCATCTTTTTAGAGAATCTTTATGCTGGTGCCATTGGCGCCGGGCGCATCATGAGCGCCGCAGGAACCGATATTCAGGCGACCTTGATCAACTGCTTTGTCCAGCCCGTCGGAGACTGCATCCAGGGCATGGATGCGGATGGATACCCGGGCATCTACGAAGCCCTGCGTGAAGCGGCCGAAACCATGCGGCGCGGGGGTGGTGTGGGGTACGATTTTTCGCGCATCCGTCCCCGGGGTGCGGCCGTCAAAGGCACTGCCTCGATGGCCTCGGGGCCGTGCAGCTACATCAATGTATTTGACCAGTCCTGCTCTACGGTTGAGAGCGCGGGTGCGCGTCGCGGTGCACAAATGGGCGTTTTGCGGATTGACCATCCGGATGTGCTGGAGTTCATCACCGCCAAACGTACTCCCGGTCGATGGAATAACTTCAACGTGTCGGTCGGTATGACCGACAGCTTCATGCAGGCACTGAGGAACGACCAGGCTTGGGAACTCGTTCACCCTGCTAAACCCGGAGCTACATTGATGGGCCAGGGCGCGTATCAGCGCGCCGACGGCAATTGGGTTTACCAGACGCTGCCTGCGCGGCAGTTGTGGGATACGGTTATGAAGTCCA
>CAZMXB010000794.1:0-1655 GCA_964569855.1 uncultured Rhodoferax sp.
TTTTCTTCACCACCCCAAACATTAACTGCCTCGAAATATGGATAGTTTTTGTTGGCGGTATATCCTCTATTTTTAACCATAGTTTATTATTTTGGCGCACGATTTGTCCGCAATTTAGACACTGTACACAATAATGTGTGGTTAGATTTTGAAATATGCGCTTTGTATAAACTCGGTTTCCGATATGATTACATTCAATCATTTTTTGAAACTCCGTTTTGCCAGTGCTTGCTCTGCCTCAAACGTCAAAGGGGGCATCATCCAGCGTTTGTTTTTATTCGCGCCTATCCGTTTTGTTTGTACTGCGTAGCGTTGTTGCACATAGCTAGACGCTTCGTTAGTCTCTCGCTGCGTTATGCGTTCAACCCCTGACAATTCCGCTATTTCGGTAGCTGTGCAGGGACACGTCCAAAAAACAGGGCTTTGCTCCCACTCGAAAGCCGTATCTATTTTTTCATGGGTTGGATTTATTGACATAAAATCGTCGTTATGGTCGTTTAGTGCTTCCATTTCGTCAGGTTCTAAAAACCATTTTTGACCTAAATCCCGATAACAATACGCCACCTCAGCCCACACTTGCTGCATATTCATGCCGTGACGAGCATTTATTTTATCAACCTCGACCGTCCAGAACCGTCTATTTCCCGTTGGGTCTTGCAAATACTCGCGGCTATTGACTGATGCAAAAAGCACGGTGCGGCGTGGGTATTTACTATCGCTTGCTGCGTAGGGTCGGCGTACATCGTCTTGAGATCGTGTAATAAATGCTTTTAGTTGTGCAACATCTGCGCGTCTAAATGTGCCGTCTAATTCTCCTAACTCACATAACCAATGGCTAATGCACGTTGTTACGCTGTCTTTGTCTGACGGATTGAGTGTTAGCCCTTCTTTAAGCAAAAAACGCATTTCTTCAGGTAGCAGATTTTTAAACCATTCTGTTTTGCCTAGATTGCCTTTTCCTGTAAACGTCAATACACCTTGCGCTGCTATTGGTTTTTCAGTCAGTGCAACCGCCACCGCCGACAACATCCAGCGAAAAATTAAAACATCTTTTAGGCTTCTGCCATCGGGTAGTATTTTTTTTGTTTTGTCGGAAACAGTGGCAAAAAACTCATTAAGGCGGGGTTTTTTATCCCACAAGACGCTATCAATCCATGTCTGTACGGGATTAAATACATTGCCATCTGCTATGGCTAATACATAATCTTTCAAGCTGTCCGTGGGCATTTTGAACCGTTTGCACCACGATTTTAACATTGCTAAATTAGCGTTGTATTCGTTGTCAATCGTGGTTTTATTGTTCGGTATTGCTATATCCACAGATTTGCTAATAACGTTGTAAGTGATGTTAATGCCCAAACGACGGCAAACGTCGGCTAGATTTTCAATGGTTTCTAACGGCTTGCCTTTATCGTTTACGTCCACCAAAGGCGAAAATAAATCTATGCTAACTGGTGGCGTTGGTTGTTGTGTTGGTTTTTGCTGCGTTGGCTGTTGTGTAGGTCGGTAGTTCGGGTCGCGTGGCGGTTGCCATCCGTTGTCTATTGCCATCCCGTAAAGCGTCGCCCCTTTTACCGCGCTACCCGCAAAGCTGGCGTATTTTTCCTGCATTCCTTTAGGCGAGTACTTGCTACTTTTTGCGCTCCAATAATCCC
>CAZMXB010000795.1:0-267 GCA_964569855.1 uncultured Rhodoferax sp.
CCTCGTTTCTACTGGGACTGAACCGCTAGCGTAGCCCAGCAACATCCGACGCAGGCCAAACCAGGCACTGTTCTGGTCCCCACAGGCGCCCAACTCCAAATCAGTGCGATGCTCCTCATTCAGTCCCCACCGAATACCGGCACCCACCATCCACTGGGTGAGTTTGGGCAGCGACTCCAGCTCAATTCCGAATCTTGTCGCGACGGCGCCCACCTCCAGAAGGTCGACCAACTCACTCATGCGGCAACGCTGGGTTGGCAAACGCAG
>CAZMXB010000795.1:283-1649 GCA_964569855.1 uncultured Rhodoferax sp.
CTGCAATGTCAAAGGGAATGAAGCGGGGGTCATTGCGCTTGTACTGGCCAAACACTGCCCGGATGGCCGGGGCCATCAGTTCAATGTCCGGGACCATCACGATGATGTCGCGCGGCTTGAGAGGTTGTTCTTGCGTGGGACGAGCCAGCATGCGCAGTAACTGATCGTGCAGGATCTCGAGCTCCCGAACGGCGCTGTGTGCGCTGTGAAATACGATGGACTCGTCTTGCACTGCCACTTCCAATGGAACGTGCTCTGACAGGGGCACCAGATCACGGATTCGGTTCTGCACTTGACGCAGCAATGGTGTGTTGGCGTCTTCCTCGGCGTCGTCAAACAGATCAATCCGCGCCAACTCAAACTGCTGCCTGGCTTTCTCGGCATCGTCAAAGTGGTCGAGCTGGCGGATAAAGTCCCGCCCCTGGCGCCCCCAGGCGGCAAGCAGGGGATGGGCATGGGCATGCATGTCTTCAAGAGGTAATGTGGACAGATCCACTCCCCGACGCAAGGGTTGGCGACGGCGCTGAGCATTGAGCAACTCGCGCCCATCCATGATGTCGCCCCAGTAAAACTGACACGGATTGGGAATGGCCAGCATCACCTGGCT
Source organism: uncultured Rhodoferax sp. (assembly GCA_964569855.1). GTDB lineage: Bacteria > Pseudomonadota > Gammaproteobacteria > Burkholderiales > Burkholderiaceae_C > Allorhodoferax. The sequence continues at coordinate 891 of CAZMXB010000795.1, forward strand.
GTGCTTGGATAGAGCTGCCATCGCCTGCATGGTGGTCAAAGGAATCTGGCTCATGCCAAAGACAATCACCCGTCGGGCGACCTTGCCCGCCAGAGGACCGCCTTGATTCAGAACGTCGACCACCCGCTGCTGCAATTGAGGGCGAATGCTTTGTTGCTGCTTGCCGTCTAGCGTTTGCAATACCGCTCGCCAGAGTTGGGGCTGCCACCGCTGTTCCGCTGGAATCTCGGCTTGGGTGCCATTGGCGAAAATCAGATGATCTCGACCCTCAGCCCAGGCTTGCAGCCAGTCTGCGCGGTAGTTCTGGTATTGGTCGAAAAGGTCCGCCAGTTTGGAGGCCAGTTGCAATGAGCGATCAGGTTCATCACCTTTGAGAAAACCGGCAACAGGGGCAAAGTCGGGCTGCGAGGTAAGCGCGGGCAAAAGTTTCATCAAACGCCACACCATGGGGATCTTGTCCAATGGCGATTCGCTCGGTACAGCGCCACTTACAAGGACTTGCCGATAAGTTCGCCACAGGAACCGGGACGGTAGCTCAACCCGTGTAGCCGCGCAGACGCCCCCCATTCGCGCAATTTCCATCTTGACCCATTCAGCCATTCCGTTGCTTTGAACCAGAATAGTTTCTTCCTCAAGTGGACTCAAAGGGTGACGGCGCAGCCAGCTGATCAAGACTTCGGCCAAAGTCTCCGAGCGGTTGCTGTGGAATGCAAGGAATCAGGGCTTGAGAGCGTGGCTGCTATTGGGCATGATGATGAA
>CAZMXB010000796.1:0-1646 GCA_964569855.1 uncultured Rhodoferax sp.
GGGTGAGCCCAGCTTTGGCAAGGGCACGGTGCAAACCATGATCAACCTGGACCGTATCGCCAAGTCAGAGAAGCCGCAATTGGGTGAAATCAAGCTGACCATTGCGCAGTTTTTCCGCATCAACGGTGGCACCACCCAACTGCGCGGCGTCACACCCGACGTCACATTCCCCGCCGTAATGGAGACTGGCGAACATGGCGAATCCAGCTACGACAACGCCCTGCCCTGGGTCCAGATCCCAGCCGCCAAATTTTCACCCAACGGTTCGCTGCAAGACCTGCTGCCGATTCTGGTCGGGCAGCACAAGGTACGCGTGAAGAATGAGAAAGACTTCCAGTACCTGCAAGAGGACATTGCCGAGTTCAACCAGAAACGCAAGCGCAACGCGCTTTCACTGAATGAGGCCGAGCGGCGCAAGGAAAAACAGGCGCAAGAAGCCAAGTTGGCCGCGCGCAAGGCCACCACAAAGGCCAAAGGGGGCGACCGCAACATCAAGAGTGACGACGCGAAAGACGACGGCCTGCAAGCGGGCGAGCGCGATCTCAGTATCGAACTGGCAGCGGAAAAGGCCCGCAAAAACGACAAGGATGTGCTGCTGATCGAAGCCGCACACATTCTGGGCGACAGCGTGGCACTGCTCAAGCCCGGCGTCAACCTGGCGGCGCGCGCCAAGCAGGCCCAGTTGTTGAATGCGCAGTAGTTGTGCGTCAGCCCCCCCGACCCATAACGTTCCCAGCGCGGTTCTTATGAGTCAAATCAGCCTCCAGCCCCCGAATAGATTGCGTGAGTAGCTATCATTTTCATAGTAAATTGTTCATCAACCGCAACCTGACCGCCGCACTACTTCAAGAAATCCAGATCGGTCAACGCGCCCTTGTCTTCTGAATACTGCTCCTTGACCTTCAGCATCTCGGGCAAGGCCTGCCTGAACGCTGGCATCAGGCCGGGGTCAAAGTGCCGGCCGGCGCCCTCGTCGATCATCGCCAACGCGGCCTCCACGGTCCAGGCCTTTTTGTAGGGTCGTTCGGTGGTTAGGGCGTCAAAGACATCGGCAATGGCCACAATGCGGGCAAAGATCGGGATCTCTTCCCCTTTCAGGCCTTTTGGGTAACCACTGCCGTCCCACTTTTCGTGGTGGCAGATAGCCACCGCATGCGCCGCCTGTAGCAACTCGTCCTTGTGTTCACCAATGATTGCCGCCCCCATGGCCGGGTGCTGGCGCATGACCTCCCACTCCACCTCGTCCAACTTGCCGGGCTTGAGCAGGATGTTGTCGGGGATGCCGATCTTGCCCACATCGTGCATGGGGGCGGCGTGGAACAAAATGTCCACACTGGCCGGGCTCAGGCCATAGGCCTGGGCGGTCAGCCGTGAGTAGTGGCTCATGCGGATCACGTGGTTGCCGGTTTCGTTGTCCTTGAACTCGGCGGCACGGCCCAGGCGGCGAATGATCTGGCTGCGGGTCTTTTCCAGCTCGGCGGTGCGCAGGGCCACCAGGCGCTCCAGCTCGCGGGTCTGGTCGTAGAGCGCCAGGTGCGTGCGCACCCGCGCCAGCACGATGGAGGGGCTGATGGGTTTGGTGATGTAGTCCACCGCGCCCAACTCCAGCCCTTTTTTCTCGTCCTCCATCTCGTTCATGGCGGTGA
>CAZMXB010000797.1:0-1635 GCA_964569855.1 uncultured Rhodoferax sp.
TAAAAGTAGTTTTTTCATTTGCAGTAGTTAACCTCACTCCAAGTAATTATACTCGGTATGTATAGAGTAATTATCAATCCATTCTTGCCGTAAAGACTTCTCATATTATTATCATCTATATATTGCGTTATCCAGTAATTAGCCTTGATTGTGTCTTGACCCTGATTAAACGAAGCGTCAATAAAAACACAACCATCCCTATTTTGAATATCAGATTGAGAAGTGTTGACTGTGTAACTTTCACAACCTACAAAAAACAGCAAGGATAAAAATAAAAACTTAAAATAAGTCATTCCAAATACCCCCTGCATAAACCTGTGCTTTATTAGTAGTGGAGTTAAATATAGCCATTCCATTAGCAGCCGTTAAAGCGTCTCTTTGCGTGCTTGTTAAAGACGGTAATTTTAAGTAAGACGCTGTACCCGTAAAAGATAAACCACCTTTAAATAAAGAAGCACCCTCACAATAGAACTTTTCACTTACTCCCGTTGTAGCACTTACATATATAATATCGCTTGAGAGTGTTGCAGAAGCGACTAAATTAATATTACCCGTAGCGTGGTCTATTGTAATAGCATCAACGCCATTAACCTGTATTTTGGTTGTACTGCCTGTATCTATTATTTTTGTTTTGCCGTGTGATTTTACTATATCTGCCATTTTATTATAAGTAAGTTATTGATTGATCTGCTATGTAATCGTAACTGAATACCGTATCAGTACTATCCCATGTTATAGATTTATTACCATTACATTTAATTATTTTATTACTGCCTGTCGTTGTAATTGTTGAACCGCTTAAGTATGCAATGAAGTCACAATTAGTCAATTCTGAATTTTCAAGGGAAAGTCCTGGAGTTGAAGCGTCTTTGATTACTTTAAACATACAGTTTTTAGCCTGTATGCCCCTTATTGTCAAATTGCTATCTGTTACGCTTGTTACCGTGATATTATCAAACTTAGAATAAACACCGCCAGTCCACGTACCTGAATAAGTTATAGTACCGTTTATCATAGCCCTGCCTAATCCTGTGAAATCAATGTACTGATACACGGTTAAATTTTCTACATAGCCTGTGTTATTTTTCTTTGGCACTATGTAAATAGTCCACCTGCTGGAGCTTGATGGAGTTTGCGTATTTGCGTAATCAATTGCAGTCTGAATATCGTTATAAACATATCCCGCTATATCCGCACTTCTATTAGCGTCAACTATCAATACATTCGTTTCAGCAAGTAATGCCCTGCCTGTATGCCCTGTGTAAATGTTATCTTTCAATAGCACACCGTCAATTGTTACACCACCTGCAACGGTCTTTTCCGCAATCGTATCTGTTTCTATAAATGACGCTTTACTCAATACACCGCTTACAATTGGGATACCACAAAGAGTTAAAGATGTTGAAGCTGTATAACCGCCCAATACATCGGCTTTAATACCGCTTGCATTTGTAAAGTCTGTTCTACAGGCTACCGTTTGTGTGCTTGTGCTTACTTTGTCAAGATAGTTAGTAAGTGATGTGTCGTAGAATGCCCTGCTATCACTACCACCTGCAAAGGTTGTTACTTCCGTTCCACCCGAAGTATCATATAACTTATATGAACTTGCATCTGCTATTCCTGTAAACTTCCATG
>CAZMXB010000798.1:0-1632 GCA_964569855.1 uncultured Rhodoferax sp.
TGTGAATAACCGGTTTTATCGCCGACCACCACTCTCACACCAGCTCCACTAGTGGTAGAACTAGATGTATTTTTCAATACACCCTGGTCAAAAGTGAGACCTTGAGACGTTCCCGCTTGAAAATAGATATCGCAGAAAACCCCTTGCTTTTTACCCTGTTCACCACGGGTAGCGGTGTCTAAGACTCTTTGCACTTGCTCGGCGCTAAGGCCAAACAACTTTTGCAGTTGTGTTTCAGCAGCTTCAATAATCATTCTCAGGTTTCTCATTACTTATCGACTGGGATAACAACAACGATAACTCTCTTCTGCTATTTCGACATAGGTAACCATGATGAAAATTAGCGCTTGAGAACCTACTGGCGCCAGTTGCGCCAATTTCGAAGCGATGGCAAAGGGCGAGAGTATATACAAGCTAAGCGTCGTCTCACCTAGAGTTAAACCCACAAAGACCTTACCAGTGGCTGTTTTCAGCCAATTGTTTCGAGAGATTACGAAGCGCAACATTTCGCAATTAGATAACTCTTGGCTGTATTAAGAGCTCTGAGAAGCGAAAGTAATGTGCATTTTTCTTTTTACCTCTAACAGCAATTTCTGATCTAAACAAACCCTTCTCTTACCTACGAGCCATTCCCCGTCACCGCTTCCCCCAACTTGGCCGGATGTCTAACATCGCACCAAGAGATGAGCGGAACGAGAGAAACGAATGGCAGCCAAGGTCGAGAGAGACAACCTGGAGGCGTTGCCCATGTCTGCTGCTCCTGAAAAAATCGTCGTACTCAAGGCCTTCCTCCCGGCCTCAGCTGCCCGTTCCTTCCACGTCTCATGCGAAGTCGGTGATGTTCTCGTCGTCGACAAAGAATATGACCACGGCACCATGTGCCTGAAAAACGGCGTGATTTGCTTTCTCCTCGAAGAGGAAGTCTACAAATTCTGCCGTCGCGAGCCCGCCTGAAATCATCCGGCCGGCCCCAATCTCCACCCTTCTGAAAGTTCAAATGAACAATCACACTGCTCCCTCTCCCGCTGCAGCCGCAACCTACGCTCAGCTCCTGCAAGAAGCCCGCGATCTCTTCGCCATGGGTGTCTGCATCGAAGCATCGGAGAAGGCGAATCTGGCGCTCTTCGAAATGGAGAACGTTCTCTCTTTCGCCCCCAACAACCCGCACCTAGCCGACGCCTACACCCTCCAGGCGGCCATCTGCAACGAAGTGCGCAAGAGCTTCCACGGCAGCGACCTCAAGGACCGCTATCTGCGGCACTTGCTCGATGCCTACAAGGCCGAGATCGCCTGCCGCGAACTGGGATGCGAAACCGAGGCTCTGGCCAAGGCGCATTTCCTCTACGGCCGCGCCCTGGCAGCCGATCTCGGCGACAGCCGCGGCTACAAAGAAATCGCCAGGGCGATGACGATTCTCGCCACCATGGCCCAGCGCGATGGTGTCGAAATCAAGGCGGCCTGGCTCTACTGAGGCAGAGCAAAACCTGCCGCAGTGATTCGCCAACAGCAAGCAATTAGGAGACAACATGCTACGCACAATCAATCAGGGTCTCGTCCTCAATGCCATCATAGAGTCTGGCTTCGGCTGCACCTATGACCATTTCGACATGGCCCGCTTCGTCAAGAACGACA
>CAZMXB010000799.1:0-1630 GCA_964569855.1 uncultured Rhodoferax sp.
TGGCCACGGCGGCCAGCCTGAGCACGCAGAAAAACAGCACCCTGAAGCCCATCGCACCGGCGCCGTCCATTCCCGAGCGCGTCGGCACGGGCAAGCCGACGCTTCCTTGACCCTGTCGCCATGGGCGTTCTCGATCTCCTCCTGAGCCGCCGAGCCGCTGCCGCTGGCGTGGGCGTCGGCACGCGCGACAACCGCATCCTGCCGCCTCCGGATCCGACGCCAGCCATTCCCGGGCGCATCGGCACGGGGCGCTACAAGGTGCGCAAGCCGAAGGACACGGCGGACGACATTTTCAGCCCGCTGACCGAAACCAGCTTTACAGAGCGCACCTATCACGACGCCACGCGCGTCTACAGCCACAATTGGCTGCTCTCTGTGCTCATTCGCCCGACGAAGACCATCACCGTGACCAGCGGAGGAGGCGAGCCGCGCACGCTGAAGGTCTGCCTGGCCCACGAGAGCACGCCGGCATCCGGGGCGCTCGGCGATCTGCTGGAGGTGTCCCGTACGGCATCCGTCGACTGGCTGATCAAGCAGACCAATGCCAATCTTTCGGTCTCCGGCCTGGGCTTGCGCCGCTTGTTCTTTGCCTACGACCGGCTGTGGACGGCGATGACGTTTCAGCGCCAGGGCCGCCTGACCGTGCTGGGTCTGACCGGCTCGGTCGACTATCCGGAGTTGCACGGCATCGTCGCCGGCACGCACGACCTCGCCCTGCTCGAACGCGACGCCGGCCGCATTCGCTCGCTGTCGTGGAAGCGCCAGGTTTCCGACACGCTGCTGTACCTGGTGACCCAGCCGACCTATACCGTTCTGGAAAACCTGCACGGCAGCGCCGTCGGCCAGGCGGGGACGACCTACGAGACGCTGCGGCGTTTCGCCGGGTTCAGCGGCGAGATCAAGGGCTTCCATTGTTCGACGGGGTTCTACACGGGCCCGGACCTGACGACGCTCCTCTATTCCGCGTCGTCCAGCGCGCCGCTGTACGCGAGCAGCCGGCCGCGGCTGTTCCGGTTCCGCACGGCTGACGATCTTGTCTACGGCGATATTCGCATTCCTTCTGACGCGATTTTCAACAATGGCGTTTCCGCACCGGTGCAGGGGGCGCAGTTGGGCGTCGCCAGCGGCCATATCTACCGCGATGCGAACGGCGTGGTGTGGAACATCACGATTTCCTACACCTGGAACAGCTCGGCGCGCACGCACAGCCTGACCGTGATTGTCAACGAGCGGCGAGACAACGTCTTCGAGACGCGCGTGTCGGGCTCCACGGTGATCGGCAGCGGGACATTTGCTGATGAGGGGATTACCCCCGGCTTGGGCGGCGATCCCGCCGCTCTTCCCACGGGTGGCCGCTGGATTCGCAGCCTGCCGGACGGCAGCGCGGCCATGTTCGTCCTCGAGCGTCGCTGCCTCGTTCGGATAGACTTTTCCGGAGTGGGCACCTTGCCAAGCGGTGCCGGCATCTCCGCCGCGCTGACTTACGTGCCGAGAATCCTGGCAGTCGAGCATTGGGGCGAAGGCGGCGTGACGCATGAGCGCTTTTACGACGTGATCAACGCTTATCCGCGCAGCGACGGGACGTTTGACTTTTTGACTGCAGATGTGGTTTACGACACGGTTACTACGT
>CAZMXB010000800.1:0-1629 GCA_964569855.1 uncultured Rhodoferax sp.
AGTGCGCGGAGTTGCGCTTCCGTGTGAATGACCTGGGATGTTCGAGGGTGAGTTGAAACAGGGTTCATCAATTTCAATCCGGCTTGAGATCGCGTCAAAGCGGTTTGGACCCGAATCGGTGCTCTTGTTGCTGACAAGCATCTAGGATAGCAGCTCAGGTCCATCACGCTAGCTTTTGAAACTCGAGCCACGGCGAGGCTGAAAAGATAGCCGCACTTGCAAATCGCAGGTGAAGAGGCTGGCGAAGTGCTGCACCGGGTCCAGAATATCGGGATTCAGGCCGACCGTCTTCCTTGGTAGTCCGGTCTAGGGTGTCCAGGCCTTCCAGACAGAAACACGCTGTTTTGACTTGTTCCTACCTGCGTGCAACCATGCCAATGAGCGCAGAGCGTCCGTTGTGACCGCAGCCTTCCTGTACATCTGCTTCATAGGCTTTCAGCATTTCTATGTGCATGCCTTGAAAGGCCAAGCGCAACATTGCTTCGGTGTACAGATGCGAAAGTATGGGAGGCCCGCCTGTCCTGTATTCCAGCTGTTTGGGCGTGTATCCCTGGAGAATGAGAACGCCACCAGGCTTCAGACTTTCAACCATGTTTGCAAACAGGCGCTCCCGCAACTCGGGGTCAGCAAACTGGATGAAGATGGCGACAACGGCATCGTAGGTCGCATGCGGCCAGGGAAACGAATCGCAATCGGCAACACGGTAGTTGACCCGCACACCGTTCTTTTCGGCCAGCAGGCGCGCCTTGGCTACTCCTACCTCTGCAATATCAAATGCATCCACCTGTTGGCCCAAGCCCGCAAGCCACACACTATTGCGCCCTTCTCCATCTGCGACACAGAGAATATGCCCTGACGAAGGCAATGCCGATGCGTGCTGGCATAGCCATTCGTTTGGCGATGTTCCAAACAAATATCCTTCTTGTTGAAAGCGCCTATTCCATGTTTGAGCAGGATCGTTGAATGTTGAAGCGTTGGTTATGGCCACGGGAAACCCATTGAATACAAGTTGGTCGAATCTTAATGGGAAGATTTGGCGCCGACGGTGTCTAGACCCAAGTACCGTACCTGCAACGACCTACCATTGCATGCCGCCATCGCGTGCCCAGCAAAAATCCAGGGATATTGTCGCGGCACTAAATGTCGATAGCCCGCGTCGATTTGACTTAAGTGTCAACATGGATCATCAGTAAGAATCGTGTCAAAGCTTGCCACATCGAACAATTTCGATAGTGGTCGCGGCTTGCGGGACGATGCGCCTCCGGCCTTAGGTCGGCTGGGATTCGGCCGAACCGATTGAAATTGCGGTGTTGGCGAGTATTTCGATGCAAGAACGGCTCTACTGAATGCGTTTTTCGGCATATTGCGAGCAGCTTGAGGAGATGTGGCAGGCTTTGACACGAATCTCACAGGGAGACCAAGTTGCGTCTCTAGTTCATGGATCAAACGGCGAGGATCTGTCGTCACCTAACTCGACCAGTTACCGGTGATTCCCAACATCAGGAAAAGCCGCCATCAATAGGCTCGGCAGCACAACGCCGGCGGAGCCGCGCAAACACCATGTGGCGGCGGCATCCAATGGCGTTTTGTCAGGGTTAATCTGAATGATTTTGGCTCCAGCCTGCTTTG
>CAZMXB010000801.1:0-281 GCA_964569855.1 uncultured Rhodoferax sp.
GTCAATTCAACACTGTATGTTCCAAGCGCTGTATAGACGTGTGATGTATCTCCAACTATACTAGAATATGGAGTGGTAGAAGACAAACTATCTCCAAACGACCAATTGTAGGTTCTCCCCCCAACTGTTCCGAATTCAGACAAGTCTGAAAACACGACGGATAATCCAGTGCTCCCGCTCGTGGGTGTGGCAGAAAAATTTGCCTTTACCCAACTCGGTGGGTATACTGGGTTAACCCCATTTATTTTTTAGAACGATTCATTGCCTCTGCCTTTGCAGAG
>CAZMXB010000801.1:291-1626 GCA_964569855.1 uncultured Rhodoferax sp.
GGATCTATATGCTGTCAAACTAGGAGAATACGACGGGGATGGCCCGACCCCAGTATAAATATGATCTACCCCAGTTCTATTATAAGACAAAAATGTTGTCCCGTCCCCAAAATTCCACAGAAATCTATCAGAATATTCTGGGTGATCATTTGGTGTTAAAGTTACAACTGTGATTCCGCTTGTTGGTGATGAATTGCTAATAGTAAAATTACTAAAAGTCGTCCCGTTCATAGTATAAGTATTATATTTCAGCAGTTGGCCGTTCGGATGAGTTCCACCATAAATGGCATTTCCAGTCCCGTCGTCGTATTGGGTCAGAGAGGAGATATATGTCTGACTACCGGACTGGGCGGCCACGAGGGACCATGAATTGTCCAAATGATATGTCGGATCTATTGTGAGTGGATATACAATATCAACATAATCATATTTTTTAACTAAATTAGTGATCCCTTCCATATAATCCAATGCGATTTCAACTTCATTCGCTTCAACGGTAAGAGTTTCATTATATACACGAGATTTATTATATATAAGTTTTAAAGAAGACCCCGAATATTCGTAATGCATATCAACGTAATTTCCATTCGCGTCGGTCCCATATGGTTTCGAAATAATAATTCCGGGCGATATCGAATTTTCGGTTGGACGTGTTATTTTCCATTCTCCCTCGTTCCACGGGATCAGTTGCGAACCATCGCTCAATTTTATAACGAACTCCAAATCTTTATATTCTTTTACAATAATAGTTTCTTTCAATGTATTATTATTATAATTATATGATGCTATAAAATTCGGATTGTCAAACACAAACCAGTTCTTTTCTCCCGTTGTCCATTTTAAATCATCTCCATCATATATAGTTTGAACCGGATTGAATTTTGAGTTATTTATCATCGTTGTAGAAGTAATCGACACTCCGCTATAAATATCAGAAAATGTAACTTCTCCATTAGAAAGATTAACCGCTGTAGAATCAGATAGTGTTATACCTTCATTCAAATCGACGGCCAATGCTGGAACCGCACACAATGCCAAACCAAAAAGTATTAATAGAGCGCGCTTCATTTCGTGTACCTCCCGTGTAGCTTCCTAACAGGACTCTTCCCATAAGGATTCCCACACCGTGGGCAACGAATTGGTTTTTTTACACGTTTATATTTATTATTATGACCACAATAATTACACTTCATGAAGAAGTAATATACAGTAATAGTATTTAAATGTATCTATTAAATGAATAATGAAAATATATAATGGTATTGAAAAACATATAAATAGTTTAAGTATTAGGCGGTCTTCCACGTATAACTCTTTCTCCGCGAAGAGACTTAA
>CAZMXB010000802.1:0-253 GCA_964569855.1 uncultured Rhodoferax sp.
GCCGCGAGTCAGAATCGCCGTCTCAATGTTTCACCAACTGATGCGCTGATCGACCTCGTAATCCGGTGCCGGTTGCGCCGCCAGATCCCAATCGGGCTCAATGTGCGCCCCCTCGTCCGTCTGCGCGTCGCAGTCATCCTACAGCGGTGGCCCACGTACCGGGTTATCACAGCGCCAATGGCCCCTTTGGAGGAGGCAGATCGTAAACCGCTATTACCGGTAGTGGCCTGAAGCGACCACAGGTTCGGGCCAT
>CAZMXB010000802.1:263-821 GCA_964569855.1 uncultured Rhodoferax sp.
GGCAGTTCATGGAATGGAGGCGGGCGACCGTTAGGTGTGATTCGAGAGGCTGTAAAAGACCAATATCAACAGCCAAATCAAGATCCCAGCGGCCCTGAACAATCCGTCCATCGGCCGACATCCAACTTTCGACACATTCGACACGCTCTTTCATGGTGCGATACTTGGTCCCGATCGGTTGAAGGTCATTCCAGTTGTTCATCCATGTGTCAATACAGATTGATGCCGCGGTGATGTATCTGTGCGTAACGCGCGTGATGCAATGCGGCATTTGGCGCCACCTGGGAATGCCAGAACCCCGCTGGAACCCCTCCATATAGAAAGGCTTAGCATGGGATATCGGTCACACGGCGCAGGTGGAACACCTGGCGGTGGTGGGCATTTCCTAGTGGGGCTCATCATGGCTTGCACTGGGTTTTATCTGCTGTTGGACAATATTGTTGTGTCGCACGGTTTCAGTATGGGCTACGCCTTGTACCGGGTACCTTTTGCCGGCAATTGGAATATCACTGGTGGCGGTTTGCTGATTCCATTCATGTTCGGTGTTGCCTGGATTTT
>CAZMXB010000802.1:831-1624 GCA_964569855.1 uncultured Rhodoferax sp.
AATGCGCGCGCGCCCTGGGGTTGGATCTTGGCGGCTGGTTCTCTGGCCGCCATAGTGCTGGGGGTCTTAATGAGCTTGACCATTACCCTTCAGACCATGTCACTGTTGAACTTGATCATCATTCTGGTATTGACCCTAGGCGGATTGGGTTTGTTCGCGAGGTCCTTGCGGTCGTCTTGATAAGACTTTAAGCGTGAGTACTATCTGGTACTAGCGAAGTGCTGCGGATGAACGGTGGGCGTACGGGCATAGCTGATTCGCTACAGAGCTATGACAACTGGTCCAGTGGCCTTCTGCCATTCGCACGCGGGGAAATCGCCCCAGCCACAATCAGGGCATGAGCACCTCCAAACGATACGTTAGTGAAACCAAAGCGCCAACCCGGGCTGAGTTCGATGCCTTGCGAGGCCTGGTCCTGCTGGAATTCGGCATCGCCTGGTGCGGCTACTGCCGCGCAGCCGAGCCAGCATTGGCCGAGGTGCTCTCACAACAAACAAATTGGCGCCACGTCAAGATTGAAGACGGCCCAGGACGTGGTCTGGGTCGTAGTTACGGCGGCAAGCTCTGGCCGACAGTGCTGGTGCTGCGCAATGGCATGGAAGTTACGCGGTTGGTACGTCCCACACAAGTCTCGGCAATCTCTGCCGCTATGAATGAATCATGACGATGCATCCGTGGCAGCGCTACCGGCTCAAATCGAAATTTTGTTCTCTGGCATCCGAGCGGCTCTATCTCGGCAGGTGCTTCGGGCCAGTGGCTGAGTTCCGTGAATGACTGGTATCGGGCAGTAGAC
>CAZMXB010000803.1:0-1234 GCA_964569855.1 uncultured Rhodoferax sp.
GAAAACGCGAGCGCTGGCGCGCCTCTCCAACCGTTTAGGAAAGTTCGCGTTCGACTTGTCGCACTTCCGGTCGAAAGAGAAGGGGTGAAGAGCAGCAATCGCGGTACCCTTTAGTTGCTAAGACAAAAGGAGAAACGGTCATGCCACCCCTCACCGAGACACAACGTTACCAGATTGAGCACGACATCAGGCTTGGATTGAGCAATGAATCGATTGCCAAGGGCGTCGGCTTTTCTGTGCGCACCATTGAACGTGAATTGAGCCGCTGTGGGGACCGTGCCCGCTACCGAGCCGTAGACGCCCAAGCACATCGCCGCCAGTGTGCCCTCAACAGCGCGGCCAACCATCCGATGATCCTGGAGGCGGTTTGGATCCCCATTGAAGAGGCGATCAGACGCAAGCTGTCCCCCGAAGAAGCCCTCAATGAGTGCAAGCTTGCCAACAGTGTTAGCGCTGTCTACCGCTTTCTGCGACGGTGCGGCAAGACGCATCTTCGCAAACAACTGCGGCACTATTCGGCCAGCCAGAAACGTGGTGGCAAGGCGGGCAAGATGAAGTGGGTCAACCGGGCCAAGAGCATCCACGAGCGTCCGAAGGATGTGCTGACCCGCGACACGATCGGCCATCTGGAGTGCGACAGCATCGTCGGTAAGCGTAATGAGCCATACAAGATCGTGGTGCTGATCGACCGCGCATCGCGTTACGTGCGTCTGGGTTGGGTGCCCGACGGCACCGCCGCCGCCGTGGCGCGCCATATGGCACGCTGGCAACACGACGACACCGGCATTCCGATCCTGAGCCTCACCACCGATCAAGGCTGCGAGTTCTCTGCCTTACCTGAACTCCTGCCAGACTGTTTGTATGCCTGCGACCCAGGCAAACCGTACCAAAAGGGTCAGGTCGAGTACATGAACAAACTGATCCGCCAGTACATCCCAAAGGGCAAAAGCCTGCGCAACATCACCCAGGCAAAACTCAACTGGATCGCCAACGAACTCAATCAACGGCCTCGAAAACGCCTTGGCTGGCTCAGCCCCGCCAAGCTACTATTCAACCTGACCGCCGCACCGACATGTTGAACGCCAACCTACCTTTTTGGCTCGAAAGCCGCGCCGTTGCTGGATTTACAGGCTCTACGCTCACTCGAAGTTATATTTCCGTTCGCCGTGAGCAAGTTATTCAGCCGCAGTTGAACAACTTGCCCTTGACGATGGGTGACATTTGGAATGTCGTC
>CAZMXB010000803.1:1244-1622 GCA_964569855.1 uncultured Rhodoferax sp.
GAGTTTGCCGATTTCACTTCCCAGGCCTTCACCGTAATCTTCTCCTTCGTCACCGACGGCGGCGTCGGCACACTTCGCGTATCCCACGTCGTCACCACACCCTTCGTCAATGCATCGACACCTGCCAGCTTCTCGCACTGCTCGTCGCGTCGATTCCGTTCCTCATCTCCCTTGCACAGCATCGCCAGTGGCTCACTCGACCGCAACAGCTGCTTGGGATGTACAAGATGCAAGAGACCTCTCTTATTTTCAAGGCGAATGAAGCGCTCGACAAACCCCTCATCCATTTTCCCGTCAGTCATGTTCAGAAAATAATCGGGCGATTTGGACCGGTTCAACTCCTTGGTCACCTTGTTGTAGCTACCGTGGTATCCCAGC
>CAZMXB010000804.1:0-1620 GCA_964569855.1 uncultured Rhodoferax sp.
AATCGCTTAATGCTTTACGCGCCTCATCTTCGCCGCCCATAGCCTTTTTAAATGATTCCAAACCTTCACGAGTTGAAACCATTTTCTTAGGTACATTAGCAAGGTTAGCACCTCGACGCTCAATACCGTTTTTTAATAAATCAGCCGCCGCGCCTTGGTCATGTTGTTGCTTAAAGTCAGCATGAGCCTTCATTGCTATTTTATAGTTGTCATAAATATCTTTAGGCACATTGCCATTTTTGACACCATCATCCATCGCGCCACGAAACAAATGCTTGAGTTGAGTCAGCACCGCCGCATCTTTTGCAAGCTCAGGATTTTGATATGCCGCACGTTGTAAACGCCCTATCTTTTCCTCTAGTACACGCATTTGCTTGTAAGTCATCGACGAGCCAAGCATATCGGGATTTAGTTTTAACTGTTCGTTAAACATTTCTAGATTGCGTTCGGCATCAGCACGAGCAGCCATTAATTCATGGCCTTGTGGTGCATAAACTTTATAACCGCGTAAAGCATCATCCAACAAGTCAACAGGATAGCCGTCTTGCTGTAATCGGGTAATCATTTCATCCGAAGTAGTACCGCCGCGCACAGGAAACGGCACAAGGCCACCCATACCGCGCATATTCAACATTTTAGGGTCTAAGCCAATACGCGCCGCTTCTTCTCGACTAATACCGCCATACTTAGCAACCGCCGTTAGCATATCGTCTAGCTGTGGATTAACAACAGTACGATTAAAAGTAGGTACTTTTGGCACTTCAGGACGGATAGCGTTTAATTCTGGAATATCCTTTGCCGCTTTATTTTGAGCAGCAAATTTACCCATTAAATTTAATACTTCACGGACTTTACTGTCAGCCGCTATTGTTTCACCTGCATATACGTCGTCAATAATTCTAGACACTTGAGCCGCAGGCATACGCAGGGCTTTTACTTCATCAAACGGGTCAACAGACTCAAACTTGTTTTTAATATCTAATCTTTTCGCTTCAACTATCGGGTCGCTAACCGCAACTAATCGTTGAGCCGCATCGTCAGCACTTGTTGTTGTACCTAGGTCAGACATTGCAGTCTGTTGGCGACGAATAGCCTCAGCAGACATTTCAGATTGTTTTTGCGATAGGTTTGCAATTTCATCACGCGCCATTTTAACTACATTAGGCGTAGAGTCAGGGTCACGCATGAGCCTTAATAATTGTTGCCGTCTAGCCTCAGCATTGGCCGCGTATCGTTGATTAATCTCATCGGCAACACCGGGACGTTGACGCATAACATCTTCAGCTTTAAGCAAACCAGTGTCGCCCGTTTGTTGTGCAATAACTTGGCCGCTTGTCGCGCCTATTGAAGTCTTTAAATACTCGCCTTTTGCATCTTTTGGCCGTGAAACTGTGGGTTTAGGCGCGTTCTCTAAAGCAGTAATTGCTTTTTGTGGGTCAGAAACAGAGTTTAATAATTGGCGGCCTGCTACGTTTTCGCGCCCTGTTTCTGTTATTGAAACAGGAATACGCTTTAACCGACTAGCAGCAGCACTTGCCGCCATTGGCGCAGCAATACTAGCCGCTATGCCTAGCAATGGATTACCTGTTTCCTCTGCAACAACACCGCCAACTGTACCAG
>CAZMXB010000805.1:0-1615 GCA_964569855.1 uncultured Rhodoferax sp.
TCCCGGTTGAACAGGTTGTAGATCCTGCAGCCGAGGCAGATGCCAAAGGCCGTCTCGAAAAAAAGCAACAGCAGGCACAGTGCGCAGACCAGGATTTTGACGGGCCCCCGGACGTTGTTGAACACCACCAGGTAGAGCATCGCTGAAGCGAGGGCCAATCCAATCGCCCAGGCAAACCGCTTCTGGGGTGCACCCACGTACTCGGGCAACTGGTTTCGCACTGCAATGCGGCCCAGTATCAGGCTGGGAGAAAAACGGGGATTGACCAGCACCCGCAGGACGAAGTCCGCAAAGAACCCCGCCACCACCAGCTTGGTGGGCGCAAAGTCCCCGCTCAGCCAGGCATTCATGAAAGCAATCAGCGCCAGCAAGAACAGGATGCCCGCCCCGGCCCGCGCCTCGCGCTCATTGATGACGGGAACCGGGTAGTCCGCGTGGTGTTCGCCGAACTGGAGAATATTGGTCATTACTGAATTATGGGGCGCGACCGCCTGACCCGCACTGGGCGCGCCTGCCCGATGCCGCCAGCCAGGCCCTGAAAGCCTTCGCCGGCAAGATCAAGGCAGGGGGCTAGATGTGAAGTTCCAATAGGTTGTTACTGTTCATCGGAGTTGAGTTTGAGAGACTGGGAGTTACCACACAACCGGTTTTCTCAAGGAGCGCAACCCGATGAACATCCATAAGAATGCCAGACTGACGCTGGCTCGCCGCCTGGAACTTGTTTTGGACATCACCGTCAGGGGCGTGAGCCCGTCTCAGGCAGCGTTGACGCATGGCGTGAGTGCGCCAACAGCGCGCAAGTGGCTTGGGCGCTATCTGGCGATGGGTTGTGACGGACTGACAGACGCCTCCAGCCGACCCGCGCTGTCGCCCAAAGCGATTTCTGCCGCCAAAGCGCTGGCCATCGTGGAGCTGCGCCACAAGCGACTTACGCAGGCGCGTATTGCTGCGGCACTGGGAGTTGCCAAGAGCACGGTTTCGCGGGTGCTGGCCCGTGCCGGCCTTTCCCGGCTGAGCGATTTGCAACCTGCCGAGCCGGTCGTGCGCTACGAGCATGAAGAACCCGGGCAGATGCTGCACATCGACACCAAGAAGCTCGGGCGTATTGAGCGTCCGTCCCACCGAGTTACGGGCAACCGGCGTGACTCGGTGGATGGTGCCGGGTGGGAGATGCTGTTTGTGGCCATTGATGACCACGCTCGCATCGCCTTTACCGAAATGCACCCGGATGAGCGCACGCCATCGGCAGTGCAGTTCCTGCACAACTGTGTGGCCTACTTCCGCGGCTTGGGCGTGCAGGTACAACGTCTGCTGACGGACAACGGTTCTGCCTTTCGATCCCGAGATTTCGCCCAGGCCTGCCGACAACTGGGCGTCAAGCACCAGTTCACACGCCCTTACCGACCACAGACCAACGGCAAGGCCGAGCGCTTTATTCAATCAGCACTGAGGGAGTGGGCATACGGCTTCACCTACCAGAACTCAGCACAACGCACCGCCGCCCTGGACTACTGGAATCATCACTACAACTGGCACCGCCCGCATCAAGGGATCGGGGGCTCCACCCCAATGTCCAGGCTCAAGCTCTCAGGAAACAACCTGTTGACACTTCACA
>CAZMXB010000806.1:0-1607 GCA_964569855.1 uncultured Rhodoferax sp.
ACCTGCCCGAATGACCCGCTCCCGCCAGTGACGAGTATCGTAGAACCTTCAATCCTTCACACCTCACTTTCCCTTGTAGTGCTTCGCTACGAACTCACGCTGGCACTCACGCCAGAGATTGTCGTATTCCGTGAATCCCGACCAATCCTCTAGGTACTGGGTCGGGTGCCCGTATTCCTTCTCCAGTTTCCGCAACTGCTGGTATTCGTATCGGCTACTGCGACTCCACCCCAAGTCATGCGGCGGGTTGCCATAGATCATGCAGAGTTTGCCGAGAATCACCCGCCTGTCGCTCGGTTGGAGTGGCCTAGGCTCCTTCTCCCGCGTCGGATGCAAGCCGGGTTCCCTTGTGCCACAGGCATCGGCCTTTGCGTCTTTCATGGCCGTGGCGCGGTTGTATCCTCGTTCCATCCATACCTCCTCGTACATCCCAAATCCCAGGCGGCCGTATTCCCGAGAACTCGCCAGCAGGTAACTCTTCCCCTTGTGTTCCACCGGGAAGGGGTAGCTACACCACTCGCCGTCTGTCTCGATGGGGCCTAGGCGTTCCCACTTCTCCCCGACCCTCTGCGCCTCGAAGATGCGGTAGTCCCGGCTGTCGCCCTCTGCGGTGCAAAAGAATCCCCGATTGCCCAACACCCGAAAGCAAGAGGTCCGCGACTCGCTGCCTTCAGGGGGGAAGACCGTTGTTTCACCATCAAGCCACAGAGCACCATAATAGGTCCGGCGCTTGATGGAGTAGTACCGCTCTTGAGGGGAAACAAAGCGGTCAGCTCCGTCATAATAGACCTCATAGATTCCCGACCGACTGACCAGGCAGGTCACCACGGCCACATTGAAGCCCGGTTTCACTGCGGGAGGACGCTCGATCTTCCCTGTGTCCAGGTGGAGAATCCCCGACCTTTCCTCCGGGCCCCACTTCTTATTCTGTCTCCAGCCCATGATGTACAGGGCATTCCGCTCAGGCACGTACCATGTAGGGCTCACGCCATCCCGCATGAATCCCGTACCCGGAGAGAGTATCGGCTCAGGATTCACCTTTGTCTCTCCCGTCACTATGTCCATCTCCAGACACCCGATATGGCTTTGGTTGTCCCGGTCCCGCCCGGAGAAGTAGACGCGGAACACATCGCCCTCTAGGTGTTGAGCTACCGGCAGCATTCCATGAGTCTTGGCCCACGGCAGATTGTGGTCAGCAGGGTCGAAGATGGGGCCACGGTTGAGCCAGGTCATCGGATGATGGCCTCCACAACGTCTCTCCACCCTTCTCCGATCTGCCACCTTCCAGGGTCCGGGTTCACCCACTCCTGCCGATTGATCGCCGTCCGAATGGTGCTCACCTCCCCGAGTTGGAAGCTCTCCCCATACCTCTCGGCCTGAGCCTCATTTGATGCGAAGGGAATCGCCGGGACTCCGCACCTCAGACTCTCCCAGAACGATTGACCGCAGCCGGTCAGCATCACCCGGCACATCCTCATCTGTGAAGCGATGTCTGTCCCATGAACGACCAACACGCTCCGAAGTTGCTCCTGAATCTTCTCTGTGAGGTTGAGCGGGTCTGTCCCGCCGATCATCACGCCAACCTCGTACCACGGCCTAGTTGCCTC
>CAZMXB010000807.1:0-1598 GCA_964569855.1 uncultured Rhodoferax sp.
TCCAGAATTAAACGCTATCCGTCCTGAAGTGCCAAAAGTACCTACTTTTAATCGTGATGTTGTCAATCCACAGCTAGACGATATGCTGACGGCTGTTGCCAAGTATAAAGGTATTAGTCGTGAAGAAGCGGCGCGTATTGGCTTAGACTCTAAGATGTTGAATATGCGCGGTATGGGCGGCCTTGTGCCTTTCCCGCTTCGTGGTGGTACTACAGTTGATGAAATGGCGACTAAATTGGCGCAAGACGGCTATCCTGTTGACTTGTTGGATGATGCTTTACGCGGTTATAAAGTTTATGCACCACAAGGCCATGAATTAATGGCTGCTCGTGCTGATGCCGAACGCAATCTAGAAATGTTTAACGAACAGTTAAAACTAAATCCCGATATGCTTGGCTCATCGATGACTTACAAGCAAATGCGCGTACTAGAGGAAAAGATAGGGCGTTTACAGCGTGCTGCTTATCAAAATCCTGAGCTTGCAAAAGATGCGGCGGTGCTGACTCAACTCAAGCATTTGTTTCGTGGCGCGATGGATGATGGTGTCAAAAATGGCAATGTGCCTAAAGATATTTATGACAACTATAAAATAGCAATGAAGGCTCATGCTGACTTTAAGCAACAACATGACCAAGGCGCGGCTGCTGATTTATTAAAAAATGGTATTGAGCGTCGAGGTGCAAACCTTGCAAACGTACCCAAGAAGATGGTTTCAACTCGTGAAGGGTTGGAGTCATTTAAAAAGGCTATGGGCGGCGAAGATGAGGCGCGTAAAGCATTAAGCGATTACCTTGCTACTACCTTTAAAAATGAAGTGCTTATTCCTTCAACGGGTGGCACAAAATCAGGTTGGCAAGAAAAAGCAATCAAATGGCAAACAGCTAATAAACTGGCTCTAGATGAGTTCCCTAATTTACGCGCTGCTATTACTGACTCAATCAAGAAGTCTAAAACAGTTGATGATATGGCGGCACGTTTTAAAGCTGATACTGAAAATATGCTTAAAGGTGGTGGCCGTATCTTTGATAATCTAAAAGACCCTAGTGCGGTTATTGATACATTCATCGCATCTAAGTCTCGTTTAGCTGACAGTCAATTTATTGTTAAGATGGCGCAAGACTCGCCACAATTTAAAACTTCATTGCGTGGCGCATTGGCTGAAAAAGTAGCAGGATTGAATAACGCAAAAACGATTGAGTTTATTGAAAACAAAGCTAATCGTGAATTAATTAAGGGTATATTTGGCGACACTGTACTTAAAAAGTTTGACCGTGTTTTAGTTGATGCTAAACGGGATAGACTAGGCTCTACTCTTGGCGGCGTTGGCGGTTCTCAAACCTATGGCCGTGGCGCGACTGATAAAATTATGAGCCAGTCTATATGGAAATTAGACGGGGCGGGTGCATCACTTGGCGCGTTATTGGGTACTATGTTGGGCGGCGTAGGTACTATGGGCGGCGCGTTGGGCGGCGCGGCAACTGCTCATGCGGTTAAAGTTTTAAATATGAAGCAAAATGCGCTAACATCAAAGGCGATGCTTGAACCTAAATATGCGGCTGAATTACTTAAGAAACAGATTGCACCGACACAGTATAAAC
>CAZMXB010000808.1:0-1597 GCA_964569855.1 uncultured Rhodoferax sp.
TGATTTAGCCGTTATTCCACGCACAGCAGGTGGCGGGCGCTTGGCGGACAGCAGTTCCGCCATCCCTGCGGTGCGTGAAGGCCAGGGGTTTCAGCTACGCGTCCTGCCGATCCGTCGGTCTCGTTTCGAGGCTGAGCAGACGGCAGAACCGCTTCGCAGCGAAACCTTCGGTTTTCTTCATTTTGAATCCTGCCTGTGTTCAACCCTTGCCCATGGGAGCTTCACATGCAAATTGCGTTTCGCCATCTCTCTCGCCTGTCTCTGTCGCTTGTCACGCTCTGCCGTTCCTTCGGGGGTGACGCGGCACACCAGCGCAGCCATCCTGCGCGCAAAGCGCCGCCCGCTGCTGTGCGCCCCATCGACTTGAGCAGCCCAAGCAGCCCGTCCGCAAGCGCCTGCAGCACAAGCAGTGCAGCGCTGCAGGGGGTTCGGGTTGCATCGGCTCGCTGCACGCGTCCACCGGCTGCATCGCGCGCCAGCATTCAGCCTTCCCGCACCGTGCGCGTTCTGCGCAAGCGTGAAGGATCGGCCGAGCACCTGGCCATCGTGGGCCGCATGGCCGACGTATGTGCCGAGCTCGATCGCCTGGTGGCGCGAGAACGCCTTTGTTGATCCCTCCTTGCGCGCGGCGCGCGCAAGGAGCGTGCTGATAAGCAAAGGCACGGACAAGACGTGGACAAGACGCGAATTTCATAAAAAAATGCCTCTAGCGCTTTCAGGGCAAACGCTTCAAGCTATTTATTAGATAGCAAATATAGATGCTTTCTGGCGCTGCTTCTTGTCATTTGGTCATTCGGTCACGACGAGGCGCCGCTGCCACCTGGACGCACAACGATCGCTAATCCCCGCTGCGTGCAAGGCACAATCGGGCCATGAACATCGTGATCCTCGACGACTATCAGGACGTCGTTCGCAAGCTCCACTGTGCCGAGCGCCTCGACGCCCACTCTGCCAAGGTCTATACCAACACCGTCAAAGGCATTGGTCAACTGTCGGTGCGGTTGAAGGACGCTGACATCATCGTTCTGGTGCGTGAGCGCACCCACATGACGCGGCAACTGATCGAGAAATTGCCCCGGTTAAAAATGATTTCTCAGACGGGGAAAATTGGCGACCACGTCGACATTGCGGCCTGCACCGAGCGCGGTATCGCCATCGCCGAGGGCGTGGGGTCGCCCGTGGCACCGGCAGAACTGACCTGGGCGCTCATCCTCGCCGCCATGCGCCGGCTGCCGCAATACATTGCCAACCTCAAGCATGGGGCGTGGCAACAGGCAGGCCTCAAGTCGGCGTCCATGCCAGCCAACTTTGGCATTGGCAGCGTCTTGCGCGGCAAGACTCTGGGAATATGGGGCTATGGCCGCATTGGCCAAATCGTTGCCGGCTACGGCCGGGCCTTTGGCATGAACGTGCGCATCTGGGGTAGCGAGTCATCGCGTGCGCAGGCGTTGTCGGATGGCTTTCAGGCGGCCGTCACGCAGCAGGACTTTTTTGAGCAATGCGACGTGGTCTCTTTGCATTTGCGCCTGACTCCGCAGACCAAGGGTCTGATCACGCTGGAGACGCTCTCCTGCATGAAACCCACATCGCTGCTGGT
>CAZMXB010000809.1:0-1596 GCA_964569855.1 uncultured Rhodoferax sp.
CCGCATGCGCCAGCGCAAAGTCCTGCGGGTAGGTGACCTTGAAATTTTGCGCGCTGCCCTCCACCAACAGCGGCGCCTTGCCGACGAACTCCAGGGCGCTGGCTTCGTCGGTGACGGCGTCGCCCGCCTCCAGCAGCGCGTGTTGCAATTCTCCAATGCGAAACATCTGCGGGGTTTGGGCCAGCCATTTATCGCCACGCGTCAGGGTTTGGGCCACCCGGCCATTGACCTCGCGCTTGAGGGTATCGGGCAGCTTCAGCGCCAGCAGGCCGCCGACTTCGTCGGTCTGACAAGCGTCAATCAGCGCGTTGATCTGTTGGGGTGTGATCAGGCACCGGGCCGCGTCGTGTACCAGCACCCAGTCGCTGGAGGCTGCACCGCGCTCCAGAAGCGCGGACAAACCATTAAAAACGCTTGTGGCCCTCGTAGAGCCTCCACAATACGCTACAAAAACAGTAGCACCGTGGTTCCCGAAGAAGGTATCCGCCTTGGCCACCACCACCAGCACGCCGCTTAGGCGTTGCACCCCCGCAAACGCAGCCAGTGTGTGCAAAACCACGGGTTTGCCAGCGACCGTTTGATACTGCTTGGGGCCTTCGGAACCTGCCCGCGAGCCTGTCCCGGCGCAGGGGATCAGCGCCCAAAGGCGCACCGGCGCATCGCAGGCTGCGCAGGACGACCGGTCGACTGCGGAAGGGGATTTGGGGGGTATATCAGTCATGGTGTGTGCCCCATTCTAAAATCCACTCCATTGCATCGACACTTTCCATTGGTATTCGCGGCTTTCTTCTTACCCTTTTCTGATGCGCAGGACCACTAAACGACTTGCGTAACATCCCCACCCCTCCATGGATTTACCCAAACTCACCGTAGGCAAACGCTTCACCCTGCCCCGCCCCGTCGGCTCTGCCGATGCCATGCTGCTGGCCCGCCTGGGTGAGCGTGAAAAAGCGGTTGGCCGGTCGATGACCGTGGTGACAGCCGACGCCAACGATGCGCAACGCCTGCTGGACGAGATCAGCTTCTTCACCCCCACCCTGCGCTGCGCGCTGTTCCCCGACTGGGAAACACTGCCCTACGACACCTTCTCCCCGCACCAGGACCTGATCAGCGAGCGGCTGGCCACGCTGTGGCGCATCAGCCAGCGCGACAAGGACACCGGCGCTGACGTCGTGATCGTCCCCGCCACCACGGCCCTGTACCGCCTGGCGCCGCCCAGCTTTCTGGCCGGCTACACCTTTGAATTCAAGGTGAAGCAAAAGCTCAATGAGGGCAAGCTCAAGGCCCAGCTCACGCTGGCCGGCTACAGTCATGTGACCCAGGTGGTCAGCCCCGGCGAATACGCGGTGCGTGGCGGCCTGATTGACCTGTTCCCCATGGGCAGCCTAGTTCCGTTTCGCGTCGACCTGTTTGACGACGAGATCGATTCCATCCGCACCTTTGACCCTGATAGCCAGCGCAGCCTGTACCCGGTGCCTGAAGTGCGCCTGCTGCCCGGGCGCGAGTTCCCGATGGACGACGATGCCCGCGCCCGCTTTCGCAGCCGCTGGCGCGAGATGCTGGAGGGCGACCCGACCAAGAGCCGCATCTACAAAG
>CAZMXB010000810.1:0-1306 GCA_964569855.1 uncultured Rhodoferax sp.
GCCAAAGGCGGAGTAAACGAATCGTTGAGAGCAGTCGAAGGACCGTAGAGAAACGTCCCGGTCAGGAACGACACAGTACCGCCGGTGCCGCCGTTGTTCGGTATCACCGGGTTCGGCGCGTAGAGCTGGACCGTGCCCGTCGTCGACGTCTGAGAGGATGATCCGCCGACGCCAGTGTAGTACTGAACCTGGTTTCCGTTCATCCCGATGAACAGCTTGACGCCGTTGCCGCCGAAGCTCGAGTCAGGAGTCGTCAGAGACAGGGTGAACTGGGTCTAGTTCGCCGTCCAGCCCGCGCTGATGGCGGCAGCGTCGGAGGAGCTGACCTCGATCTGACCGACGGACGAAGACTTCTGCTTCGAGATCACCGAGATCGCAGCAGTCGGCGACACCGTGTTCTTCGTCAGGTCAGTGATGCCGTACCCAGACAATGTCGTTGGCTTGCCGGACAGAGACGAGAACGAGCCGTCAAAGCTGCCAAGCCCGATGGCCGAGCGAGCAGACGCTTGCGTCCCGAGTATGTCTGACCAGTTAGGAAACGTCATCATGCTGACTTTAACCTTGTAAAATACTTAGGGAGCGCAATACCCATGGAGCGCGGTGTCCCAACTAGCGACATTGATAGTATTCGACAGAGAGATTAACACTCCATACACTCGTCCGTTGAAATTAAAGCTTGTAGTACCTACACGTCCTCCTATCATCGTATTAGCAGCAAAGCTACCAGTCTGTGTGTCGTTAGCCTGTCCCACTTGTGTGCCGTTGTTGTATAAAGTTGTGGCGTTCGTACCGTTGCCAAACGTACCAATGTGGCGGTAGTCTATATTTACCAAGTCGTCAACAGGGTCTGTCAATACTCCTGCAGAGTTAGACGTGATGCCCTGAACTCTAAGCGTGGTTGAGTTCAAGCGTAGCTCGCGGACCGCCGTCGAACTGTTAGTGGCATTTGAGATAAACATACAAAACGAACCAGCAGCGTAGATTCTGTACGCAGCGGCAAGAGTGCAGTTGACCGAAGAAAACGCAGACAGGTCCACCCAAGGGTGTTGCTGTGTTCCAGTGAACTCTGCATACCATTTGCCGCCTGCGTCCTGTCGTGCGACCGCCCTGCTACCAGCAGTTGGCTGCTGGTACCACACGTTGGTGACTGCGTCCCTCCACCACTGGATCAAGTCTCCGGCCGCGCACGGCACCGCGTGCGAAGCGTCCGATGTCCAGTACGACGGGTGAGACAGCATCGCGTAGTTGGCGCTTGCGGGCGGCAGCGGACCAGAAAACGGCAGCTTGCCGCCCATGCTTATGCCCA
>CAZMXB010000810.1:1335-1590 GCA_964569855.1 uncultured Rhodoferax sp.
GCTGAACACCCTGATGACAGCGACGGGCAGGATCGTCCCGGCCGGCACCGCACTGAACGTAACCGTCGACCCGCCGATCGTCACCACCTTGACGTCTCCCGCGCCGCCCACGTAGAGGGCGCGGTAGCAGTACAATTTGGCTGGTACGCCTCCCGAGGCTAACGTCGAAAGGTTGGTCGTGTCGTTCTGTACAGCGGTCTCGGCGTCCTGACATGGCGCGGTGTTGCCGCTGTTGTTCAATGATCTAGTGTCTGC
>CAZMXB010000811.1:0-1589 GCA_964569855.1 uncultured Rhodoferax sp.
GCCCCGCGTGTCTGATGCATGCCGGCAAACAGGCGCGCCGCTTTGAGCAGCGCATCCTTTGTGATGCCACAGGTTTCGGCCACGGCAAAGGGTGTGTAGTCTCGCACCGTGACTTTGATGTCTTCAAAGTCCCGGGTGTGCCGGGCAATGAAGTCCTGATCCAGCCAACCCTCCCAGGCCATGATGTGCAGCATGCCGTTGAACAGCATGACGTCGGTGCCGGGTTGAATGGCCAGGTGCAGGTCGGCAATGCTGGCGGTGTCGGTCGCGCGCGGGTCGCAAACGATGATTTTCAGGTCGGGGTTGGCGGCTCTTGCGTCTTCGATGCGGCGAAACAGAATCGGGTGCGCAAAAGCCGTGTTGGAGCCGACAATAAAGATGCACTGCGCATGCTTCACATCGTCATAACAGGCCGGTGGCGCGTCGGCACCCAGGGTTTGCTTGTAAGCCGCGACCGCACTGCTCATGCACAGGCGCGAATTGCTGTCGACGTTGTTGGTACCGATCAGCCCCTTGGCGAGCTTGTTGAATACGTAATAGTCTTCCGTGAGCAACTGGCCTGATAAATAAAAGCCCACGGCATCGGGACCGTGGCGGGCAATCACGTCGGCAAAACCTTGCGCTGCTGTTTCAAGGGCGCTGTCCCAACTGACGCGCTGGGTCGGGCCGCCACGCGTCAGCCGCTGCAAGGGCTGCAACAGGCGGGTCTGCCGGGTGACGACGTTGCTGGCCGTCAGGTGCAGGGTGGAGCCCTTGGTGCAAAGCCGCCCAAAGTTGGCCGGGTGGTCAGGGTCGCCGCGCACCCCGGTGATCTGGTCGGCGTTGGACTCGATGATCACCCCGCAGCCAACGCCGCAATACGGACAGGTGGATCGTGTTTCGGTCATGGCGCGCAAGCCTTTGGCGTGGTGGATGCTGTCTTCAGGCGGCTTGGACGGTGCGCGTGGCAGGGCCGGCAACGGGGCGCACGGCATCGGTAGCGTGGTCGGCCAATTCGTCGCGGAGCAGGAACACATGGCCATCTTCGCGCTTGACGCTGAATTTGGGCGTGCAGCCCTCATCGGGCGCTTGCGCTTGGCCAGTACACAGGCCAATGGTCCAGTTGTGCAGCGGGCAGGCCACGCTGGTACCAAACACAATTCCCTGCGACAGCGGTCCGCCCTTGTGCGGGCAGCGGTCCAGAAGGGCGAAGACCTCGTCCTTGTCGTTGCGGAACACGGCGACGTCAAGTCCCTTGGGGCGCGCCACACGGCGTGCGCCCAGAACAGGGATGTCGTCCACGCGGCAGATGACTTTCCATTCACTCATGATGTTCTTTCGATTTGCTATGTATTTTGTAGCTTGCTGCGCAATAAATACGAGGGCTAGGAGCCTGAACGGCAGAGAGTTCTGCTCCGTGTCCCCCGCCCGCTGCGCGGGCTCCTCCTTGACCTGCGCAAGACCCTCTGCCATTGAGGCTCTGCGCGGCGCTTGTTGTACGGGTGAACATGGGTCAGGCTGGCAGTTTGTCGAACTGGCGGGTGTCCACTTCGGCTTTGTCAAACTCGAACCAGGGATCGGGCTCACCGTCCAGTGCAAACTGCAGCTGC
>CAZMXB010000812.1:0-1584 GCA_964569855.1 uncultured Rhodoferax sp.
GATGCAGCCATCCGAATTGATCTGGGCGTACACCACGGCAGTGGTGGGGCACCTGAATGCGGCGAAGGTACGGGTATCGCCCCGGCGTGCGCGCATGTTGTCGCGCAGTCTGGTTGCAGTCGGCATCGTATCGAACGGCACCAGCGAGGCACTCTGTCGTCAGGTGCTGGAAGCCAGTTTGCCCCATGTCGCCTGGGGCGCCGCCCCCGCCAAAGAACTCGTCCGTGCTGCACACCGTGCCGCATGGGACACCGCCAAATCCAGGGAAGGTGCGTGGATTCACGCGTTTCTGGCAGCCCAGACTATCAAAAACAAAGTGCTGGTTCTGACCGAGAAGTGCAAGAAACCCGATGAGGGCAGTCAGGCGGTAGCGCAGTTGATCGCCTGCGAGCCTTCCGAGCGTTCGCATGCATTTGCCTTCGCGGTCTACCCTGCGGCTTTGCTCGGGGTGCTGCCGATTGGTGCCGAAGGGGTGCATGACCTGGCGCGCCTCGCGACGGCCATGTACACGGTAAACGGTGAAATTTCATGGCAGGAGCGGTACAACAACGCCGGGTCAACGCATCCGGAAATTGTCGCTTTTGCCAAGGTGTTGTCCGCGCTCAAGGGCGCGCGGCGGGAACGTGCCGAACAGTTCTTCAACTGGTGCCTGGTTCACAAGGTCGTCATGAAGTCTCCGCAACTGCTTGAAGCGGAGATCAACGAGACCGTACGGTTTCTGGCAACACTGTCGAAGGCCCATCATGCTTCTGACTAACGGTGCACACAACGAGCCGATGTACGCCAATACGGGTGGGCCGATGTCGCGCACCTGCAAACAAAAAATCACCTCTTCGCTGCTCGGTCAGGGCTCCGGGCATGACATCCACTGCCTGCAATACCGCACGCTGGGGTTGCAGTTTGACGATGGATCATCCGCGATTTGTGCCATCGAGGCGTTGATGCGATCCGTCGGCATCGGTTCTTCAGAAGACCTGCGCAGCAAGTTTGACCTGCCGCAATTTCCCATGATGGCCAGTCCGACTGACGAAAACGCTGCACGGGTTTGTATCGTGACGGGGGACCCGATGGACGTGCTTGAGCAGGCTTTGTGGCTGGGACTCTGCAGTCCCTATCTGTTCGACCCGTCCCGACCACTGGTATGGACAGAGACCAGCTTGCGTCGGCGCATTGCGCTGTTCGAGCCAGCGGGGTTTTACCTATGACCCCGGCCCACTTCCACGCCATCTATCAGGAGTTGCTGGATGAAAATCCCTTTGCAGCCAGGGCCACCTTGCGAATCCTGCAGACGGAATTCACGCAAACGGTTCCGACACTGGCGGTGACCTGCGAGGAGCGACCACGACTTCTGGTCAATCTTGACTTCGTTGAGCAGCACTGCGCAACAGAGTTTCATGTGAAGGCACTGCTTTGCCACGAGTTCCTGCATGTCCTGCTGCGTCACACCGAGCAGACCACCCGTATCACCCGTGCGCGGCATATCGCGACCGATGCGGTGATCAACGCCATCATTCATCGCTGCCTTGGCAATGCGTATTCCTCCATGATGTCCTCCTATTACGCGCAAGCGACCGGTGCCCAACG
>CAZMXB010000813.1:0-1583 GCA_964569855.1 uncultured Rhodoferax sp.
AGCCGGGTGAACAGGTCCCGCTCGGTGGACATGCTGAGCTTGACCTTCCAGGTCCAGGCCACGCATTTGCGGATCAGGTCGTCGGCGGCGCGGCCGGCATGGCTCCAGCCCAGGCGCAAGGCAATCCGCCCTTCCGCCAGCGACACCACGGGTGTAGCACGGGTCGGTGTTGCAGGTGCTCCTGATTTTGTAGCTGCTTGCGCAGTATTTGCAGGGGCTAGAGGCCTATTTGTTCCAAACTCTGGCTCTGGAAGCATCAGTTTGGCGTCCAGAATGTCCAGTGCCCGGCCACGGAACACTGCCAGCGCGCGGTGGGAGGGAACGCGGCCAATGGGTTCGTCATAGTCGAAATAGTCGCGGAACTTGGCGATATCGGCATTGGCTTCGTCCTTGCCATCCATCAACGTGGATTTCAGCAGGCCTTCATTCCACAGCCATTCGCGCAGATCCTGCACCAATGCCGGGTTTTCGGCCCAGCGCTCACTCAGCAGATCGCGCACACCGTCCAAAACGGCCTGCACAGTGGAGAAATCGGGCACTTTGTCTTCGCCCGGCACGGCTTCCTTAAAAGGAATCACATAGGGCACGGCCGCCTCGGCGGGTACCAGTGTGGGGTCGTTGAACAATGCGTCGGCCAGCGGCTCCAGCCCGGCTTCCCGGGCCAGCTGGCCCTTGGTGCGGCGTTTGAGCTTGAACGGCAGATAAATGTCTTCCACTTCCTGCTTGGTGGCGGCGTTGGCGATGGCGGCCATCAAGGTGGGTGTCAGCTTGCCCTGCTCGTCAATGGCCTTGATTACCGCCTCTTTGCGGTCGCGCAGCTCGCGCAGGTAGGACAGACGGGCTTCGAGCTCGCGCAGCTGAATGTCGTCGAGTCCGTCGGTCACCTCCTTGCGGTAACGGGCGATAAAGGGCACCGTGGCGCCGCCATCGAGCAATTGCACGGCGGCTTCCACCTGTTGGGGACGAACACGGATTTCTTGCGCTATTTGCGCGATGATTTTCTGCATGGCGGGGTAACAACGCTATCTCAGGAATGGGGGCGCTCAGGGCACCGGAAGATCAATCAAGGCCGGGAGTGTGCCACAGCTGTTCAAGGCAGCGCGGCGACGCGTTTCTGTTAAAAGAGAGGCTGTTCTCCATTTTTTCAGGTCGGCACATGCCCTCTTCATCATCTGCCGTCGGCGCTGTGGCCGCTCCCGCCAGTTCGCCAGCACTTTACTGGACCGAAATGGGTCAAGCCTGCTCAGCGCTGTGGCGGTCCGAGCGGGGTGCCCCGCCGCCGCCGCGTGTGGTGCTGGCAGACGACACCTTGAACGCCGATGCCGCGTATCGCCTGGCCTGTGCGGGCACCGCGCTGCTCTGGCGTGGTGATTTCCAGAATGCGCGTCAGTTGGTGCAGGCGCTAGCCCGACGCATCGACAAACCCCCGGCGCGCAAGAAACGGGCACAGACCAAATTGGCGACGGGTGTGCCAATCACAACCGATCCGTCCGCACGGTTTCACCTGCACCGCCAGGCCCAGGCCCAACGGGCCCGGATTCTGGCCATGGTGCTGTTGCCATTTAATGCCGACTTCAGCATTC
>CAZMXB010000814.1:0-1581 GCA_964569855.1 uncultured Rhodoferax sp.
TCATCGGCGATGACTACACTTTGCAGCCCGATACTTTACGTCTAGTTTCTGTAGCGGAAACTTTAATTAAAGATGGTTTCAAGGTCTTGCCTTATTGCACGGAAGATCTCATCTTGTGCCAAGGTTTAGTGGATGTAGGCTGTCAGGCTGTAATGCCTTGGGCTGCGCCGATCGGTACCGGTCAAGGACCTTTAAATCCGTATGCATTAAAACTCCTTCGTGACCGCTTAAAGGTTCCTCTTCTCGTGGATGCTGGCTTAGGATTGCCCTCTCATGCATGCAGCGTGATGGAATGGGGTTTTGATGGTGTCTTACTGAATACTGCAGTTGCTTTAGCAGATGATCCCGTGGCAATGTCTAAAGCATTTGCAGCAGCAGTCGATGCGGGTCGCATCGCCTACCTCTCTGGCGCTATGCAAGCCCAGCAGTCTGCACAAGCTAGTACGCCATTAGTTGGCACACCTTTCTGGCATCAAAGTTAAAGAGCAATACGAATGAGCTTAGTTAGAGACCTTGCAGATCAAATTGTTGCAGCTCATGCTAAGGATGACTTGTGCCTGCCTATTCCGGCATACAGCATGTCATCACCTCCACCAAAAATTGATAACGAACATGCAGCCGATCATTACGAGCTTGCTGGCGTGCTTGCATCTATTGAGATGGGTTTTATTGAATGTGATGCCAAGGTCCTGGGTAAGGCTTGGTCACGCATGACTCACCAAGATGGTGGCTTTAACCCCTTTAAATGGCCATCTAGACCCGAGCATTTTGACTTGCTTCCTTGGACTCGGAATATGAACCCAAAAGCTTTCGCCGAATGCCCAAAGCGTTTAGGTTTGTATGCCGTGATGCCAGATGCTGATTGGGTAAAGCGTATGGTTGATGCTGAAGTACCAACCGTACAACTTCGGCTGAAATCGGATGATCAAAAACTGATCCGCAAACAGATCGCAGAATCTGTCGATGCGGTCAAAGGTAGCAAAACATTGCTCTTTATTAATGATTACTGGCAAGAGGCAATTGAAGCAGATGCCTACGGTGTTCACTTAGGTCAAGAAGACTTAGAGATTGCAGATCTAGATGCTATTCGATCTGCAGGACTGCGCTTAGGTCTCAGTACACACGGCTATGCAGAGATGGTCTATGCAGATCGCTTCTGCCCAAGCTACATCGCCATGGGCGCCGTGTTTCCAACCAATCTTAAAAAGATGGCTACAGCACCTCAGGGCTTAGGACGTTTATACAAGTACGCTCAATTAATGAACCACTACCCCTTAGTGGCTATTGGCGGCATTGATGAGAGCAGTATTCATGCGGTGGCACAAAGCGGTGTTGGCTCAGTGGCAGTTGTTAGGGCAATTAATGGATCGGATGATCCAAAAGCCGCCGTTAAACGACTCCGAGAGCTCATGAAAACTTAATACTTTCCCGCTTCTTCTGGCAATGCAGTTGGATAAAAATCATGCATATGCCATAAAGGTCCCGGACCTTCACCAATACTCAAGAAGCGTCCCGCCTCGAGTCCCGCCTCAACATAAGAAATTGCCTTAGCAACCGCATGAGAAAGATCGTGACCATCTG
>CAZMXB010000815.1:0-1574 GCA_964569855.1 uncultured Rhodoferax sp.
CGTTCGTCGAGGTCGGCGACATCCTGCGCGCCGAGCTGTGGCAGCGCACCCGCGCGACCATCCTCACCAGCGCCACGCTCACCACGGGCGAGGGATCGAGCGGATGGGAGTGGATGCGCGGGCGCATGGGGCTCGCCGGGGACAGCAGCGTCACCACGCTCGCCGTCCCGAGCCCTTTCGACTTCGCCCGCCAGGCGCTGCTCTGCCTGCCGTCCGCGCCGCCGCTCCCCGACCCGACGCAGAACCGAGACGCGTTCGACACGGCGGTCACGCAGGTGCTCGCGCGCGTCGCCCGCGCAGCACAAGGGCGCACCCTCGGGCTCTTCACGAGCTCGCGCATGGCCCGGCGCGCCGCCGACTACCTGCGCACCCTCGGGCTCCCGTGGCCCGTGCTCTGCCAGGGCGAGGAGCCTCGCCCGAAGCTCATCGAGCGCATGAATCTGGGCCCGTCGATCCTCTGCGGCACCACGTCGCTCTGGACGGGCGTGGACCTCCCCGGTGAGGCCGTCGTGGCCGTCGTGATCGACAAGATTCCGTTCCCCGCGCCGGGCGATCCCGTGCGCGATGCGCTCGCCGAACGCGCCGAGAAGCGCACCGGCGACAAGTGGGCGTCGTTCCGCGAAGAGTCCGTGCCCACCGCGTCGCTCGCCATGCGTCAGGGCGTCGGGCGGCTCATTCGCAGCGTGACCGACTGGGGTGTGGTCGTCGTGTGCGACCCGCGCATGCAGTCGAAGGGGTACGGCCGGGGGATCACGCGCGCGTTGGGGATGCCTCGGCAGGTGCGGACGTTGGGCGACGTGGAGCAGTGGTTCAGGGAGAGGGCGATGCAGACGAACAGCAGCGACACGCGAGGTGTGCGATGAGCGGCGGCGGCAACGGCGGCGGCGGATCGTCGCATGACAAGTACGTTGAGGTGAGGCGCGCGCGCCGGTGCCCCATCTGCGGCGCAGACTCGTGGTGCTCCACGTTCGATCACGGCGTGAAGTGCATGCACTGCACCGACGGCGCCGACGTGGTGCGCGTCGACAAGCACAATGAGCCCTACGGGCTCTACTTCAGCAGCTCCGCTCCCCGCGGCTACCGCCCGCCGCGCGAGCCCGATCCGCCCGCCGTCCCCATCGCACCCGAGCCCGCGCGCGCCGCGGTGTACCTCGCGATGCTCTACGCGCTCGCCCTCTCGCCCGCACATCGGGACCAGCTTCTGCGCCGGGGCCTCGACGCGCGGGAGATCGACCTGCGCGAGTACCGATCGCTCACGCACCCCGCGGACCGCACCCGCGCCCTCGATGCCGCGCGCACGGCCGCCGCGGAGGCCGGCGTCGACCTCGACACGGTGCCGGGCTTCTACCGCGGCGGCATCGTGGGGGCGTCGGGGCTTCTGATCCCCGTGCGCGACGTGGGCGCATCCATCCTCGCGATGAAGGTGCGGCGCGACCTCACCAGCACCGACACGGGCTCCAAGTACGTCTGGTTCTCGTCGCGCTCTGAGTCTCGCCCCGACGGCCCTTCGCCCGGCGCGCTCACGCACGTTCCCCTCGTGTCCCTGCGTCCCGCCGTCACGCTCCCCGCGGGCG
>CAZMXB010000816.1:0-1563 GCA_964569855.1 uncultured Rhodoferax sp.
TGCGCTGCGTCGAAGGCTGGTCGATGGTGATCCCCTGGGTCGGCTATTCGCTGGCGGAGCTGATCAAGAAGGTTGAGCCGCTGGGCAACGCCAAATATGTCGAGTTCATCACCCAGGCTGATCCTAAAACCATGCCGTTTGTCGGCTCGCGCGTGCTGGACTGGCCCTATGTCGAGGCGCTGCGCATGGACGAGGCGATGCACCCGCTGACCCTCTTGAGCTTCGGCATGTACGGCGAAGTGCTGCCCAACCAGAACGGCGCGCCGGTGCGCCTGGTGGTGCCCTGGAAATACGGCTTCAAGAGCGGCAAGAGCATTGTCAAAATCCGCTTTACCGACAAAATGCCCGCCACCGCCTGGAACAAGGCAGCGGCGCAAGAGTATGGCTTCTATTCCAACGTCAACCCCGAGGTGGACCACCCCCGCTGGAGCCAGTCCAGCGAGCGGCGCATCGGCGAAGACGGGCTATTTGCCAAGAAACGCAAAACACTGATGTTCAACGGCTACGAAGCGCAGGTCAGGCAGCTCTACGCCGGCATGGATTTGAAGCGAAATTTCTAAGCTCTCCGGGGCCTGGTGTCCTGCTTGCTAACACGGTCTATTGATGAACAAAATGTTGATGCACCCGGCGGCCAAACCGCTGCTATTTGTGCTCTCGCTGCTGCCGCTGGCGTGGTTGGTCTATTTGCTGGCGACCGATGGCGCCGGGGCCAACCCGCAAGAGTTCGTGATCCGCGCCACGGGCGATTGGACTTTGCGTTTTTTGTGCATCGTGCTGGCCATCACGCCGCTGCGCACGGTGGCCAAGTGGCCCGCACTGGCGCGCATGCGTCGAATGGCGGGGCTATTTGTGTATTTCTACGTGGTTCTACACCTGCTGAGCTATAGCTGGTTTGATATGGGCTTTGAGCTTGACGACATTGCCAACGATATAGCCAAGCGGCCGTTCATTCTGGTGGGATTTTCGGCCTTTGTACTGCTGACCCCCTTGGCGGCCACTTCGTTCAACCGGGCCATCAAGTTCATGGGGGCCAAGCGTTGGCAAGCCCTGCACAAAGCGGTGTACGCTGTGGCGGGCCTCGCGGTGCTGCACTTCTTTTGGATGCGCGCGGGTAAAAACAACTTTGCCGAAGTGGCGGTTTATGCCGCCATTCTGGGCAGCCTGCTGGGCTGGCGTCTATGGCAGTTTTTCAGAAGAACCAAACCTGCTATGTCACCCATAGACCTTCAACCCTCAAGCATAAATCGCAACGGGCCTGAAAGCAGTTTGAGTACGACACTTTAAGAGTGGGTGATTCAAGCGCCTGGGTGACCCGCCGATTGTTGACCCGCATCGTTTACAGAACGACCCTTCACAGGCACCCAACGACCGGTTTGGAGGGAGCAGTTCCTAGATTGCCATACCCACTTTTCGTCGATTCTGTGAATGGTTTGGCCATTAGCGAGTGACCCTTTCCAGCCCAACGCAGGTGCTGGCTTTAATGCAGTGCTTGCCTCAAAGCTGCCTGTCGAACCCCGGTTGCCACCGACCGCTCTGGAGCATGCAGATCGTAATCGGCTACAG
>CAZMXB010000817.1:0-1561 GCA_964569855.1 uncultured Rhodoferax sp.
GATACTTGACGCAGGAGTACAAGCCCTCCATCGTCGTCAAGCCGAATCCACCTTCGCCCCAGCTAGCGCCCTTTGGCCCGTAGACTTCGTTCGCCACTGGACCCCAAGAGTTTTGGTTGTCTGGCTGTACCAACGTCTTTCCGCCAACCCATTTCCCTTCATGGATCAAGTTGGAGTGATTGCCGACTCCGTTGCCCAATTGCATGAAGCCGTTTTTCAAGCTCGATCCATTGCGGCCAACATGCCACGCCCAAACGATTGGCATCTTGCGCGCGATGGCGATTGCGGCCGCTCGGCAGAACAGTTCAAAATCGTCGGTCGGCAGCTTCACGCACTTGACCGCGCGGAACCGTGCTGACTCATGAACAGCTTGAGCCCAAATGTCAGGGGCAACTTGGCTCTTTTTGAACGCGTTGTTGGGGAATCGCTTGGTCATGCCGCCGACTTGCAGGTTGTACGGCGACAAACCAACCTTTTGAATGTTGGTGAATGTAGACGGCAAGCTACTGCCCTCATCAACACCGCCATTAACCTGGATGTAGGTAAAGCAGTCGGCTAGCGGAATGTCCGCCATGCCCTGCACTTCGCGAATCTGCTCACCGCCGCTTGCGTTGCTCGATGCGTTGCACTTGCCAAGCTCGGATTGATTGCGGATCCGTCGACGTCGCTTGACTCGGCTTTTCAGGTACCGCTGTTCGCCACCGGTACCGACCAATACTGACTGGATAGCCTTGTCGTCCCACTGCTCAAACCAGCTTTCAGGGAAGGTAGCCCAAGTCGCTTGGACTTTGACATCCTCGGGCGTAGGCAACTGGAGTCCGGTCGCTACTCGGTAGCCGCCGTCGAGAATGACTTCTTCGGATTCTGGATTGTCGAATGCTGCACTCACTTGGATCTAACCTTTGCTAAGACTTTCCCGCGAATCTTCTTCCAGTTGGCTGGCAAACGCTGCTTGGGCTGCCGTGCTACGCGCTGCTTGGGCGGCTCGGCTTCGCATTCAAATAAAGCGAGCTTGCCGCCACCGATGGAAACAAGAGCCTTGCGAACTCCATCCATAGTCACACTTCCGCGAGGATCTAATTCAACAACTACATCCGATTGGCCATGCATCGCACCGGGCGGCAGGTTGAGCTGTACAACGCCGTTTGCTTGAATCTCGGTCATTCCGCTAATTCCTAAAAGTGAGCTTCGTCTACTTCCCGCTACTTCCAAAGACGCCGAAGTAAGCTGCGACTACAACGAGCAGCAATCCAGACACAAGTCCAATAAAAAAGTCTTGCATTGCTACTTCCCGAACACCTTCACCACGCCGGCAAAGTCTTTCGCCATCGGTGCGTAACTTGCCTTGCCGCCGACGATGTGAACCATGAAAGGCGGATCGATACCGTTTTCCTTGGCCTTGGCCTTGTGGTTGGCAACTTTTTGGCTCTTGTCGTCTTCGGAGTCGTACGAGAAGAATCGAAAGTCTTCGCGGGAGTCGGCGAGATCTTCGCAGGCCTGCAGTAAATCAACGTCCGCTTTGCTCATCGGTTCGCGGTCATGAACGAAGACAACCAGCCCC
>CAZMXB010000818.1:0-1560 GCA_964569855.1 uncultured Rhodoferax sp.
ACGCCTTTGTTTTTGTACTCGGCTTCACCGGGCACGTTCACGTTGCGCCACCGCGCGCCGGTTGAGAGGATGACGGTCTTGCTCTTGAGCGTTGCACCGTTGGCGAGTTTGACTTCAATCATCCCGCCCGGTGCGGTGGCCGGCACCAGGGTTTGGGACTGCTGCAGGTTCATGATGTCCACGTCGTAAAAACGGGTGTGTGCTTCCAGCGCGGCGGCGAACTTGGGGCCGTCGGTTTCCAGCACGGAGGGGTAGTTTTCGATTCCCAGCGTGTCGTTGGTCTGGCCACCAAAACGTTCAGCCACAATGCCGGTGCGAATGCCCTTGCGGGCTGCGTACACGCCAGCCGCCGCACCGGCCGGGCCACCACCCACGATCAGCACGTCAAAAGCTTCCTTTTGCGACAGCCTGGCAGCGTCCTTGGCCGCAGCGCCGGTGTCGATCTTGGCCACAATCTCTTCCACCAGCATGCGGCCCGAGCTGAACATGGTGCCATTCAAAAAGACCATGGGCACGGCCATGATTTCGCGCTCGGTCACTTCCTTCTGGAATGCGCCGCCCTCAATCACGGTGGTTTTGACCCTGGAATTGAAGATAGCCATCAACGAGAGTGCCTGGACCACGTCCGGGCAGTTGTGGCAGCTCAGGCTCATGTAGACCTCGAAGTTGAAGTCACCATCCAGTCCCTTGATCCGGTCGATCACGTCCGGCTCCACTTTAGGGGGGTGGCCGCCGGTCCACAACAGGGCCAGCACCAGGGAGGTGAACTCGTGGCCCAGCGGCAGGCCGGCAAATCGCAAGTTGGTGTCGCTACCCACGCGCTGCAGACTGAATGACGGCTTGCGGGCATCATTGCCGTCCAGGCGCAGGCTGATCTTGTCGGCGCGCAGGCTCTGGATGGTTTCCAGCAGCGAGCGCATCTCCGCGCTGGTTTCGCTGTTGTCCAACGAGGCCACCATTTCGAAGGGCTGGGTTACGCGCTCCAGATAGGCGGCGAGTTGGTCTTTGAGTGCTTGTTCGAGCATGTTGTACTCCGTGGATGAAATTGGGTTGTCGGATGTGTGTTTCGCGATGGATGAATTTTAGTAAATAACTATTGACCACATGATTTATTTTACAAAATCTATCGATAGGCAAATTCCATGTAGCCCGTCGTCCCACTCTAGTCCAGCCCATGAAAAAAGGGCCCGATGGGCCCCTCTTGCTTGATCTGGCGCAAAACCAGTGGTGAATCAGATCTTGCCCACCAGGTCCAGCGATGGCGCCAACGTTTTGGCACCTTCTTGCCACTTGGCTGGGCAGACCTGTCCGGGGTGGGCGGCGGTGTATTGGGCGGCCTTCAGCTTGCGCACGGTTTCCGTGACATCACGGGCGATTTCGTTGGAATGGATTTCCAGCGTCTTGATGACCAACTCCGGGTTAATGATGAAGGTGCCGCGCAGCGCCAAGCCTTCTTCGGGGATGTGCACGCCGAAGGCGTTGGTCAAGGCGTGGGTAGGGTCGCCGACCAGCGGGAACTTGGCCTTGCCGACAGCGGGGGAGGTCTCATGCCATACCTTG
>CAZMXB010000819.1:0-1555 GCA_964569855.1 uncultured Rhodoferax sp.
TTAATAATGCGGACTCAATAAATTCACGGCGCTTGTTAAAGCTTGGCAATACTTTTGCTTTGGTGCTGAGATCAGATTCATATTGATCTGCAGAGGCAATCGTAATGACGCCAGGAGCTAGAAAGCGATGACCTTCTGTTTGATCGTTTGCGTCAATGCCCAGTGCGCTGATATGTAATGTTTGCTTGCCATGCAGGGCGATGATGCGATGTGCGGGACGTGCAAATTCAACGTCGGCCAATTCACCATTTTTTTGTAGCACTTGGTAGTGCATCATTTTGGCAATGGGTAATTTGCTCAGCGTCTGCTCGAGGGCTTGTTGTGCAGTTTGTTCTAATGCTGCGCCTTTGGCGATGACATTGAGATACAGTGCTTCATTTTTTCCTTCACCGGATTTTTCTAAGGTGGAGAGGTCGATATCAGCGTAACCCAGGGAAGCCAATTTCTTTTGTAGTGGGGCAGTCGGCTTTCCATCAGCATCAAAAGCAATGCTGGTCGGTAGTAGTTTTTCACGAACTGGATAGTCTGGAGCTTGACTTAAGACATTAGTTACTTGAACAGCAAGGCGACGCGGTGTAGCAAAGCTAGTAGCAACGGAGTTTTCGCTCAAGAGTCCTGCGGACTTCAGTGTGGAAAAAATACCTTCACTAAAAGCATCACCTAAGCGACGCAAAGATTTCGGTGGAAGCTCTTCGGTAAATACTTCAATCAGAAGATTGTCTGATTGAGAGAGGGAATTCGGTGTACTCATAATTAGATCGAGCTGCTTAGGCTTTGGATTGACGTTGGCACATCGGGAATCCCAACTTCTCACGAGACTCAAAGTAAGCCTGTGCTACCGCGCGAGATAAATTACGGATACGTCCGATATAGGCGGCACGCTCGGTCACCGAGATGGCGCCACGGGCATCCAGCAAATTAAAAGTATGCCCAGCCTTAAGTACCATTTCATAAGCAGGTAAGGCTAATGGCACTTCCATCAAACGTTTGGCTTCACTTTCGTAATTAGTGAAGTTTGCAAACAATAGGTCAGTATTGGAGTGTTCAAAGTTGTAGCAAGATTGCTCCACTTCATTTTGGTGATACACATCACCATAAGAGATGCCATCTGCCCAAACGAGGTCATATACGTTGGAGCAATTTTGGATGTACATCGCTAGGCGCTCGATACCGTAAGTGATCTCTCCCAAAACTGGTTTGCAGTCAATGCCGCCCACTTGCTGGAAGTAGGTGAACTGCGTCACTTCCATACCGTTAAGCCAGACTTCCCAGCCCAAGCCCCATGCACCCAGGGTTGGGTTTTCCCAGTCGTCCTCAACAAAACGCACATCGTTCTTTTGGAGATCGAGACCTAAAGCGGCAAGTGAGCCTAAGTAAAGCTCAAGAATGTTTTCTGGTGCAGGCTTAAGCACTACCTGGTACTGGTAGTAGTGCTGTAAACGATTCGGGTTCTCTCCATAGCGACCATCTTTTGGTCTGCGTGAAGGTTGAACGTAAGCAGCTTTCCATGGCTCAGGGCCAATGGCCCTCAAGAAAGTGGCTGTATGAGATGTAC
>CAZMXB010000820.1:0-1554 GCA_964569855.1 uncultured Rhodoferax sp.
GGGCACGGGGCTGTCTGGCTCGTCATCCACCAGCTTCAGAAACTGCGCGCTGGCCATTTTGCGCAGCATGGAAAGCGGCAACGGGTCGCTAAGCGAATAGTCGTCAATGTAGGTATCCAGCCGGTCCATCACGTTGTAATGCGGGTCGGTAAACAGCTTCTTCATGGCCGCGTTGCGTACGGCCGGGTCTACGCCACGGGCAACAAAGGGCTTGAAGTCGGAGTTCTGCACCAACGCCTGGGCGTCTTGCAGGGTCAAGGGAGGTGGTTCAGGCTGTGCAACGGCGGGAGGATACGTATCCGATTCGGTTCGACCTGGCGCGGTCACCGCGCTGGACGGATTGGCTGGAGTTTGAACCGGATGGTTGGGGAGCTTTGCTGTCAACTCAGGCTCAACCAGCGGCTTGCCCTGGCGCGCATCGGCCTTGCGCTGTGCCCAGCGCCCCAAAAAACCGTCAGCCATGGCGCTGCTTGCCCTTGCCGCCGCCTTGGCCCGAACCCGCACCACTGCCATCGCCGGGTCCGTGCTTCTTGATGGTGGTGATAGAGGCCGGATTGCCAAACCGGTCGGTCAGCGACTTGAAACTCTCGGGTCGCTTGGGGCGTTTGACTTCGGGCTGGTAAAACTCGGCAATAAAGGCCTTGAGCCACTCCACGACGTCGGCTGGCGCGGGCACCTGCTCCACCGTTTCCTGCGCGTCCAGCCAACGGCTGGCGTCAATGTAGCTGAGGCTCACCACGACCGGACGCGCAATCGGTTCGTCTGCCACGCTGGCTTCTTCTTCCATGCGCCACAGCACAAACCAGCCGGGAGTCGGCGTGGTGGCGTTGAGCTGGTAGCCCTCGCAGTCGTCTTGAAACAATTCGACCCGCAAGCCCCCGTGTATCCAACGCTCCCCGCTATCATTTTTGTACAACAGGCGCGGCTCGGCACCAAAACCCGCCTCCTGCTGCACCACATCGTCCAGCACCCAGCGCCAGGTTTGCCAGCGGCTCATGGCGCCCTCAATGCGCTCCTTGCGCAAAATCACGGCAACTTCAATGGTCGGTCGTGGGGCAGTCATGCTGCGTTGTTCATTTGGGGTGGCAAGCGAATTTAGGTCGCTTTGCTGATCGTAATGGACGGGAACTTGCTTGAAAAATCCTTGTTGCGCGCCGCAATCGACACTGCCACCTGGCGCGCCACGGCCTTGTAAATGCCGGCAATCTCGCCATCGGGGTCTGACACCACGGTGGGTTTGCCGCTGTCGGCTTGCAGCCGGATCTGCATGTTCAAGGGCAAAGCGCCCAGGTAATCCATGTTGTATTCGGCGGCCATTTTCTTGCCACCGTCCGCGCCGAAAATGTGCTCCACATGGCCGCAGTTGCTGCACACGTGCACCGCCATGTTTTCGACAATGCCCAGAATCGGCACTCCCACCTTTTCGAACATCTTGATGCCCTTTTTGGCGTCCAGCAGCGCAATGTCCTGCGGCGTGGTGACGATGACGGCTCCGGTCATGGGCACGCGCTGGCTCAGCGTGAGCTGGATGTCGCCGGTGCCCGGCGGCATGTC
>CAZMXB010000821.1:0-1551 GCA_964569855.1 uncultured Rhodoferax sp.
TGGCCAGAATCGTGATTCCCCGTTCCTTTTCAATGGCGTTGTTGTCCATCACGGTGTCGCCCACTTTTTCATGGCTGGCAAAGGTGCCGGACTGGCGGAGCAACTGATCCACCATGGTGGTTTTGCCATGGTCAACGTGGGCGATGATCGCAATATTGCGTATTTGTTTAGTCGTCATTTTTCACTTTCACTTGAATCTGTTGTGCCAGACGCCATGGGCGTTCAGGCTGGTTCCTGGTTCCATGCTTGCTGGGTTTGAGATTGGGCAATCTCAAGCGGGCTCAGCAAGCGCCCCGGTATCAACTCTCCAGCCACCGTCCGGGCTGTGCCCAGCAAAGCACGCGGCTGTGTGGCATACACCGCCACCATGTCCGCATCCGGCCAATTTCCACGACGGCGCACGCCGCTCAAAAAACGCCCTGCATTCTCTCCATCCAGCATGACAGCAGTGTGGCGCTCCAGCAGCGCATCCACCGGCAGCAGGCATGCCAGCCGTTCTCCCTCTGTCATCGCCTCCAGCGCTTCCAGCGTCACGCATTGCGCCACCGTGAAGTCCCCAGTGGCCGTGCGCCGCAATCGCGTCAGGTGGGCACCACATCCAAGCGCTTCCCCGATATCCTCGCCCAGCGTCCGGATATAGGTTCCCTTGCTGCATTTTACTATCATATTGATAGCTGATTGACCAGAATCGACGAGGGCTAGCGCCACATCCAGCTTATGCATCGTGATTGCGCGGGCTTCCCGCTCGACCTCTATGCCCGCACGTGCATACTCGTACAAGGCCTTGCCATCCTTCTTCAAGGCGCTATGCATGGGCGGCGTCTGGAGGATGGGCCCGGTAAACAAGGGCACTACCCGCCCGATATCCTCGGTTGTCACATTCACCGTCCGTACCGCAACCACGTCCCCTTCCGCATCACCCGTACTGGTTTTCGTTCCCAGCAGCGCCGTCGCAACATATTCCTTGTCGGCATCGAGCTGCAGCTGGCTGAACTTGGTGGCAGCACCAAAGCACAACGGCAGCACGCCCGTCGCCAGCGGGTCCAACGTGCCGGTGTGGCCCGCTTTTTCGGCCCGCAACAGCCATTTCACTTTCTGCAGCGCATCATTGCTGGACCATCCCAATGGCTTGTCCAGTAGCAGCACCCCATGCACGGGGCGCCTGGCAACCCGTGCACGTGGCGCTGTAACCATGCTATTCCTCGTTCTTGGAACGCGAGGCAACGGCCTGCGCGATCAACGCATTCATGTCTGCAGCGCGCTCCGTCGTGCGGTCAAACAGAAAGTGCAGCGTAGGTACAGTGTGGATGTGCAGCCGCTTGAACAAGCCAGCACGCAAAAAGCCTGCAGCCTGGTTCAATCCTTCAGCACAGGCCACCGGGTCGCCCACCAGCAGACTAAAAAACACCTTGGCATGCGCGTAGTCCGGCGTTACCTCTACCGCCTGAATTGTCACCATACCCACCCTCGGGTCTTTCAACTCGCGCGCGATCAGCTCCGTCAGATCGCGCTGGATCTGATCGGCCACCTTGAAGGCGCGGTTGGGGGCGG
>CAZMXB010000822.1:0-1549 GCA_964569855.1 uncultured Rhodoferax sp.
CTGGTGGTTGCAAAGCAGAACGGCAGTGCCGTCGCTGTTGTACGAGTGGTGTCAGGGGATGGGACGGAGTTTTCTTTGACTCCGCAAGTAAACGCAAAAGCCGTGTGCTTCGGTGATTCATTCACCGCCCGCTATCTTTCTGTCGGCGTCCAGTTGATGACATCCATGCACGCTTGGCTGAACGCGATGCTTGGCGATCGGTTCACCATAACGGGCGCTGGTGTGTCTGGAAACACAACGGCGCAAATGCTGGCCCGGTTCGACACAGACGTGAAGCCATACGCGCCGCGTGTCGTTTTCATCCTTGGCGGCATCAATGATGTGTCTGCCGGCACGGCATCGGCAACCACCATTGCAAACCTTGCCGCCATCGTAGCGCGCGTGCGCGGCATTGGCGCTATCCCGGTGATCTGGACGGTGCCGCTTTCGACTGCAGTGGTGGCGACGACAGCCAAGGGCCAACTGCTCTACGAAATCAACCAAGGCATCCGGGCCATGCAAGGGGCGACTGCGCTGGTGGCCGATGGCTTTCAGGCGTGGATTTCCGCAACCAACACGACTGCACCCGGCACAAATGCGACGGGCGTCCGACCACCCGCACCCGACCGCCAAGGGCGCGTATCAGCTGGCTCGGCCTGCATACGACCTCATCAATGCGGCATTCCCGGCAATCAACCGCCTGAAGTCCACCAGCTACGACTACGACAACATGGTGCCGAACGGGCAAATGCTTGGCAGCAATGCGTCAGGCACGTTCGGAACAACGCTCGGAACGGGGTTTTCTGGCGTCGGCCCTAACCTCTGGTCGATTGCTCGGAGTGGGT
Source organism: uncultured Rhodoferax sp. (assembly GCA_964569855.1). Taxonomy (GTDB): domain Bacteria; phylum Pseudomonadota; class Gammaproteobacteria; order Burkholderiales; family Burkholderiaceae_C; genus Allorhodoferax. Next base: position 825 of record CAZMXB010000822.1, read on the forward strand.
CGAGCATTGCGGCGACATGCTCCAAGGTGGCACGCACCGATTGGCGCAACAATGAAAACTGGCGCATCGCCATGTCTGCCGCTGCTGGCGCGGACTACGAAGTTTTTACTATCACGATGTCGGTCCTGTACCGCCTGCCGTCCGCAAGTGGGTCTGTGAGTTCTGGACGCAAGTTCTATGTGCCAAGCACGGGCGCGCACTACGAAGTCATATCCAACGGCGGCAACCTTGCCGGCACTGATGTTTCGGCAACGTGGACAACCGTAATCGGCGCGACTTTCACGGATGGCACGGCAACCCTGCGTTGCGTTGCGCCTTTCCGTGCTGGCGACACGGTACGGGCAAGCGCCGAGGTGACGATCAACGCAATCACAGCGGGGCAGCTTGCGCCGCAAGGACGCGCAGTGTTCCGCGACTCGGCCAGCGCCGTTCTGCTTGATATGTACATGATGAGCTTCACCGGGGCGACGGACGAAACGCTTCCGCAACTCACAGCGGGGCAAGTGCTGACGCTTGGAACATCGGAATTCACGCTGCCCGCATCGTGGGACACGGCATTGGCGGCAGTCACATCCAGCACGGGGCCATCGTTTACTTTCAGCGTAACGATCAGCACGCAGAACCTTGGAAGCGGGACGGTTGACTTCGGGCCGTGCCGCTGTTCGCACGTCTGATCCCATCCCCTGCCGGTCCACTTGCCCTGAGTAGGAGCGCAAAGGCACCAC
>CAZMXB010000823.1:0-1545 GCA_964569855.1 uncultured Rhodoferax sp.
GGAACGAAGGCTCGCACAAAATACACCGAAGCGGACAAGGCTAGGTGGCGTTCAATAGCAGCGTCTCCCGATGTGGCTAGACTTCAATCAAAGCGCCGTCGCGCCGAAATCATCGCACACCGCGAAGGTTTGCCGAAGAGGGCCATTGAGAGAATCCGCAAGGAAATTTGAAAGCTGGGCAGCAACCTCTGATTGACCCAACCCTAAGCGGGACTATGCGCTCCATGCCGCAACTACGCGGCTTTTTATGGAGCGCAACATGCAAAAGTCACTTAGACCGCAACAAGCCGCAAACCTGCTCGGCATAGGCCGGGCTACGCTTTGGCGCTGGAATCGCGAGCGCCATGATTTCCCCCGCGCACGTCGCTTATCCGCACGTTGTACGGTCTTTGACGAGGCCGAGCTAATCGCATGGCGCGATGCTCAAATGGCCAGCAAAGCAGCGTAAGGGGATGGCCATGAAAACGACCATCACAAATGCAAACGCCCTGCGGGAACAGGGCGCTGGCGATACTGCAAAGACCACTCACAAACCGAAGTCTATCAAAAAAATCGACCGTGTTATCGAAGCGATGGAACAGCCGCACGGCCTGAATCGCTTCGAAGCCGAGCGCATTGGCGACCACTGTTTGAATAGCACCGTCGCAGTGATTCGCACCGCACACGGCGCAAGGCTTCATCAGGAATGGGAAACCGTGCCAACCCGTTACAACTCTGACGGCGTGCGCGTTAAACGCTACTGGCTGCTATGAGATGGCCAAGGGCAACCGGAAACCCATTGAGGCCGTTAAATCGCGTTACACGGCGCTTCCCCATGCTTTGCTGGATTCCGTGGCATTCATGGGCGCAAGCCATATCGCTCGCTCTTTGCTAATCGACATGATGCGACAGCATACCGGCGCGAATAACGGTTATATCCATGCCGCCGTTGGCTGGCTACGGAAACGCGGTTGGGCTTCGACTGGCCAGATTCAGAAGGCAAAGGCGGAGCTAATCGAGCGCGGTTTGATCGTTCGGACAAAGCTAGGCGGATTGAATGCCGGGCCGGATCTGTACGCATTGACCTGGCTAGAGGTTTCCAATTTCGCCGGGCTTGATTTGAAACCTGCTCAATACCATCCGGGCGCTTGGAGTCAGCTTAATCCACTGCCCGCCATCGGTAGCAAAGACAAGGCCGAACAGATCACAGTCAATGGCCGGAAGGCGGCAAAGCGCAGCGTCAGAAAACGCGAGCGCTGTTCCGATATACGGAACGGCACTGTTCCGCCTGACGGAATAGCAACTCTCTCGCCTGTTCCGCCCTACGGAACGAAATCAGCCAATTCAGAGCAAGTCACTGTTCCGCTAGACGGAAACAATGAATGTTTACCACTACCCACCCGGAAACTTTCTCGCGTTGTCGGGAGGAAAAGAAGGGAGAAAAAATGATGGCGCAGCGTGGCAACGTCAAACGCACACAAACACTTGAAGGGGAACTGTTACCCGCTGCGCCCTCCCCGCGCTTGCGACTGGCAACGGTTCGGGATTGTCGGCGCGAACTGGCCA
>CAZMXB010000824.1:0-648 GCA_964569855.1 uncultured Rhodoferax sp.
ACCGACACACCAAGCAGAATGGCCGGATAAATGGTGGCCGATACGATACTTTCCCGCAGCGCGCGCATGCGCTCGAGGTGCTGGACCAGACGCTGCAGGACGGCGGACAACTGCCCGCTGGCTTCTCCAGCCCGAACCATGCTGACGTAGAAATCACCAAAAATTTGTTGACGCCCCTGCATGGCCTGACTCAAGGTCACGCCCCGCTTGACCTCGTCGAGCAATCCTTCGAGCAACTCGCGCACCGATGGCTTGTGGCTCATTTCGATCAGAAGACGAAGGCTGGCTGCCAGAGTCAGGCCTGCTCGGACCATGATGGCCAACTCACTGGTCATCGAAAGTACATCCGAATCAAGGACTGGCCCCCCGTCTTTGGGACCCAAACTCCACCAAGCTCGCTTTGTCAGATCAGGACCGCCCGGCTGTGCTGAACCGACACCCTTGAGGGGCACCGATGGACTGATCGACAGTGGCGTAAGCTTTTGATTCGCAAGCTGGCGTGAAACCGCTTGGGCGTCGGTGCCCATGCTGGTTCCAGTGGTGATCGCCCCGCCGGGCTGGACGGCCCGCCAGACAAATTCAGGCATTGCCCTGATCCTGCGTCACGCGTAACAGCTCGTCGAGACTAGTGACCCCCTCGGCGACCTT
>CAZMXB010000824.1:660-1542 GCA_964569855.1 uncultured Rhodoferax sp.
CCCAGATGCAGCGTCGTCATTCCGCCTTGAACAGCCCGGTTGTGCAGGGCTGTGGCATCTTCACCCGCCAGAATTGCCGCTCGCAAGGCATCGTCCATGACAAGCAACTCATGGATGCCCGCTCGGCCACGGTAGCCCGTTTGCCGGCAATCGGCGCACCCCACCGCCTTGTAGAACGGACCTCTTGAGTCCGATGTCGTCAGACCCAATGTCTTGCGGGTCGCTTCGGGCAGTGAAGTCGGGACTTTGCAGGTCGAACACAGACGCCGCACCAACCGTTGAGCCAGCACACCCACCACTGAAGATGTAATCAGGTAGGGTTCGACGCCCATGTCCAGCAAGCGGACCACAGCACTGGCCGCATTGTTGGTGTGCAAAGTAGAAAGCACCAGGTGCCCAGTCAATGCCGATTGAACCGCAATCTGTGCCGTTTCGCCGTCACGCATTTCACCAATCATGATGATGTCGGGGTCCTGGCGGAGGATGGACCGTAACGCACTGGCGAAGGTCAGGCCGATCTGGGGGTGCACCTGGATCTGATTGACGCCCATCAGTTGATATTCAACCGGGTCTTCGACCGTGATGACTTTTTGACTATCCACGTCAAGCGCAGACAACGCTGCATACAAGGTCGTGGTTTTGCCAGACCCAGTCGGTCCCGTGACCAGCAAGATGCCATGCGGGCGAGCCAACAACTCGTCAAACTGTTTGCGCGTCTCGACCGAAAAACCAACCGCATCCATGGTGAGCTTCACACTCGATCTGTCCAGGACGCGCATGACCACGCTTTCGCCATGCACAGTGGGAACCGTGGAGACCCGCAGGTCGATCTCGTGGCCTTTGACCCTCGTCTTGATGCGACCGTCCTGCGGCAAGCGGCGT
>CAZMXB010000825.1:0-1540 GCA_964569855.1 uncultured Rhodoferax sp.
CTGGGCCTGCCGGTGCTGGCGAAGACGCGGGCTGTTCTTTGCTTGCCCAGTCAGATCGTTGAGGTATTGAGCGTCGAAAGCTTTCATGAATTGCTCAGCGCATCAAGCCGTGAGAGCAGCGACGATCTGGCGAACCGTTCTATCAACAGCAAACTCCCGCTCAAAGAGGCTGCAGCAACGGTTTGGTAATTCTTCAACCTGTGAGTCAATTTGTGTCAAGAGCTTGTCGGTCAACTGCTGCAGTTCACCTACTTGATTACTCTCGCACACTTGGCCCACTTGGTCATCACGGATCATCTGAGCCAAGTCGTTGCCCGCATTGACATTGGCCAGCACGGGCAAGCCGCTCTGCATGTAGGTCAAAAACTTTCCGGGGATATTGTGAGACTTATGCTTTGGATCTAGCGCTACGATGCCGGCGCTGCACTGGGAGTAGAGATCCGGGATTTCGTCCGGATGGATTTCGTCATAGAACAGGACGTTGTCCAGCTTCCGGTCTTTGGCTGAGATCTTTAACCGGGCGGCGTCGCTGCCACGCCCCACAAACAAGAAGCCGACATCCGTTCGGTGGTGCAATTTTTCGGCTAGGTCGAGTAGGATGTCCATGCCCTGAGCAACACCCATGTTGCCTGCGTAGACGAATACCTTGCGGCCAGCTAATTGGGTTTCGCTAACGCGAATCGGACAGCGAGCCTGCGCCGGCTTGTCCAACCAGTTCTGGAGTACCTCCAGCTTACGCCCCGGTTGTTGTCGCCATCGGTCAAAGTAGCCGCGATTACCTGGCGTTTGCACCCCAATCACATCGGCTACTGAATACTGGTACCGGGCTACGGCGTCAAAAAATCGATACGGCAGACCTCGCCCCATCAGACCCATGTCAACCGCCCATTCAGGGAAGATGTCTCGAATGATCAGGTAGCCTTTGCAGCCACTACTCTTTTTCAGGGCACTAGCCAGTGGGCCATGAAAAATCGATGGCGCATACCAAACCACACCATCCCACTGTTCACTGGCCAATGGGCTTTTACGTAATTGCCGCAACATGGCAAACGGCATCGCGAACTCACCGAGGGTCCGGCGAACGTAGCCAATATCTTTGGTGCGAGGAGCTTTCAGGCGTAGCACCTCTACGCCATCAAACTTCTCCAGTGACCAAGGTGCCTCCTGGTCTGATGACGGCAGGAGCACCGTCAATGCGTGCCAGTTTTTCCAGAATACTGATACGACAGGCTTGTGTCTTTGCGGGTGGAATAACCACACCTCCCAAGTCTTCAGCTTCTAGAACCACATCTGAAGTGATCGTGCGCGCACAACTAAGAATCCAGCCCTCAACTTTTTCGCTTACGGTCAGTCCTAGTTCGGCGACCAGTGCTTTTGTCTCACCGCTGATTACTCTGCACTTACAGGTGCTGCAGCGACCTGTTTTGCAGCTATAGGGAATTGTAATTTTTCCCTGATTTGCAGCCTCAAGAATTGTTACCCCTTGCGCACATTCAAAACTTTTTCCCGAACCTAATTTCACCTCTGGCATACTTATTCA
>CAZMXB010000826.1:0-378 GCA_964569855.1 uncultured Rhodoferax sp.
CGATGGAGGCCTGGCCCGTGTTGATGATCTCGAAGACGAACTCGCGAGTACCGTACTGCGGGTTGCCGTTGTCGGGGGTGAACTGGCCGCGGCTGATCAGCTTGAACTGGTTGCTGAGCGGACGCTTGACGTTCCACTCCTTCCAGGCGTACTGATCTTCGGCCAGGATCACATGGATCTGCTCGCCGCGGCTGAGGTTCTTGAAGGTCTTGCCTTTGTCATTGTCACGACAGGTCGTGTAGAAGACGCCGGCGGCGCTGGCGATGGGCGAGGAACTGCCGGCCTGCAGAGGCGCACGGCACCACTCGCATTCATCCAGCTGCGTGCTGCAGGGATCGCACAGGGCATGCGCGAAGTGCGAGGTGATACCGCTGCACT
>CAZMXB010000826.1:388-1200 GCA_964569855.1 uncultured Rhodoferax sp.
CCAGCCCTGCGCCTGCATCTACGGCACCACCACGCCGCTGCACTTCTGGCAGGCGCCAGGAACGTTCAGGGTGCTCTTGGTGGAGCAAGTTTGGCAAAGTGGCATAGCTGGCTCCTCCTTAGTTGGCGCCGCGAGTACATCCAGTGCACGTGCAATGGAAGGTCGGGCGATGGTTCTGGGGCGGTTCGAAGCTGGTCTCGTCCTGCTCGTCGATGAGACGCGCGGGTCGAACCATGGTCAGCAAGTTGCGCGTGGCAACCAGCTCGTCATGCTCGGCCGGCTTGTTCATCTGGAAGCAGACTTCGAATTCTTGTGCCGGCGGCTTCAGGCCCGGGCCTTCGTCGTCGACGAAGCGAACGACGATGAACACCGAGTCAGGCGTGGCATCGGCCAAGAGCGGCAGCTGAACGCCACTGTCGGTGATGTCGTCCAGCAGCGAGGGCTGAACTTCATCGCTGGCGCTGACATCGGCCTTGGGAGCCGAGAGGGCAGCGATCTGCTCTTCGTCGGTGAGAGACGGCGCAGTGGCATTCGCATTCTTGTCGCTGTCGACGCCGAACACGAAATTGGCGCCGCTGCCGTCCTTCTTCAGGTACTGCAAACCGGATGCGACGTCCGTGCGCAAGACGAGCTTGCCGCTGACGTGCACCAGCATCTGCGTGGCGTGCTTGGACATGACGCGGATGGCGAAAGGGCCCTCCGGCATGCGCACGAACAGCTTGGTGCTGTCGGTGACTTGGTGGAGCGTCGGGCGAAGCCAATCGACATCGGCACCGAAGCGGGCATTGGCTGCCGGCTTGGCGACGAGGGCG
>CAZMXB010000826.1:1210-1537 GCA_964569855.1 uncultured Rhodoferax sp.
GTCCGTCCTGTGGTGTCTGTGATTTTCATGGTTACTCCTTATAGAGATTTGAGTTCAAAAAGAAGAGGAGGAGAGATTGCTCTCTCCCCCTCTCTAGAAGGTCTCGGACGATACGTGATAGATGACGAGCTAGAGCGCAGGCGAACCTACGCTCGTAGCTCTAGAAGCGAGGGCTTACAGCCAACGCTCCTTCACGACCTCGCCGTCTTCCGTGAAATACTCGAACGGGGTGGGCTTGCCGATGGGGTTGCCGCGGGCGTCGGTACGCTGCTCCATGGTGAGGAGGCGCACCGGAGCGCATCGCGCGAAGGCGGAGCATCTCGAACC
>CAZMXB010000827.1:0-1536 GCA_964569855.1 uncultured Rhodoferax sp.
CGCAGGATTATATTAATAAGGGGCTTTCAGCTGCCTCTGGGTACAAGTCATATGGTGTAGCAGGGACAGCAAATGTTGACCTCACACCCAATAGGCCAGCACCCACCGCGAGCCCGGACTTCTTTGGAAATATTGGTAGAAGCGTTGGGAATATCGGCGGAGATATATTTAACGGCTTCAAACAAGGTATAGTTGACAGCTCGTTTTCTAAATTTCGTCAGGTTGCGAACTCTATTCGTGATACCGGGTTTAACTTAGGCCCTATAAATGTTCAAGGTAAAAACTCTGTCATATCTGCTCAGCTTGCCAAACGATCAAGCGATGCCTTGAAAAAGCTCCAAGCTGGATCTATCAATAAGAAGCAGTTTGACGACGAGATGAAGGCTATAAATGACGGGTTTTCTGAGCTTAGTAAGAAGTCAGAAGCTTCTGCTGGCGCGCTCAAAGATGCGAGTCAATATGGAAAACAATTCATGGGCAACGTGGGGATATTGTCAGTACTAGGTACAGGGCTTGAACAGGCAGTTGGGAAGACGGTTGCCAGTACTGCTGGGAAAGAGGCAATTGCGGGGGCTTATAGTAACGGATTAAAGGGCCTTGGTAAGGGTATTGCTGCAGAGATAGGGCTGCCCGGTATGGGTCTAGCCGAGAGAGAAGCAATTAATGCCGGTGGCGGCCTATTGTCGGGTGCTACTAAGTTCCTGGGTCGTGCTGGAATGAACCTATTAGATACAACTGGCCTCGCTAGTACCGATATGAGTAAGGTTGGAAACATCGGGATGACAGCGACTTCTCTAATTCCGGGTGGTCCACTGGGGGCTGCAACTAAGGCGCTCACGGTAGCTGGAAACAAAACTACTAAGGTACTTTATAACGACGCTGGATCGGTTATAAATCAACTCAAGTTTAAGGGGAACGAGACTGTAGACAACTTCATCGCTAATCTTTCGGGCAAAGAAAAGAGTCACTATGAAAGACTAGCCAAAGTAGCTAATGAACACTACATAGCCGAAAATACATCTGCAAAGGCCCTAACTGCATACCACGATACTAGGCTCAATCCACTCAAAGATATGACCGCTAAACAGTACCTAGATATGCAACACGATCTTGTAAGTGGTACAAAACGTGTCCAAGGATACTTTGCCGAACATCCAGGACTTATACCTAAGGGTGTCTCCCCAGATAGGCTTGGCGTTGGATCGTTTGAAGCAAAAGAACAATCAAAACTTATTAAAAAGCTTACCTCTGTACCGAGTGAAGAGAGAATGGCTATTATCAACGCGGATATAAAGGCAGAAAAGGCGTACACACTCAACCCATTAGTACTAAAGAAAGTCCAAGATGCAGCTGAAGCTGGGGATGATAAGGCTCTCAAAAGTACAATTAGGGAAATTACTGGCACTACCTCTCTGACAGTTGGGCCAAAGGGGAGGGATCCAAAATTAGATGCTGCGCTAAGGCAAGAGCTAAAACTACCTAAGGGGTACCTACCTATAGTGAAGCCAGCTGGTGCCGCTGGATTCGTCGACTCCG
>CAZMXB010000828.1:0-1533 GCA_964569855.1 uncultured Rhodoferax sp.
GAACAAGAAAAGCCAGTGGTTAAACCTAGCAATGTGGGGCGCACAGGCTGAAAAGGTGGTGCAATACTTCACGAAAGGCAAACAGATTGTTGTCCGTGTCGATGATGTGCATATTGACGAGTACAACGGCAAAAGTAGCCTAAAAGGGACACTTGTGAGCTTTGAGTTTGTGCATGAAGCGAAGCAGCAAAGCGAGCATTACGAACAGCAAGAACGCCCTGCACCACGCACACAACAACGGCAAGCACCAGTAGATTTAGATGATGATTTACCTTTTTAGCCAAACAACAACCAAAAGCCTCCTAGTGAGGCTTTTTTATTGGGAGTAAAAAATAAATGCTAATACGCTGTAGCAGTCTCAAGTTATTGATGACTCAACCAAAATCTAAAAAGAACAACGAATTGTCAGAAACCGCCAAGTCATTAGTTAAAGACATGGCCAAAGAAGCCATCTTTGGTGTGCGTAAAAAAATCACATCAAAGGCGATGGAGAAAGGCGTACGCTGCGAGCAAGACAGCATCGACTTGCTTAACCTGTACACATTTAGCAGTTATACAAAGCACGTTGGCCGCGTTAATAACGACTATATAACTGGCGAGTGTGACATTCTAACGATTGACACTGTACGCGACATTAAAACATCTTGGTCAATTGACACCTTCCCTTTTTTTGCTGATGACGTGCCGAATGACTATGAATGGCAAATGAGAGGTTATATGTGGCTGTATAACCGAGAAAATGCCATTGTGGATTTTTGCTTAGTTGATACGCCCGAAGATTTAATCGGGTACGAACAACCCGAATTACATATTGTTAGTCACATAGACGAAACAAGGCGAGTGCGTTCTATTGCGTATCAGCGCGATGAAGCCAAAGAGCAAATGATTGTTGAGAAAGTCATGGCTGCATGTGAGTATTACGATAAGCTAATGGCGGAGGTTAAATGACAACATCAAAACAAATCATCATTAACAACCCTGCCATTTTGCATCATGCAACCGAAATACTCTCAAAAAACTGGCTCAAATATAAGCAACTCGGCACACCTTTAGAGTTGCTTATACGTCCAAAAAGACAGACTCGAAGCATATTGCAAAATGCCCTACTCCATGCTGTTTTAACTGATATTGCAAAACAGGTTAAATGGCATGGTCAATCGTTTGATGTGGTGACGTGGAAACGCTTGTGCATGGCTGCATGGTTGCGCGAAAAGAACGAACAACCGCAACTTATACCTGCTTTAGATGGCAAAGGCTTTGACATTATTTTTGAGCGTACAAGCTCGCTAAATGTTAAAGACTGTGCAGATTTTTGTACTTGGTGCTTGGCGTTTGGTGATGAACACAACGTCAAGTTTAGGCAAAGAGAGATTAATTAACCCACCTAGCGTGGGTTTTTTATTGGAGGAATGATGAAAAATACGCTTGATGATGAATTAGACCGCGAACTATACGACCCGTGGGATAACTTAGACCCAGATGATGAGGATTGAGGTTGTCAAAGGACGGACTAAGACAGGAGCGCCTAACACA
>CAZMXB010000829.1:0-1533 GCA_964569855.1 uncultured Rhodoferax sp.
GGGAGACAAGGGTTGCGCCCCGCGCTGAAGCAAATACATATTGGCCAGATCCCAAATAGTGTGCAACCAGGGGGAAGTGCGCAAAACGCTCTCAATGTTTTCTGGTGTCAAAAAGATGACCGATGTCTCCAGCGCCTTCATGACGATAGCCCGCTCAACCTCGGGAAATAGTCCGTTGACCATTGGCTGCACCTTGGTGCGTGTCAGCTCCACCAGGTTTTCTAGGGGGGGTGTCGGCAACTGCATACTCGTTGGCGCTCTTTTCAGCACCGCCTCAATGAGTCCCGCTCGCATCGCGCGATCGGCAGTGGTCAAAGCCTCGAAGATGTTTTGCCCCGGCCAATTCAGATCATTGGCATCGTAGTCGCCGGTTTTAACGTAGTGCCTGATCGCGGTTTTGTTGGCGGCACTGAGTTTTTGCATCACCACATTCTCACGGCAATTCCAGCATTACCCGCAGAAACCAGCGGCTGTATGCAATTGCAGCGTCACAGTGTCACCCCTTGCGCCTGTGGCTCGCGAAGATGGAGATCCCAACGCAGGATGAATCGTTGCCGGCACTGACTGGCGGGAGCGAGCGGGCATCCATGTGTGGGGACCTTACCAGGAAGCCTCCATGAGCCACGATATTGATGAATCGACCGGTAAACCCGCTATGGCCTACCTGGGCGCTGAGCCCTGGCACGAGCTTGGAGAAAGGCTCCCGCCGGGGCAATCCATCGAGGTTTGGATGCGGGCCGCCCGATTGGATTGGAGGATACAGATGGTGCCGGTGCAGTATGAATTTGGGGGCAGAGCTCGAATCATGCCAAAGCGGTTCGTATTAACCCGCGACGACACCGGTGCAGCGTTGTCGGTCGTCTCAGCAGACTACCAGGTTGTGCAGCCGGCCGAGGTACTGGAGTTTTACCGGGATCTTGTCGCCCAGCGACATTACACGCTGGAAACTGCAAGAGCATTGGATGGTGGTCGGAAGGTTTGGGCACTGGCCAGGACCGGCATGGTGGCCAACATTGCAGGAAACGTGGCCGACCAACTTGGTGCCTACGTGCTTCTTGCGACGTCATGCGACAAAACTTTGGCCACCACGGTGTCGTTCACCAGCATCCGGGTGGTTTGCCAAAATACCTTGGGGTTTGCGTTCAACGATATGTCCGCAAACCGGCGTCGACACCTGAAGATAGACCACAGCAAGAAGTTTGACCATGACAGCGTCAAAGAGTCCCTGGGTTTGATTGACGAAGCCTGGTCGAATTTCCTGATGCAGGTCAACCCGATGGCCATACTCACTTTGACAGATTCGTCGGCGCAAAAGTTCTTCGAGAGTCTGTTCGTACCACCCGATGAAATGGGAAGCAAACCGATGTCAGGCGCTAAAGGCAGGGAGGTCTACCAATTGATGTGCCTTTACAGATCGGCACGTGGTCAGGACATTGCTACCGCCAAGGGAACGCTGTGGAGGGCAGTCAACGCGGTGAGCTACTACACAGACCATGTGCGTTCATCGAAGAGCACGGAACGCATAGACAGCGC
>CAZMXB010000830.1:0-1532 GCA_964569855.1 uncultured Rhodoferax sp.
CTCTGTGGTAATCACCATCGTCAGTGGCACCACAACGGCAAACCAGGTCGTTGCCGCTGTGCAAGCTCATGCCGTTGCTTCGCAGCGCATCAACGTGTTTCCGGGTGGCACCGGCGCGGGCATTGCGGGCGTTCAATCGCTTAATGCAGTTCCGCGCATCCGACTGTTGGGCGTCAGCATGTTTGACCTCGACAACACCGCGAACGCATCTACCGACCAGACGATCCCCATCGACAAGAGCGAGTTTGCTTATGGGCGCATCTGGCTGGTTAACGACACGACCAACCCGCTGGATGACACCATGGTTCCCGGCGTCGGGCTGGTGCTCGACAACGTGACTATTTCGAGCGCGCCCGTTGGCGCTGCCCAGCTACTGCCAATCGTCATCGACGAGATCGGGCGCTCCGGCGCGTATACCGGCCTTGTCTGTGTTCGCATCGACTAACCCTATTATCTCGACGCACAAAGGTACTTTAACATGGCCGATTTAGTAACCGGGATCGATGCAGCAACGCAGGGCAAGCTTGACGCTGCGATCCGAAAAATCAACACCGCATGGCTTAACCCGCAGCAGATGTTCGAGCAGACGCTGACCGGTCAAATCGCCTACTTTGACTATCAGGCGGGCGATAAGATCGAGTATTGGATGCGTCTCTCTCCGTTCCGAGAGCAGGCCAAGTCCCTGACCGGCACGCGCGACTTTGGCGAGTCCGGCAAGGTGAAGGTCGCTGAGATTCCCTACAGCCGCTGGGACTTGTACCAGGAATTCATCCCCGTCAGCTCGACAAGCGATCCGTACAAGATCTTTCTGCAGTTTACCGAGGGCGCGACCAACTACTTTACCCGCTTCCCACTGCGGCGCGTGGTGAACCTGTTGCAGCAGAACGGCGTCAGCATCTTTGACGGCCTGTCGATGTTTAACACGGCCCACATCATCGACCCGACGGTGAAAAAACGTGGCACGTTCTCCAATGATCTTACGTTTAAGATCTCTGATACGGGCTGGGCGGCGCTGAAGGACGCGATCATGCAGATCAAAGCGCCCAATGGCTACCTTGCCAATACCACCATGGGCAAGCCTGAGATCTGGGTGCCCACCGACGCGATGCATATTAAGTTCGCCAAGCTGTTCGGCGTCGGCAATGGTGGCGCGCCTGGCACGTTCCAAGCAAAAGAGATCACCGCCGGGCAGACCGCTGCCAGCGAGTCGATCACCGTCACCAGCACCGCCATCGTGCGCACCGTGCCAGAGCTTCTGGCCGGTGTGGACATCGACACCGGGGCAACGCTTGATCCACAGGCAGCGAACCGCTACTACCTGTTCCTGAACAACAGCAACGTCGACCGCCCCGTGGTTGTGCGCATGCCGCGCCCGATGACGGTCAAGCGCAGTTCGGGCGGCCCGGACGATGTGAACGTGCAGAACAACAACAGCCTTGCAGCATGGGCTGATTGCGAAGCTGGCTTCGGCTACGGCGCCCCACAAAAGGGCTTCCGCATCCTGGACGCATAAGCATGGCCCTCTGGCAAAG
>CAZMXB010000831.1:0-1531 GCA_964569855.1 uncultured Rhodoferax sp.
CACGACATGGACCTGGTGATGGACGTGACCGACCACATCGTGGTCATGGAGTTCGGAACCAAGCTGATGGATGGCACACCGCAGGAAGTGCAGCAAAGCCCCAAGGTACGCGCCGCCTACCTGGGCGTGGAACACTGAAAGACTACCAACACCATGAGCCCGCCAGTACAGCAACAAGAACCCCTTTTGGTCGTCAAAGGCCTGCGCGCCGGTTATGGCCGGGCCGAGGTGATACACGGCATCGACCTGCAGGCACCGCAGGGCAGCGTCATCACCGTCATTGGCCCCAACGGTGCCGGCAAATCCACGCTGCTCAATGCGCTGATGGGTGTGTTGCCAGCGCAGGGCAGCATTGAATTCAACGGCCAGGCTATCAGCAGCCTGTCGCTGGAAGAACGCGTCATGCTGGGCATTGCGCTGGTGCCCGAAAAACGCGAACTGTTTGGCAGCATGCCGGTGGAAGACAACCTGATCCTGGGTGCCTTCCGCCAGGTGCGTCTGGGCAACAAGGCCTGGCGCGAACAGATGGACGTAGTGTTCCAGCTCTTTCCCCGCCTGAAAGAGCGGCGCACGCAGGCGGCGGGCACGCTGTCGGGCGGCGAGCGGCAAATGCTGGCCGTGGGCCGCGCGCTGATGTCGCGCCCCACCCTTCTGATGCTGGATGAACCCAGCCTGGGCCTGGCGCCGCTGGTGGTCAAGGAAATCTTTCGCACCATAGACGCTTTGCGCAGCACCGGCGTGACCACGCTGCTGGTCGAGCAAAACGCCCGCGCCGCGCTGGAGACGGCCGACTACGGTTATGTGCTGGAGATGGGCGACATGGCCCTGAGCGGTCCGGCTCGGGAATTGGCAACCGACCCACGCGTCATCGACACCTACCTGGGCGCGGCCCGCAAGCCGGTGGCAGCCTAGCGGCTGCAGCCCAAAACATCAAAGCCAGATCGACCTCCAGCCCTCGTGAAATATGCACAAGCAGCTATCACAACTATAGCAAAATGAACTACTACCAGCCCCGTACCGATGACATGGCATTCATCCTCACGCAGGTACTGCGGGCGCCCGGGCAGCTGCAGGCGCTGACGCCATACGCCGACCTGGACGCTGACCTGCTGCGCCAGGTGCTGGACGAGTCCTCCAAGTTTGTTGGCGCCGTGGTGGCACCCTTGAACCGGGTGGGTGATGAAGTTGGTGCCCAATGGGTCGACGGCCAGGTCACCATGCCACCCGGCTTTCGCGACGCCTACCAGTCCTTTTGGCAAGCGGGGTGGCCCGCACTGGCCTGCGCCACCGAAGACGGTGGCCAGGGACTGCCCGCCGTGCTGGAAGCCACGCTGTATGAAATGCTCAGCGCCGCCAACCACGGCTGGACCATGGCGCCCGGCCTCTTGCACGGTGCCTACGAGTGCCTCAAACACCACGGCAGTCAGGCGCTCAAGGCAGCGTATCTTGAAAAAATCGCCACTGGCGAGTGGCTGGCCACCATGTGCCTGACCGAGCCCCATGCCGGTAGCGACCTGGGGCTGGTACGTAC
>CAZMXB010000832.1:0-1519 GCA_964569855.1 uncultured Rhodoferax sp.
TCTGAAACCATCATTGGCTCCAACCCGCCAACAACTATGACTTACCTTCGCAGAGGTGGCAATGTCTGCTTCTTCCGCTGTGTCTTCTTCACCCTCGTCAACACTGTCACTAAAAATTGGTTCAAGTCTCTCGGAAATGCACGCACACTCAAGTCCTCCATCGGCTTGGGCGCTGAAGCTTATGTTCCTGTTAGCAAGGCCTTTCAGTTTTGCGATATGCACGGTATCGAACTCAAACTCAAGGTCTACGATGGCACAGCTTTTTCCGATCACGTCTCTCCGCGTCACGAGACCACTCACTACAAATACCGTAATATCAAGATCCTGCTGCATATCCCGAACAAGCATTACATGGTATACTTTGCAGGTCAGATCTCTAAGGATCCCAACGCCAAGAGTGGACTGCGCAGCGTCTGCGACCGATGCAACAGCGAAATCAATGTGAAGGACGCTGCCGATCACTACAGAGCTCACGAAATCGCCGACGCTGAGACGCGACACTTTCAGGTCGCTGAAGCCTCACCCGTACGCCAAGACAATGAAGACATCGAGACTTATGGGATCCGCAGCCGCAACCACTTTGTCAGCCTCATGGTAGACTTTATCAACGACAAAGACACAAAGAGCATTCTGTGGTTTGCTGGCCCTGGAGGTTGCGGCAAGTCTCACGTGATCAAGTCGTTCATCGAGGAACATGAGGAGCTAGACGTTCTGTGTCTCTCACACACTGGCGTCGCAGCCCAGAACATCGGAGGTCGCACCATCGAATCGTACCTGTCCTCTCTCAATCGCAAAGACAAATCAGGGATAAAGCTGCCAGATATCCTGATCATTGACGAGATCTCCATGACTTCCATGCGACAATTCGAACGCATCAACGCGGCCTTCTGTGAGCTCAACCCCGAACACAATTTATTCGGTGGGGTCAAGGTGCTTATCATGGGCGACTTTTCCCAACTCGAGATCATCTCCGATGCCAAGCAGAAGCAGTATCCGGTGTTGCAGTCGCCCATCTTCTTGCGATACGTCGTACCCGTCCCTATGCTATATGGTTTCAGGTATAAAGACGATCCCGAGTTCTACGATTTTCTTTCTCGCATGCGAGAGAACAAGGTGGACTTTGAATCGTTCGCGACCCAGCAATGGAACTTTTGTACGCGCGATCAACTCGCTGCGGACTTTACACCAGAAGACCGACCAGTGTTCATGTCCCGTACCAACGATGTCGTAAACTATACTGCCAAGGTCATTCAGCAGCACGACATTGAACACAGCGGGCGCGCTGTGCATAAGGTCCCACACTTCATCTACGAAGTCTCACTCGCAGCCAACGGTGGCGAGGAAGTCCCGCGATCGCTCAAACTCTCCTCGCTCTTTCAGCGCAAAGTCAAGACGGCTACCATGAAACGCGTCTACGCCAAGATGTCTACGATCTTCAGCAAGGCCCTCGTGGAGGAAGCTTCCAAGGCGGTCTGGACACGCGATGGAGATTGTCAGATCAATACGACGCAGCACGAGT
>CAZMXB010000833.1:0-1510 GCA_964569855.1 uncultured Rhodoferax sp.
TGATGCGCTACTTCGCTTTAATGATTTGCGAAAACATCAAAACTCACCGCATCATTAAGAGCTTTCAAACACAGCAGATTCATGTTTTTACCCCGAACCCGGATGGTTCGATAAACGCTAGTATTGAGCAAGCTATTTATTTTAATGCCGCTGGCGTTTTTCAGAATACACTGCCGGTTCGAGCTTCTTAGGTAGAGCAGAAACTAGCTGAGTTTGAACCAACCGATAGAGACGACGAATTCGACTACAAAGGTTCGTTTGCGCGTTTTTTGCAATCTACAGGTCAGGCTAGCCTGATTCCGCCCGATTCTTCTTCTTCTTCTTCTTCTTCTTCGCCTCAGGCCAGCGCTATGCCCTAGAGGCCATTGCCCCGATTTTAGTTGGGTTAGGTTATTTCCGCTTGGCGTAGAAATAACCCTGGACAAAACTCTGTTCTTTGTCTGGCATGCGCAGCACAATATAGCCTGGGAGCAAGCCGGTTTTGGGGTCTAGTTGTCCAAAGGCGATACGAATGCCGTAGCCATCGGTTGGCATAAACATAGCTGTCTCTGGTAGGTCCTTTCCAGCAACCCGCCACTTCATATGCACGTGACAGCTGGTCTTGCCCACCGGGGCGCCATCTTTTACTACAACCTGTTGCCCTGCAAGTTTTCCGTCAAGGCCAAAGAGAAATATGACAAATTCGCGGTCGGCGAAGAAGTCACGGCCCTGGCGGATAGTCAACATATCATTGGCAATTTCGGCATTCTCCACTACAAACGGCTGGCCATGAATGCGTCCAGCTGCTGGCTTTTGCGGAAATGCCATTGATGCTGCCGGTGAGCACCAGGCGCTCAGGCTTTTCTTTTGCGCTTCTTGAACATTTCTCTGGGCTTCTTGGGCCGGGGTAAGATTGGTTACGTTTGTCGACCAACTCTCTTCTCCCACCATCCAAGCACCGTCTTCCTTTTCCATCTTAATTTTGCCGGTAGTGGTGCTTCGCATCGGTTTGTTGGCCGTAGTCTTGTCACCGAGAGCGGTGCTCACACTCTTGGCCATGTTGCCGAATCCCTTTGTCATGGCGTCGGGAAATTCACCAGAGTCGCTGGCTTTGACGCTGAGCACTGCCGAGTCGCCGTTGACCACGACGGCTGTAACAGTGACGTTGCGTGGCTCCATTGCTTTTACCATGGCAAATAGTCCGGCCATCATTTTCTTGCCGGCTTCTTCGTCTTTGGCTTGAGCTTGTCTTTCCTTCTCTTGTTGTTCAGCCTTTCTCTTGCTTGAGCGAAATGGTGCTAGTTCGTCAAAACTGTTGGCCTTAAGCAATGTCTGGTGGTAGAGGAGGTAGCGTTCTTTGATGAGATTTTCAATTTTGCTGCCGTTGCTTGCCACTGCAGAGCTAGGTGTTGGCGACGCCGAGGCATTTGACGAAGATGCGGTTGTGGTCGGGCTTGTTGACTTCGCCTCCTCTGCTCTTGCCGAGTAAGTGCTGCAGGTGATTGCCAGAAGGAGAAATGTTAAGTTTCTC
>CAZMXB010000834.1:0-1509 GCA_964569855.1 uncultured Rhodoferax sp.
CCTGAACCGAACCGCTGACACCAAGCGCACTTGCTCCGTGGCAAAGTCACCGGACTCGTACAGCCAATGAATGGGCTTGCTCGTGGCTTTACTTTTGGGCGACTGGCTCAGTTCGTCGGCTGACTTTCCGGCACGGCTACCGGGGCCAGTGATCGGCACGCGAAGCCTTGCGTTGTGTGGTCTGTAGCTTGGCTCGCTGGCCGATGGGTCTAGCATCAAGATCGTGTCTGGTCTGGTTTTACGTCCTGTCACCAAGCCTTCTATTCCAAGAGCCAATGACCAGTGCTTGAACTTTGAATTCTTCGCGGAGGCCGTCACGATGGCAACGGGCTCTCCGCGCATCAAACAGTCCACAACCCAGCGGTCTAGACCGCCGTCTTTGCTTTCGCGCAGCGTCAAGTTCAATGGCAGCTTAAGGGAGTCAACCAACGTCACGAATTCATGCGCGTGAACCCCAGTGAAAAACGTGTGCTGAAAAACCGCCCAGACTTCGGCTGGCACACCGTACTTTCGCTTGGGCATGTCTTGCAGGGCAACACTCTTGGCAAGGTCAAACAAAACCATGACGGCGGCAAACACATGGATGCCACATGCCCCATCAATATCGCCCTGCTGAAAGAACACCCTCACGGGGTCTTGTCGCTTGGATTTTTTGAGTAGGTAGTGCCCGGTTTGCAGTGTGTGAAAGTAGCGTTGGAACCGATACGAAACGACAGCACTGGTTTTGGATTTGCGCGCCGTCATTTCAATAATCTTCCGGGCGCAAAATTGTGGTGCAGCGCCTGATTCCATCATCGTCAGCAGCGTCGGTAATCACCCATACGGTTGGCAAGTCAGAACGCTTTGATTGCGGTGTTGCTTTCAACTTCTCGGGCGAAACCAATCGGTATACCGACATAATCCGGGAGCCGTCTTTCAGTGCCATTTCATTCAGTTCAGCATCCTCATTGCACATGTCACCCCACGAACCATGAAGATGGCGGTTGATCAGGAATGCTGCGCTGAATCCGGTTTGCTCCAGCAGTGTCAGCGCACCCGGTGTGGCCACGCATTGCCCAAATTGAAATTTGGCGACGGCGTTGGTGATGATGGTCAATGGCGGCTTTGCTTGCGCCGTGTCGGCTTGGGTGTCTTGGTTGTTGGTCATGGTCTTCTCCGTGTTGTTAAAAAAGTGGACGTAAATTGCGGACGTGACAAAGCCTCGGCATGAGCTAACCGATACTTCGTCTTCTAGAAAAGTCAGGGTGTCAATGCTGCGTGAATCGGCTTAGAGGCTTGGCACTTCGTCGGTGCTTAAGCGACGCTTGAAGACGACGCTGCAACCGTCCTGGCGTTTGAGTTCGCGCCCGTCTCTGCTGCTGATAATCGCGTAGGGCATGCAGCGGTGTTCAAAGCCGTTGCACGCACTGCGCCAGTCACATGCGCGGCAGATGTTGCCAAGGCCGTCATTTGCCACATCGCTTTTGAGTACCGCAATGAACCCTTCCGGCGCTTCGTTGGGGGCGAGAA
>CAZMXB010000835.1:0-1507 GCA_964569855.1 uncultured Rhodoferax sp.
GATGGTGTAGGAAATATTTATCCTTCTGTAGAAAGTGTAAAGATTAGTGAAGAAAAAATAAGTAACCTAAACTGTTATTGGCTTGAGCCTGAAAATGCAAAGCCTAATGAGGTGGTTATTTATATTCATGGAGGCGGTTATTGTGCGGTAGTATCTCACTAACTGTGTAAGTTGAAAAGTTATTCTGGAAAATTTGAGCCCTCAAAGCTCTAAAATTTTACGGAAATAACTTTTACTATTTTTAAACTTTATACAGTTATGATCGACAAAGAAGAATTGTTAAACGACAAGGATTTCTACAAATCCTTTAAGACAGGAGAAGACTTAAGCTCTTTCTTCAAAACTATGCACAAACGAGCCGTAGAACACATGCTCGAAGCCGAACTCGACGGCCATCTGGATACGGAAAAACATCAAAATACCAAAGAAGGAAATTATCGCAATGGCCACCAAACTAAGAAGATAAAGACGTCTTTTGGTGAGGAAGTAATTAAAGTTCCACGCGACAGAGAAAGTAGCTTTGAGCCTGTTTTGGTTCCGAAAAGGCACAATATCATTGATGGTTTAGAAAACATTATTATCTCTTTTTATGCCAAAGGAATGAGTGTGAGTGACATTGAAGATCAAATCAAAGAAATGTATGATTTTGATGTCTCTACTTCCACAATTTCCCGAATAACAAATGCTATTTCTGGTGAAATTGTAGCCTGGCAAAACCGACCATTAGAGGATTTATACCTTATTGTTTGGATGGATGGAATTGTTTTTAAAGTCCGCGAGAACTCAAAAGTGATTAATAAAACCATTTATCTTGCTGTTGGTTTAAGACGCGATGGAAAAAAGGAAATTCTCGGAATGTGGCTTGGAAAGAATGAAAGTTCCAGTTTTTGGATGAGCGTTTTAACCGATATGAAAGCTCGTGGTGTAGAAGATATTCTCATTACGGCAACAGATAATCTCAATGGATTTACCCAAACAATCCGCTCTGTTTTCCCACAATCCCAAACTCAGATCTGCGTAGTTCACCAAATTAGAAACGCTTGTAAATATGTGGTATGGAAAGATAGAAAGGCCTTTACAACAGACATGAAGCATATTTACAACGCTCCCACAAAACAAGGAGCAGAAGCCGCTTTGAAGGATTTTGCTGCAAAATGGGAATCCAAATATTCCTATGCAATTAAATCCTGGCGAGACAATTGGGATGAATTGACAGTGTTTTTTGAGTTTCCGGTGGAAATCCGTAAAATCATTTATACCACCAATTTAATCGAAAATCTTAACGGAAAAATAAGAAAATACACCAAAAATAAAATGTCTTTTCCTAATGATGATGCCGTTTTGAAGTCAGTGTTTCTCGCCTTACGAGAAGCTACTAAAAAATGGACTATGCCTATCAGAGATTGGGGAATTGTACTCAATCAATTTATGCTTATATTTGAACAAAGGCTCAGATTATAAATCCAAGCCCTAACTTTTTAACTTACACACTTTTTGGGAGAGTGTC
>CAZMXB010000836.1:0-1504 GCA_964569855.1 uncultured Rhodoferax sp.
AGGCGGCTTCTATCCCGACATCGGTTCCGCAGCCAGGCTTCAACGGCATTGGACCCGGCGAGGACGGGAACCCACTCGCGGGACCGAAACCCAATGGTCAGCGCCTGCCGCAGCCTCGGATGAGCCTGCGGTCCCTCCTGGCGCCACTCGCAAGCGCCAGCCTGGAGGGTGTGGATATCGCGCCGACGACAGGTCTCATTCGCGGCGAAGAGCCCGAATACGGCATCTCGGATGGCGCGACCTACATCAAGGACGGCGATGGTATCCATTGGACCGGCGAGCGTCCGCAGACCCAGCGGGAGAAGACGGCGGAGGCTCGTGCGGCGGAGATCGAGCGATATAACCGCGACCGCGCCGACCTGGACCGCCGCCGGATGGATATCCTGGAGAGCCACTACGGTAATCAGGACGCGACGGCGAAGGCGCGTGTTGGCGTCGCTCAAGGTCAGCTTGGTGTCGCCCGCGACCGTGAAGGTCGGCAGGGGGCCAAGGGCGCGTCAACAGGTGGCGCGCCGTGGAAGAAGTACGGGGGGAGCTGATGCCTATCCAACCGCCGGCTATCGGCAGCGTCGAGGACGGTCACCGCTTCAAGGGCGGCAATCCCGCCGATCCGGGCTCGTGGGAGCCGGTCGGCGCTTATGACGCCGCCCAGGACACCAAGAAGTATCAGGACACGCTCGGCCAGTGGCGCGCGAAGTCTGACATCAAGAAGCTGGACGAAGCCTCGGCGATTGAAGAGCAGGCGTACAGCAACGAGCAGATCGCCAATACCGCCAAGGATCTCATCCCGGACACCCCCACGGGCTTCCTCGGCGATATCCGGCGCGACGCTGGCAAAATGATGGGCAACGGGCTCACCCATGCCCTGAGCTTGGGCGCAATCCCCGACGAAAAACAGACCCACAACCTCGAAGCCATGACCGGCCTCGGCAACCAAGGGGCCCTGGGTACGGTCGGCCAGCTCAAGGGGCCGCTATCGGACCGCGACGTCGTTTTCCTTAAGACGATGCAGTACGATCCCAACGCATCACAGGCGCGCAATAAGCAGGTTGCCGAGGCTCAGACCTGGCTCGCAAAGCGCCAGGCCGCCTATTCAGCGGCGCTGCGGACCTGGACTGAACACCTCGGCTCTCCATCGGCCCTAAACCCGCAGGGCATGACCTTTGACCGTTGGTGGGGTGGCTATTCCGCCGAACACCTGCCGCAACCCGATATATCCAAGGGTGGCCCGAAGCTTCCGCCCCTGCGCCCCAAGGGGCCGCCCGCTGTCGGCGGCTCGAACGACGTGTTCTATGACGCGGAAGGAAACCGCCTCCAATGACCGTTCGCGCCATAGCCGCCGATGGCTCCACCCACGTGTTTCCAGACAATACGCCTCCCGAGGTGGTTGACCGTGTGATGAAGGCTTATGCGGCGAGCAAGACGCCCAAGCGCGACATCTTCTCGCCCATCGAGGACGCAGGAGACGCCGTCTTTGGCGCTGGTAAGAAGCTGATCGACGACA
>CAZMXB010000837.1:0-1501 GCA_964569855.1 uncultured Rhodoferax sp.
GGTGCGGCCGGTGTTGGGCCGGGCGCTACTTGGGCACCACGGGCACGATCTGCACTACCGGGGTGATGACCGGTGCAGGCACCACGGGCGTAATCACAACTGGCGCGGGGGTGATGGTGTCGTGGCGATCAACATTGGTCACAGCGCCCGGCGCCTGAATTAGCCCGGCAATCGAGCCAAAAACCCCGTTGGTACTGACGCCCACTGCGGTTGCGTTGTCAGACTGGCGCATGGCCGTATGCATGTTGGCGTTGATGCCAAAGGCCTGCACTGCGCCGGGCACCAGGATGCTGGCCCACTGCAATGCTGTGTTGCTGGACTCGGGCGCGCGGATCTGCGGCTGTGCAGCAGCCTGCTGGTTGCCCATCGCCAGGGCCATCACTGCGGCCACCCGGGCGCTATCACTGCCGGTGGCGGCAATGCCCGCAAGGGCCTTGTATTTTTCAGCGTCGGCAGCGTGGCGAGCACTCTCGATTTTGCTTTGACTGTCCGCATAGATGGCGTAGTCGCCGGTGGCACACCCGCCCAGCACCAACAGCGCGGAGCAGGTGATAGACAGGATCACGGTGGAGAGGTAGGTTTTCATGGTTGGCCTTTCAGGTTGCAATTTCATGGGAGAGAACACGGGCGCGCGGGTTCGTAAGGCTTACCCGCAGATACCGTTTGCCGGCATAAATCAAAATGGGGATGGCCAGCAGCGCGCGGGCTGGGTTCCACACGGGCGCGGCCTGCCAGGCGATGTCGCCGCTGTTGGCGTCTACTACCCCGTAGTCATCAAACGCCAGCGCCACATTGGCAAAATGAAGCCATGGCTCGGGGTATGGCGTAGCAACGTCCACCAGGGGCAGCGTCAGCACGCCGTCGGCAAAGGTGGGCAGGTCGCCCTCGATGTAATCCGGATCTGGCACGGGCGCCCAGGGGCCGGTCAGCTTGTAGAGCTGGGTCATGGCGGGCAAGTTGCACCAGGGCTCTTGGTAGATTGATGCGCCAGAGCCGTGGACCTTGAAGCCGTCTGCGTCGTAGCCGATGATGGCCTCGCAGTGCTCTATGCCGCCGGGGTTGGTTCGGATCGATACCACGGCGTGGCCGGTCGCCAGGGTGCGCATGATTCCGTCCTTGCCAGCGATGCGCTCCACACTGATCTTTATGGCCGTGTCCTGCGCGTCCATCAAGGCGGCCAGGCTTGGTGGCTCGTTGATGTTGTGCACCGTGTAGGGCGGCTCCAGGTCGGCCACGTAGGGGCACAGCGCGTCTTTGCACAAGCCCACGCGGTTGACGGTGGCCACAACAGTCTCAACACTCAGGCGCGTTTTATCGATGTAGTACCAGAGCCAACGCGGCGAGAGCTGCACCGGGTGGCCTGCGCGGTCGGCCATGGCCTCCAGGGCGGACGTGACGCCAAATGTGGTGCACGACAAAATGCCGCCTTGAAACTCGGGGCGGGTGTTGGCGGTCTGGAAGTCGACCGCCGCCGGGAATTGTTCGCGCACGCTCATCGCAT
>CAZMXB010000838.1:0-1500 GCA_964569855.1 uncultured Rhodoferax sp.
CGCCCTTGCTGTCCAATTTCACCGAGAGAACCCGCTTATTTCGGTTTTCCGGCTTCCGCGTTTCGCTGCATTCCGGGCACCGGCAAACGTGCTCACCATCCCGGTAGCTGTCGAGCAAAATGCCTTTTGCCCGCAGTGCGTCGTTTAATTCCATGGCTTGCGCTCCGGTACGGCTGACGGCGATTTGGTGGCCTTGGTCAGCCATGGGATCGGGTCGCTGATGTCGTTGGCTACCGCATCGCTCAATGCCCGTATCGTCACGATGTCCCCGGCATCCTTGCGAAGTTTCCCGAGGAATGACCTTGCCAGCTTTTCGTCCAACCCTTTGCCGGTCAGGAATTTCAGCCCGGTTCCGAAAATCGGATCGGCGGGCGACTTGTCGCCAGTAGATTTATCTACTGTTAATACTGGTGTTGGTGTTGGTATTGGTATAGCCGTTGCATCGCCGTTGCAGGTTACAACCTGTTCGCGTTGCAGGTGCGTTGCAGGTGCGTTGCAGTTAACGTCGAAAAGGTGTTGCAGTTCCTTAATTGGAACGTCCCACGCCGGGACAATATTTACCTCCCGCAACGCCGCAAACATTGCAGCTCTGCGTTCTCGGAAACGACGCATACGCTCGCTTTCGTGCGCATCCTTAGTGTTTTGTTGCTCTTGTTTTGAGAGCATCGCAGTTAACTCTGCGTCAGCGCGTTTGTTGTGCCAGCCGTCGTCAGACAACACGAAAAATTCCGAAAGAATCGACTCAACCGTAGCGATTGACTTCGGCATGCGAATCAATCTGCCAATCTTCAATGCTTCCGCAGGCAGAGCTTTTTCATTAAGGTAATACCAATCGAGCATGCGTCTATAGGCTATGTCTTCTTCCCATGACAAATGCGATGTGTGAGCGGCAAAGTCGCCAATATGAAACGGGTAATAGTTCACCGCGTCTGCTCCACCATGATGTTGATTGCTTCTTCTGCGCTGTGTATTGTGTAAATCGTTTGCCCTGAGCTATTCCAGTTGTCGTGGAATGCCTGCTCATCATCTGTCAGCTTTCGCGCTGACGGCGGCTGTAGTGGGTCTTTAACCTCAAACCCGAAAATGCGCCCACGATAGTTGCAAAACAGGTCAGGAAAGCCGCCGCCTAGCTGGTGAGTGCAATGCACCACCACACCAGCTTTGCGCAGCCCTGAGACGATTTCAGGCTGATTGCGGTCTATCCGGGCACGGACTCTCATGCAGACACCGCTTCGCGCTCAAGTTTCAGCAAATGCTGTTCAATCTGAATCTTGTCGGCGCGCCATTGGGGATACCAACTGTTTAGCAAGCTGATCGCGCTGCGTTGATCGCCATGCGGCCTGTCGTAATCATCAATTGCCTGATCGACAATAGCAGCCAACAGTTTTTGTTCTGGTGTCACACGGGCCATGCAAAGTGCACGATAGGCTCGCTTCTTGAGAAGCGCTTTCACTTGCGCTTCGTTCACGCTGCCCGCCCCTCAATGCGGTAAATCTTCGC